>CAYUUC010000008.1:0-34144 GCA_964447635.1 uncultured Spirochaetia bacterium
ATAAATTCCATGTTTTCTAATGGAATAATATGGTTTATATTAAATTTATCAAAATACATTAATTAATGGAGAGTAAAAAATGGCAGATTTTGAAAAAAGTAAAGAAACAAATCAAGATTTTAACACCTATAAGAACATGATTGAAGAGATAATAAGAGGCTGGAACATAGACCCTGCAACCATATACAATGAACAGTACAGGGCTTGGTCTTTGATTCAGGGTTCAGCCAACTTTGAAGTAGGCTTCTTCAACTATAATAACCAGGATTATTTCTATACAGCTTCCAATGTGGTGAAGCTTCCCGATGAAAACCTCCTCGCCTTCTATAGAAGGCTTCTCGAGCTTAATGATTACTATATCGGCGTTAAACTATCCGTAAGAGGAAACCAGGTATGGCTACTCGGACAAAGGGAATGCGAAGGAATGGATAAAAATGAAGCCCAGCGCATCATCGATAATATAAGACTCATCGCCGATGACCTGGATGATAGATTGATAAATGAATTCGGTGCTAAGAAATAAAACATCTTTTATTAAATAAATCTAATATAACATATAGTAATCACTCCAAACTCAAGGTTAGTAATTAATTCTATTTAGCGAATGTCTCGAAGAAGGACTTATCCTTAAAGTCCAGTGTCACATCATCTTTATCCAGAAAGTCCTGAAAGTCATAAGCAACACCGGTTACCAGGCATATATTCTTCACGATGCTTTCCCTACAGGGGGCACAGAAGTTCTCGGTACTTAAGGCACGCATAACACAGCTCTCCTCTGGTCGCCAGATGTCCGTTGTACGATAAAAACCGCCTTCATAAGCTCCGACCATTTCGTATCCTTCCAAACCGATAAAGTGATTCCATTTTATCGTAGAAAGATTGTCTGTCCTATCCACATTCGGGTAGTTGTCAGCTTCTTCTATCGGGTAGTAAGGGATGAGAGCTTCATCAGCATACTCATCGGTTAACTTGCCGAAACTGTGACCAATCTCGTGAAGCATGATTAAAGTGGATAACTCATGAGCCGAAGTAGTCGAATAGTATCCTCCGCTACCTCCATACCTATCATCATTAACTGTTATCATTACGATGTGGGCATCACTCAGCGAATCGACTGCTTCAAGTATATAGTCATCCGCCTTATCGGTATCCTGAATTAATAACAATCGTTCAATATCGTAGCAATTGAATGATGAGTTGAACACAGTATCTTTGTTATCATCATCGGGGGAATCGTCCGCCCCTCTATCCTTGGATTCAGCATAGACTACATATACATTAAAACTATCGATGTAGCCACTGTATGGTTTTTTGGAGAAGAAGAACTCCATAAGCCTATTCACTTCCACATCAAAAGCCCCGGTCTCCTTATACAGGTCTTCATAGATGTATCCATCGCCTAATACGACAATGTTTACCCCGTTTTCCGGGTCATTCTCCATCCACACTCTAACCTCACCATCTCTGTAATGCGTATCGTTTACTACGACATTACAAGAGACAGCCATCATCATAATGATGAATAAGCCTAAACAAACAATGATCTTTGATTTACTCATAATCTAATCTCCAATCAAATTACTATTACTTTATAATATAAATATAAGCAAAATCAGCCAAAATTAATGATAGAATTTTCATTTATACAAAAACTCAATTCTTTTATTATTTTATAACCAGGCTTATACAAAAATGGGAAAGGAATACTTACGCTTATGAAGAAAACCATAGCAGTGTGCTTCGGCGGGATGTCTGTCGAGCATGAAGTTTCAGTCGTTAGCGGACTCCAGGCAATACAGAACCTCAACCCCGCTAAATACAACATAGCCCCGCTATACATAACAAAGGACAGCCAGTGGTACACAGGAGAAGTCCTCCTCGATATAGATAACTACAAGGACATACCAGCTCTCCTTGCCCGTGCCGATAAGGTCTACCTATCATCGAATGCCGGAGAGTCTTGTCTTCACTATACGGTTAAGAAGGTTAAGTCCCCCCTAGCATTCAATGACAGCAAAAGGAAACTCCACATCGATGCCGTTATACCAGTCAACCATGGGACTAATGTGGAAGACGGCATCCTACAAGGTGTTTTCGATAACGCAGGCATACCCTATGCCGGAAGCAATGTCATAGCGAGTGCTGTGGGGATGGATAAAATCCTGATGAAGCATGTCTTCCGCTCGATGGGGTTGGATACGTTGGACTGGGTATGGTTTCACAAACAGGAGTGGATTGAAGACGAACAGTCGGTTCATGATAAGGTTGTGTCAGAAATTGGTTTTCCTTGTATCATTAAACCTGCCATAGCAGGGTCTAGCATTGGTGTAAAGAAGGCAGATAAGGAAAGTGAACTCTATCAGACTATCGAGCTGGCATCCAAGTTCTGCCCCAAAATCATCGCCGAGAAGTACTTACACAACATGACCGAGATAAACTGCTCGGTACTGGGAAACTCATTCCGGCAAAAGTATTCCGTATGTGAAAGACCTTTGGGAGCAAGCGAAATACTTGACTTCCAGGCGAAGTACATCCGGGAGGATACCGGTGGTGCTAAGACTGGTGGGTCAAAGAGCGGTGGCGGAGGTATGTCGCAGATGGATAGGGTAATACCGGCGGACATCTCCGATGAGCTTACC
Source organism: uncultured Spirochaetia bacterium (assembly GCA_964447635.1). Classification (GTDB taxonomy): domain Bacteria; phylum Spirochaetota; class UBA6919; order CAYUUC01; family CAYUUC01; genus CAYUUC01. The sequence goes on from CAYUUC010000008.1 coordinate 2,640, forward strand.
GAAAGGATACAGAAGATGGCAAAGGATGCTTTCCGTGAGTTGTACTGCTCAGGCGTTGCTCGTATCGACTTTATGATAGACAATGATACAGGCATCGTCTACATCAACGAGCTGAACGGGATACCCGGCTCCCTTTCCTACTACCTGTGGGAGAAGAGCGGGTTTACCTATCCACAGCTACTTGACGAACTAATCCTCATCGCACTGGAAAACCACCGTATCAAGCAGGACACCATCTACTCTATAGATACGAATCTGCTTAGCCTTCAATCGGGTTCGGGAAGCAAGTCATCCAGCAAGCTAAAGGCAAGCTCATAGGTTAAGGAGGTAGTATGGATAAGGTCAGGTGTGCATGGGTACAAGATAAAGAACTGATTTATGTTAACTATCACGACTATGAATGGGGCATACCAATTCATGATGATGGATTGCTGTTCGAATTCCTTATCTTAGAAGGGATGCAGGCGGGTCTTAGCTGGATCACTGTGTTGAAGAAGCGGGAGAATTTCCGGAAGTCTTTCGACTACTTCAATGCTGAGAAGATAGCCCTATATGGTGATGATAAGGTGATGGATTTGCTCTCTGATAAGGGTATCATCCGGAATAAACGGAAAATCCTTTCCGCTATCGATAATGCTAAAGCTTATCTAAGGGTGAAAGCAGAGTGGGGCAGCTTCAGCGAGTATATATGGAGCTTCGTGAACGGAAAGCCCATCATGAACCATTACGAATGTATAGAGGATGTACCAGCAGAGACTGAAACCTCCCGTAAGATGAGTAAAGACTTGAAGAAGCGGGGATTCAAATTCGTGGGGGCTAGGATATGTTATGCTTTTATGCAGGCGGTAGGCATGGTTAATGACCACACCACGGATTGTTTCAGATATAAAGAGATAGTAGATGATTATTCTTCTTAACGAAAGGAGATATTCTAAAAAAAATAATGGATTATCCCATATTATCCGACAAATTTCATTGATATGGTGGGTTAAATTTTATATATACTTATTAAGATGAAGAAATTTACAAAAAGAGGGATTATTATATGGAAGATGTTGATCTTGATTATAATGTGAATGAGATAGAAGCTGACCAGGAAGGCGATGGTAGCTACCCAAAATGGTTGTTGTGGGTATTTAGGATAGTATCAGTGGTTATATTCATTCTGATAGGTATCGGTCTTACGGTATTAGTATTGAATATAGCGAAAAACATACGTGCGATTAACTATGAACCGGAAGACACAGTTCTTGGTGGACCAAGAGAACCTTTAACCATTTATGAGATAAACCGTGAGTTCGAGATTAACCTCATAGAAGGCAACAAAGCGGTTAAGGTCATTATACCCGCTATCAGCCTGGCTTATGACCAGGGCAACACCGCACTATCCCAGGTTATGAACAGTAAAGGATCAAACATAGAAAGGCGTGTCAGGGAAACCATCTCCAAACAAAGCATATCAGACCTGTCCGATAGCCAGACCAGAGAAACCGTAGTGAAAAACGCAATCCTTTGGGATATCAATAAATACCTGGTCGGTGTCGAACACCCGGTAGAAGGGAGCAGAACAGGCGAGGTCATCACCGCTGGAACCGAAGTAAGGTTAAGGAATGTAGTCTATGATAACCCGGAAAACGGTCTATCAAAACCCTACGCTAAGGTGATAGATTTGGAGGAAGGGATAGAAGGCTGGGTACCACTACAGAATATAAGCCAGACTGATGTCATGACCATAATCACCGAAGACTCACAGGTGCTTAATGGCAGGAAAGTCGGGGGGGTAGAAGGTTTGGATAGGGGTATTGTTGATATATACTTCACAAAAGGGATAAGGATACTCCCGATAAGGAATAGGCAGACTTAATCAGCTTTTTGGATAAAACACATCCTACATAAACTCCAGACATCGTTTAAGGTGTAGTTCGGATGCTTTATCAGCCGGGTTTATATTGAGTATATACTTGAACTTCTTCACCGCTTCTTCTATGCGTCCTTCCAGATAGAGATTCCATGCCTTCTCGTATTGCTCGTTCAGTTTTAACTTCAACTCCATTACTTCAGCCGGTTCACCGTTCAATACTTCATAAATGGAAACAGGCATGATTTTACCTTTAACCTGTATTGTATCGAGGAAGCGGACTTTAAACTCCGGTCTGTCTTTGATTTTATCCATAATGACATCGCTAATGATTATGCTAGAGCCGTACTCCTTGGTCATACCCTCCAGACGCGACCCGAGGTTAACAGCGTCTGAGATGACCGTTCCTTCCATTCGTTCTTTCTCACCTATTGTTCCCATCATCAGCCTGCCTTTATGCAGTCCTATGCCTATTTTAATAGGTTTAATGCCGTCCCTTTCCAGTTCCTTATTGAACTCCAGCGTCTTCTTCTGCATCTCTACCGCTGCTTTCACAGCATGGGCCGGGTTATCACCGTATAGAGCCATTATAGCATCACCGATGTATTTATCCACGAAACCGCCATTATCCCGTATAACCGGGACAATGTGCTTTAGGAAGCGGTTAAGGAAGTCGAAATTCTCCTTAGGTGTCATATGCTCGGATAACTCTGTGAAAGAGCGTATATCGGAGAACATCACGGTCATTTCCCTTTCTATCTGGTCTCCTAGCTGAAGGTCTGTTATGTTTACCTTATTAAGATAGTTTAGATACTCCACCGGAACAAACCGCTTATAAGCCTTGGCTAGCTTAACCTGGTTATTGTACAGATTGGCGTTCTCTATCGCAATAGTTGCCTGAGAGATAAACACACGAAGCATCTCACAATCTTCCTTTTTAAATAATGAACCGGTCAATGGATTATCCAGATAGCATACACCCAATATCTTATTCCTGAAACGCATTGGTATGCATAAGACAGACTTAATCCCATCGTTAACCAAATCCTTATACTGGATATCGGGCGATACCGAGGTGGAGTAATCCCTCTCCTCGTCGGATATAATGATTTCTTCCCCTGTCTTATATACGGTATTAACGATGTGCTTGGATAAGTCGGAGAAATACTCATTCTTAGTGTAGTTCTGGGATGCCCTTACTTCAAGCTCTCCGGTTTTATCATTATTCATGAACAGAAAGCCTCTCTGAGCATTAGTAACCACCACAGAGTTAAGCATTACATGTTCCAGAAGCTCCTCTTCATCGAGTATCGCAGCTATGTGCTGGCTGAGTGTCATTATTGATGAGAGTTTCTTCTTTTGAAGATAGCTACTCACCGCCTCTTTGATTGTTAGGATAAGGTCATCCTTTTCCCATGGCTTTGGTATGTATCGATAGAGCTTAGCGGAGTTGATGACTTTACCTACAGCATCGGCACTTGCCTGTCCGGTAAGCATTATCTTTATGGTGGAAGGACTCCGTTTGTGTATCTGGATAAGCAGGTCATCACCTTTCAATCCGGGCATAAGATGGTCAGATATCACCACAGGGATATCAACATTACTTTCTATAAGCTGTTCGATGATTTCGAGGGCTTCTTCCCCGCTTTGAGCCGTCTCTATCTGGTATTCATCCAGAAAATGGCTTCTTATTTGCTCCTTGAGGCTTTCCACTACGACCTTTTCATCGTCAACACATATAATTACTTTTTTGTTCATTCTATCAAATCACTCCAAAAAATAACTAGCAAATTATTCAAATATTAATAAAAGAATCGGTTATGGTCTAAAATTAAGGATCGCTCTTATTTAAGGTAAAATAGAAGGTAGAGCCTTTCCCCGGTTCACTATCAGCCCATATATAACCATCATGCCGTTCTATTATCCTAACCACAGTGGCGAGACCTATCCCGCTTCCATCATAGTGCTTGCCAATCTCTATACGCTGAAAAGCCCGAAAAATCTGGTCATGCCACTTCATATCAAAGCCGATGCCGTTATCCTTAACGAAATAGACCGTCTTTGGCTTGTCTTTCTTTATCTGAGATGGAACCTTACCCTTTAGCTCATCGGTCTGCCCGAACTCTATTACCGTCTTATCCAACTCTGATGAATACTTCCAGGCATTGCTAATGATATTGTTCAGTGCGATAGAGATAAGGTTTTCATCAGCCATTGTGTATACATCATCCTGTATGATGAATTGGGCTTTCCTCTCCGTATTGGATAGCTGTAGTTCTTTGACGATGTTCTTTACTATAATGCTAAGGTTCACCTTCACAATGTCCATATGGTTACTCTGTGCTTTGGATAGAGAAAGGAGGCTCTCGATAATCCTAAATACATGGTCGATGGAGTCTTTCATATAATCGAAATACCGGATAGAGTCAGGACTTAGACTCTTCTCATCTTTGCTTAGTATGAGTCTTCTACAACTATTGATAGCGTTAACCGGGTTCTTAAGGTCATGTGATACTCGATGGGAGAATGCCTCCAGTTCCTTATACGCCTTGGAAAGCTCTCTGGTCTTATTCTCCAGTTGCTGTGTCCTCTCTGTAATGATGTTTTCCATGTTTTCATAGACATTGGCATTATCTATGGCAATAGCCGCTTGTGAAGCGAAAGTCTTAAGGAATTCCAGATTATTGCTGGTGAAATATGTCCCGGTCAGAGAGTTATCCAGGTAGCATACACCCAAAAGCCTGTTATGATGACGCAAAGGCACACACAATATCGACTTTATCCCCGAGTTGATAAGCTCCTTGTAACTTATATTATCATCGTTAAGCGAGTTGTCATCGACGATGAGATAGTCCTTTCCAGTATTGAATACCTTATTTATAATAATCATGGAGATATTGGGTAGCTCTTTATCGCTTGTATCCAGGTCTGCCTTTACTTCCAGCTCCTTGCTTTCCTTGTTGAGCAGGAATAGATATCCACGCTGAGCCTCGGTCACTCTAACCGCATCGACAATGATTGTACGAAGAAGCTCTTTTATATCGAGTATGGAAGTGATATGCTGTCCGATACCGATTATGGTATTGAGAGCCTTCTGCTGGTTATAACTCTTAATCGCCTCGGTGATAGTGATGATAAGGTCTTCTGTATCCCATGGCTTAGCTATGTATCGATAGAGGTTTGCCTTATTTAGGGCGTTCCCTATCGCTTTCCCACCAGCATGGCCGGTTAACATTATCTTCTTAGTGCGGGGTGATAGCTCATGTAGTCTGATAAGCAGTTCATCACCTTTCATACCGGGCATCAGATGGTCGGATATGACCACAGGTATGTCCTGACCCTCATCCAGCAACTCATTGAACACTTCGATGGCTTCATCACCACTCTGTGCCATCTCTATATTGTAATCCGTGGCAAATTCTTTTCGTAGCTGGTCTTTTAGGCTGTCCAAAACTGGCTTTTCATCATCTACGCATAATATTGTCTTTTTGTTCATAATCTCATCCCATTTCTTATGGTTTCTACAAGTTCCTCCTCAGTCCATGGTTTATGTATCACTTTAAACAGGTTAGCCTCTCTCTTCGCCCTTTCGATGGACTCCTGGTCTGCCTGCCCCGTTATCAATACTTTGACGATTTCCGGATGCTTTTTATGTATGTTAATAAGGAATTCATCACCCTTTATCCTCGGCATCAACCAGTCAGATACGATGATGAGTATTCGAATTCCTTCCAGAGAAAGCTCATCGATGACCTCTTCAGCCTCTTCAGCACTCTCGGCACTCTCATAGAGGAATTCATCACCAAAGTTCTTCTTTAACTGTTCCTTTAGACTATCCAACACAGTCTTTTCATCATCAACACACATTATTGCTTTATCATGCATAACTAATCCTTCCTTCTAAAAATTGTTTTCGCAATGAAGTTAACCATTGGGCTTCTTGGGGATGAATACTCTGAAGGTTGTCTTCCCCGGCACACTATCCACTTCGATACGTCCGTTATGCTTCTCCACTATCCTACGGCTTATATCCAATCCCAGTCCACTACCCTCGCCCTGTTTCTTGGTGCTGAAGAATGGTTCGAAAATCCGTTTCTTCACATCCTCCGGTATCCCTCTACCACTATCGGTAAAACCGATAATCACATCACCGTTTGTCTCCCTAACGGATATCTCAAGTGTTCCCTGTAGTTCCATCGCATGCAGGGCATTGTTTATGATGTTCGTCCATACCTGGTTCAACTCGTCAGGATAGCAGTAGATGAAGGGTCTGGACTCGTAGTTCTTTATCACCCTCACCCCATGCTTAATCTGGTTATGATATAGGGTGAGGATGGTCTCTACATTCTGTATGACATTGGATTGAGACATATGGTCATCCCTATCGAAATGAGCATAGCTCTTCAGTGCATAAACCGTCTTGGATGCTTTCTTGGAAGCCAGCTTGATGTTGTTTATGCTCTTACTCTGGCTTGCGATGAGATAAGCGGTATCGAAGACCTCCTTGTTTTCCTGGTTGGTAAACATATTGATAAACTTTTCTACATTGTGATAGATACCCATATCCACCAGATTATCCGCTATGGTTGAGGCATTTGGTATACGTTTCTCGCCCAGTAATGCTGATATCTCTCTTCTGTGATTCCTTTCCTCCCTTGAGATAACCGCTTCGCTACGGTTAAGGGATATCTTAAGCATCTCCATTAACAAAACGATGTTCTGATGAGAGAGTTTAGCGAAAAGAGACGGCAGATAATCCACAAACTTCTTATAGGAATGACATATGTTATCAGCAGACGCCCGTATAGCACCCAGCGGAGTATTAAGTTCATGAGCTATACCTGCCACCAGCTGACCGAGGGAAGCCATCTTCTCCGAGCGTATAAGCTGGGACTGCGCCGACTTCAGGTTCTCCAGAGCCTGGGTAAGGTTGCGGGTTCGTTCTGCTACACGGTGTTCAAGCTCTTGGTTCTGCTGTCTTATCTTGGAGAAGCTCTGTTTAAGGGTGCGTGTCATTCGATTGAAGGTATTAGCCAGGAAACCCACCTCATCATGAGAGTCTAACTTAATATCTATATCAAAATTACCCTTGGATATCTCTTTTGCTGCCATAGATAGACTGTTGATAGGTTTGCTTATGTACTTACTCATTACCAGGATGAATATGATACCCGATACTACCGCCAGAAGCGTAACCAAAGCAGTAGCGAGTCGAAAAACGCCAACAGCATCGCGTATCTCGCTTTTCTTTATGTTAACAAACTCGATGAAGGCTTGTTTGGATATATCAGCAGAGTCTTCCATCCGTGATAGAGCGTCCATCTGCTTATACCGGGCTTGGACATAATCATAGAAGGTGGATTTATACTTCCTGGATGATTCATTAATCTTGAACAGATAACGGTTTACATCTTCCCCCATACTTTCTTGACCCATCAGGAGAACGAAATCGTTTATCTTTGACATGCATCCCCTAACAGTATCTACATAAATAGAGTCTGCATGTATGATAAAGTTTTTCTCGGCTATCCTCGCTTTTAACACATCGTTCATGATGAATTCCGTTCCTATTCCGCGATTATTTAATTCTTCCATAGTATTAATCAGTTCTTCCGACTCCTTGAGCATCCTAGTTCGCAGTGTCTCCTTGTTTGCTTCCTGTCGGGTATATTCGAGGAATTGTTCTTCGTATATATTGATGGTTTCCAGAACCTTATTCACATTGCCGACCGCTTCTAACTCGCTGTCTTCCTCTCTAAACCCGCTTATCCTTTCCCTAACCATGGATAGCTTATTCAAAACCTGCTTAGAGTGGGGAATGTCCCCTGTTAGGATGTAATCCTTCTGATCTATCCTTATGCTTTCTATCTGTGAACTTAAATCGTTAAGACTCAACATCGTGTTCTGCTTCTTCATAACAGAGCCGATAAGTATCCACCCTACTATCCCTACCACGGCGGTAAGTATCAGTATTATGGCAAAACCTAAGCCTATCTTATTTTGAAACTTCAAATTCTTTAACAAAATAAAACCTCAATAATGAAATAGTCGATTCATCTCTATTCATCCAATATATCAAAAACTTCTTTCGCTTTCAGGTCTATATCCTGAAGTATAGACCGATACTGCCCGGGGAACTCCATAAACTCTATCAAACCCTTAAGCACAATCTCAGCAACCGGTGTCGGTGTGGATAGGTCCAGGGCATAGGTTAGATGACCCCCCTCCTCATACATAGACAGGGCTTTTTGCTTAATCGGCGGGTAGAATGAGCTCTCTATACTTATATTAGGACTTAACCCCCCGGTTGCTTGACTCAATTCCTTCTGCTGTTCATTATCCACCAAGTAAGCCATTGCCCGTTTAGCTCCAGATTTGCTTTCAGAACCCGCATGGAGTATTAGTCCATCATAGACCACCAGCAAACTGTCCTCTACATCCTCATCAATAGTGGGAAAGGCAAAGCTGCTGTAGTCTTTCACCCCTTCCATACCTTTATCCTCAAGCCTTTTATCCAACCATTGACCCATAACAGTCATTCCTACCTCATCACCATAAACCATATCCACCGTGGTATCCCAGTTATATGAATAGGGTTGCGGATTGAAGTACCCTTCATCCAGTAACTCCTTCCATAGGGCAAAGACCCTCATCACCTCCGGGTCGGTATAGGAAGCATCTCCATTCAATAGCTTCTCCCGATAATCAACGCCGGCAGTCCTGAGCAATAGGTAATCGAACCAATACTGAGCAGGCCATCCTTCATAAGCTCCTAAGGCGATGGGTGTTATGCCATTCTGCTTCAGCTTATCGCATACATGCTTAAACTCCTTCCAATCAGTCGGTGGTTCAATGTCTAAACTCTGGAACACTCTTACATTGTATATAACAGGTATGATAAACAAGGTTATCGGCACTAGATACTTTTTTCCACGGTAAGACACCGCATGGTCAATGATGTATTTTGGAAACAACTTATCCAATCCTTCATCTTCCCACATATCATCTATAGGAAAGACACTATCCATATCGACCAACTCTTCGGTTCTCTTACCCGCCCAATAGGTAAATAGTTCCGGTGGATTGCCTTCCACATTGCGTATCATAACCTTGAACGCCTCATGGTTGATATAAGACGGGATTAACCGATAAGCCGGGTTTTCCAGGTTAAACCTTTCCGAAATGCTTTCTACGGCTTTAATAGTCGCTACGTAACTCTCATCCCAATAATGATAAAAATTGATGATTTCTTTTGTGGATTTCGGTCTGTGGTCGGCATCGTCATTTCGATTATCGTCTTTCCCGCATAGGATAAACGACAAACACGCCACAAGTACAACTAAAATCATACCAGCTTTCTTATATGATATGGTCATGGTTTATCCTCAAACATTAATTTGAATAAGGAATTTTCGTATTAGTAAGTCTCTTAATAAAAAGATAATCACATATTATTTTTTGGCAAAAATTATTCATTCGGTTTATGGAAAAGTTTTATAGGGGTATGTCTTTATTAGTGAAAAAGAGTATATCTTAACTTTGTTTGTATTAGTATTTATGACCAGTTTTATTGATTATGAAATCAACTGGTTAGTCCTCTTCTTCCAGCCTCATCTTTATGAAGTTTAGGTAATTCAGGTATTCAGTCAGATTCGGGTCGTTGTTCTCCTGGGCTATCTTTACGCATTCCTCCATCATAGATAAAGCATTGATAAGGTCATCCTGGGTCTCATACAAAACGGCGATATTACGATAAGTTAGGGCAACACCCCACATATCATTACTTGCCTTTTTATAGTCGATGGATATGTTATAGAACTCGATAGCACTTTCCTCGTCGCCTTTCATAACATAAATCACGGCGATATTGTTATATAATCGTCCCACGCTTGCATAGTTGAGTTCCTTCTCATATATCTCCAGCGCCCGTTTATAGTACTTCTCTGCATCGTCCCATTCTTCCAGCATATAATGTATATTACCTTTGGATGTATATGCTTTAGCCCGTCCTTCATTGTCTCCATAAGCCTTATACAGGAGGAGAGCGTCATCTGCTTTCTCCATAGCCTGATTCATGTTGCCATGCATCCGGTGTGCGATAGAGAGCTCGACCAGGTTGTCCGCCTGATATAACCGGGCAAGGTTGTCATCCATGCCGGCTTCTGTCTGAAAATACATCTTGTAGTAATCATTACCTTTAATCAAGTCTTCTATAGCCTGGGCGGTATTCTTTCGGGTTACTTCCACCCTTCCCATTCTGTTGCAGTATAAAGCCCACAGCAGGTAATCGTCTTCATCAAGCAGTGACTTCATCTCTTCGTAATAAGCAACCGCTTCATCGAGGAAACCCGCTTCCAGCGAGCTGTCTCCTAGCCTAAGTCTCGAGCTGATCAGACTTTGTCTTTGTTCCTCATCTGTTCTATCGTCAACGTCATCCTGTTCATCATCGCCGGTACCTTCCTCTTGATGGCTTATTTGTGCGGTAGCATGATGGTATGCTATGTTTACGGAGAAGGCATAAGACCCTGCTATCACCACGATGATTATGAATATACCTAATAATGTGTTGATTAAAAAAGAGTATTTCGAAAAATTACATTTCATAGAATTTACCCGATACCTAATGATAATATTCATTTTGATTATCGGACGATATCTTAAGTTTTGTTATTTTTCTATATTTTTGTAAATTAATAGATAATAATCTATTTTTATGAGATGAGATTAAACAAAAAGGATTTCCATAATGAGAGCGGTTATATGTGAAGTAGACCTCGACGCTGTTTCCAGAAACATATTGGCGATTAAAAAGAAAATCGGAGCTAAACGGAAAATGCTTGTTCCGGTTAAAGCCAATGCATATGGTCACGGAGCGGTAGGCACTGCCAGAGCACTCGAGAAGATGCCCGTGGATATGCTCGGTGTATCAAGCATATACGAAGGCAAAGAGCTGGTCACAGCAGGCATTAAGCTACCGGTGATGATTCTTGGACTTGTCATCCCGCAGGAAAGCCCGGATGTAGTTAGATACGGTATAACCACTACCGTTATGGATACCGCTCTACCCAAAGCCATATCCAAAGAAGCCGTTAAACAGAACCAAACAGCTAAAGTCCATCTTAAAGTCGATACCGGCATGGGAAGGATAGGGGCTAAACCGAAAGACGCTCTCAAGATAGCTAAAGAGCTGGTCAGGATGCCAAACATTGAGGTAGAAGGGTTGTTCACACATATGCCAGTCGCTGACGAAGTGGACAAGAACTTCTCCTATCATCAGCTAAAGCTATTCAAGAAAGTCATAAAAGAGATAGAGAACGAAGGCATATCAATATCAATTAAGCATATGGCGAACTCCGGTGGTGTATTAGACCTACCCGAAACATACTTCGACATGGTCCGCCCCGGCATACTCACCTACGGCTACTACCCATCGGATACAACCACCGACTCGGTCAAGGTCGAACCCTGTATGAGCCTGAAGACCCACATCACAGCTATCAAGCGGGTACCACCCGGAACATCGCTATCATATGGAAGAACCTACTTCACCGATAGAGAGACCAACGTCATCACCCTGCCCATCGGATATGCTGACGGACTCAATATCAAGCTGTCCGGTATACTTAAGGTTCACATACGGGATAAGCGATACACCATATCAGGAAGAATCTCCATGGACCAAACCATGGTTGACATCGGTGATGATAGCTATCCCATCAGTGAGGAAGTTATCATATACGATAGGAAAGAGAACACCATAACCAATATAGCTAAACTCCTCAATACGATACCATATGAAGTGATGTGCTGGATAAGTGCCCGTGTAGAAAGGCGATACATCAATAAACATCTGATGAAATCCAATTTAGAACAGTACTACATGGTAAATCCAACAAAGAGCGTTTGAAACGATGAGCCAAAAAGTTATAACAATAGACGGCACCTTCAAAAGCTATGATGACAAAACCATTTACTGGAAGAAGTATCAAGCGATAGGTGAGGAGAGAGCATCACTATTGTTCATACATGGTGTCTTAGACCACTCCGGAATATATGATTACCTAGGGGATGACCTCACATCACAAGGCTTAACCCTCTACTCATTCGATATAAGAGGTTTTGGGAGGAGCGGGGGTAAGCGTGGTCATGTAGATAGCCATTGGGATTGGGTCAACGACCTTAGTGTCTTCCTTAACGATGTGGTCAAGTCCCAGCTGGAAAGCCCTCTGTTCTTATTGTCCGTATCGATGGGTAGCATCATAGCCATAAACCATCTTCGGGGGAAGCCTGAGGGGATAGAAGGGGCGGTTCTATCCGAGATGGGGATGGAGTTCAGCCCTATAGTGAAAGCATCATCCGGACTTGCACGATTCGTTTCCTCTTTCCTGCCGGGTTTCAGGATAAAAGCATTCATGATACCACCATTGCTGACCCCTTCCGAAGAGCCTAAGAGCAAATCCTACTTCGACCCATACATGGACAACACGATGACCGCTAAGCTCGGTTGGGAGATGGATAAAGCATTTAAGGAATCTCTTAACCGGGTTAAGGAGCTTCGTCTGCCGGTATTGTATCAGTATGGTAGCAAAGACCGGGTATTCTCTAAGCATAAGGACTTCTTCAACTTGATAGGCTCTACTGATAAGACAATCATAGAGTATAAAGGCTATCATCATGATATATACAAGGAAAGCAAATCGAAAAGAGAAAGAGTGGTTAAGGATTTAACTAGGTGGATTGAGAATCATATCTGAATGGGAAAAGGTCAACCCGACCCATAGCCGGGTTGAACCTAATCTCATCATAAATGCTTATTCAAAGTCATCCAAATGGAATATCTTCTCCGGTTCACCAGGTTCTTTTACGAACAGCTGAAGGGCAAGCTGGGTAGCAGGTCCCTGGAAGTATTCCACTACTATTGGGTAAGAACCTTCATCAAGGTTAACAGTATTTACCTTGGACTTCGGACTGTGCTGACCATCATTATCAACAATCAGGTCACCATCTATGTAGAGCTTCGACCCGTCATCGGATAGCAGTCGCCATTTATAGTTACCATCATCATGTATAACGATTGTTCCAGTGTAGCGTATAGCGAACCATTCAAACTGGCTGACTCCAGGGAAGCCTTCTGTAAACTCTCTCGGGGAGATGTTGAGTGTCCTTGTGTATAGCGTGGTTAACTGGGTGAGGTCATCCCAATCATCGGGTAGCTGACTTGTCCCTTGTGGCAATGCATAGACTTTACCTTTCAGCATATTGTCATCGGTCTGGTCTGTTCCTCCGAATGCGTTGTCATCATCCTCATCATCATCCTCTACTTCTAACACATCGAATGATAGAGGTGGATTCTCCGGATAGGTTACTTCTATGTCCATAGGTGGCACAAGGATAAGGAAGTAATAGTTAATCGTTACATCCTCCTGTAGGAAAGCAGAAGACATATTAACCTCATAGATGTTGCCCGTCTTCCTCATGCTTAGAGTATGATAATCGACTATATCATCAGCCTGTTTATACTTGAGATATACTTCAGTACCCTGTGGGATGTAATCCAATGTTATCCTTGCTGTTACTGTTGTCCCGTAATCTACATCAGGTAGCGGGTCATGGTAGATGTTCTCTAATAAGAGGTCTTCTACTGTGATGATATCGAATTCATACGGACCATTACCGCCTTCCTCTGGTAGGGTTATAACGATATCGCCCAGATAGTCGTTCGGCTCTCTAACCTCGAAGTAGTATTGGTTGTATCCCGCTTCCAATTCGTCTGGTCTTATTGTAGCAGAGAAGTATCCATCCATATCTGTAGCTGTTACGCCTTTATATGTATTGTCCCTTTCTCTCTTGTAATGTAGTTCAGCGACCGTACCGTCAATCACATAGCTATATTCGAGTATAAGCTCTAATGGCTGGTCTGCGGTTGCTTCCCTGACTGGGTCATGCTTTAATCTGTTTCTGAGGTTATCTTCCAGGTTATCAATCACACTATCTGTATCACTGATGACGAATTCAAATGGGTCATTTGCTCCATCCTCCGGATAATCAATGCTTATGATACCCAAATCGACATATTCTTCCTCTACTACGAAGTAATACTGGTTATATCCTTGTTGCTGTAGTTCTGCGGAGATTTCGGAGAGGAACACTTCGCCGTTTCTGTTCATCTTCCTAGTTTGATATGTATCATCGCTTTCCCTCTTATAGTTGAGGTATGCGGAGGTCATATCCGTTGCAGCCTCTACCGATAATCGTATCTCGACCGGATTTAGTCCGTCAACCTCTTCTATAGGTTCATGAGAGATTCTCCTGTATAGGTCAGATATTAACTCATCCTCTAAGTCTTCCTGAGTAAGTATTTCGAAGGTTATCGGCTGTCTTTCGCCTGGATAGTATGTGTCAATCTCGCCTATATGCTTGGTATCTTCTTCCACCTGGAAGTAGTATGAGTCTTTACCCTCCTGAAGGTCGTTTGATGATATGGTGAAGGTGAACTTCCTCTCTCCTAAGTTCATCATGGATACTTTTTTATATGATGAAAAGTTCCTTCCTTTTCCATAAAGTAGGTAAACATCGGTATAATCTTGTGTTTCTTCGAAGATAATGGAATCCTCCTTGTATTCCAGCTCTAAGAATAGCTCTAAATCGTCCATCTCATAGGCATACTCCGGCGGTGTATGGATTATGCTTTGGTAAAGCTCATCTTCGGCAATTTTCCTAATCTCATTTTTGGTGATGATATTAAACTTGAATGGGTCGGTTTGGCTCTTGAACTCGGTCTGTACCGTTCCCAGGTCATCAGTATTCACCATGACATAGAAGTAATATGTATTATAGCCGTCCTCCAGCTCGTTTGCTGTTATCTTATAGCTAAATATGCCGTCTTCCTCTTCTATCATCACTCCTTCCCGATAGTTTGAACTGTTGGGTCTTCGGTAGTAGATGTACACCTCAGGCGTACCAACGGCAAAATCCTCCAGGAACGAACCGCTTGGATAGTCTATGGTTAATAGTATACGCCGGTCGAAGATTTCATACACATCCCCCGGCGGTATATGGTAAAGGCTTTCCGCCAGCTGTTGCTGCATCCTGCTTAGCAATTCAGCTTCTGATATGATGCTGAACATAAATGGATTGCTTTTTCCACCACTGGGTAGGAAGACTTCTAATTCGCCCACATCCGGGTTATCCTCTCTTACCCTGTAGTAGTAGGTATTGTATCCGCTTCTAAGCTGTTCTTCGGAGATGGTATAAGTATATCTGCCGTCCCCGTCCAGTTCTTCATCTTGATAGCGGGAATCACCTTGTCTCTTGTAATAGATTTTGACATCGGTGCTGGGTTTGCTATCTCTAACGGTAAGCTCTAACTTGAGGTCTTCTGTCTCTAGGACCTCTGTAGGTGGGTCATGGGATAATCGGTTGTATAGTTCTTCTTCTAATTTGGCTTTAGCTTCTTCTAAAGTCAAAACCCTGACTTCCACATTGTTTGATGTAACCTGTTCTTCATTGAACATATAAGATACATAGTATGTTAGGTACCCTGCCACAACTTCTTCACCGGGTATGGTATAGCTAAAATCGCGTCCTACCCGGTTCAATTGGACTGATGTGGTGGGGTTATTGTTGAATGAGTAGTATAGGGTAACATTGCTAACCTCATCTGCCTTTTTAAAGGATATTTTTACTGGATAAGGCTTCCCTTCTATCCAGTCTTCTTCAACACTCATCCGTAATCCGGCATTACCGGCACAGAAGGTGAAGGTAAATAAGAATAGTATTATAATAATAAAATATAATTTTTTCACTTTAAACCACCTATATGATTAAATTATGATAAATTTTTTAATAAATATTAACACAAGTGTTTTACAAATCACACTTTTTTTTCGGTTTTAATCAATAAAAAGATAAAAAAGAATGCTCAGAAATAAAATAATTTTCAAGTTAATATTATGACCAAAGATATTTTAGAAAAGATTTTCATATGGAATTTTTATATCTTGACCGATACTATGAAATATAATTATATTTAGGTAAATAGTTTTAATATTAAAAATATGGAGTAGACGCTTAATGACAATAAAAGAAAAAACCTTATCGATAATACTAAAATGCTTCTACCTGGGTTTACTTCTAACTCTTATGGCTCTCATAGCATGTAATGATAAATCAGCCATAGAAGAGGTTGGAGAACATACCCAGAACAGCGAAGCAGAAACAGAAAACAGCCTATCCAATGAAGACGAAACCCAGGAGATAATCCCACAACAGGTAACCGAAATCTCATTCTATACATACTTCAATTCTGATAAGCAGGAAACCCGTATGATAGAGATAATCGAAAAGTTCCAACAAGAACACCACCAGGTAAAAGTAAACCTGAAGACATTTTCCAAAGATGTGTTCATGGATAAGTATAAAGAATGGATAATCTCCGAGACACCCCCCGATGTAATGTCTTTCTCAGCTGGCGATAAACTGACAGACCTTGCCGAGAAGAACCTCATTTCCCCATTGAACGAGATTTTCAAAGCGGGTTATGATATGGATTTCCCCTCACAGTTCCAGCAGCATATCGGATTGAATAGTGTCCAGTATATACTCCCTATGGGATGGGAATGGTTCGCCCTCTATTATAATAAATCACTATTCGATGAACATGGTTTGTCATTACCAAAAAGCTATTCAGAGCTAATGAACCTATGTAAAGCCCTTAAGGATAAAGGTTTGATACCTCTATCCATAGGGATTAGGGATGATATGACTCAGCTTAATGCCTGGTTTGACTATCTCACCATAAGTCTAAAAGGAATCACCTTCTATAACGACTTAATAGCAGGCGATATTGACTTTACCGACCAGAAGGTTAAACAAGTTATCGAAGCGGTTAAAGACCATGTGAGTAAGGGTTACTTCAATAATGACTATACCAACCTATCGATAGAAGAAGCAATCCGCAAGGTAGATGACGGAGAAGCCTTCATGACAATAATAGGACAATCATCATTAAATCATTTTAGCAATCTATCTTTAGAAGAGGACCTCGGCTACTTTAACTTCCCTATAAATGATTCAGCGAAAGACATAGCCAGGATACACATCGAAGGGGTAATGGTGCCGGAAAAGTCGGTCAATAAACCTCAAGCAAAGCTCTTCGCTAAGTTCATGGCTACGAAAGAAGTCCAGCAGAACTTTAACGAGAATACATCCCTGATACCGGCTAACAAGAAGACCTTCTTCGAAAACCTCCATTCTGAAGTCCTTATGGATACGATGCTCAACACGGAACAGACATACTTGGGGTATGATAAGAGCTCCCCGGAAGGGATTGCGGAATATTTAAGCGAAGGTATTAAGTCTATACTATCAGGTTCAGAGAGCATAGATAGCTTCCTATTCAGTATGGAGAAGGAAAGGCGACGCATAATAGAGGGGCAAGACGTCTCCAATATGCTCAGAGCCAACCTGCTGGTCTATTCGAACATGAATACCAGTCAGGGTAAAAACCTGCTTCAGTCTATCATTAATCGATTCAGAGGAGAAAACCCATACATCAATATCACGGTAAACCATATGGCTAGCGACCAGATTGGCTCAGAGGCTGAAAGTTGGCTTAAATCGGACAATCCGCCGGACATCATCACGGTTGAAGCGGGTAGAACACTTATCAAGCTGGCAGTAGAAGGTCTTTTAGAACCGATAGATGATATCTTCGAGGATGGTTTCGATTCAGTTTTCTATAAAGCTTTCCGTAGGTCGGTATCTGTGAATGATAATATATATATGGTTCCTAAAAGCTTCGACTGGTTCTCTATCTATTATAGGGAAGGCTTTTTCGAGGATTATAACCTGGAACCGCCAGCTGACTTTAGCGAATTCCTCAACTTATGCCGTGTGATAGAGTTTCGTAGGGCTTATCCCATCGCTGTCGGGACTAAAGACGGGAATGGATTATCGCTATGGTTCGACTATATCAACCTTAAGACCAACGGAATCGACTTCTATAACAAGTTCTCTGCCGGGAATGTCCCTTTCACCAACTCTAAAGTCGTTTCCGTATTCGAAACCTTAGGGGATATGATAGAGAAGGACTACTTCACCCATAACCCTAAATCATTCAATGTTAGAGAAGCAGTTTACGATATGTTCCGCAAGAACGCCGGCTTTTATCTCGGTGGCGTGTTTGTACACGATTTAGCAGAAGGTTTCGAGGAGATATACTATGTAAAGCATGAGCTGGAACAATTTAAATTCCCCCAAATTGATAAGGATAAACCGAATCACCAATTGTCCAACCTGGACGGTTTTGTCATGTCTTCCCGCTCCAGTGAGAAAGAAGCGGCGAAGCGTTTCCTAAAGTTCCTCACTGAAATCGATATCCAACAGGACTTTGTCGATGAACTGAAGACCCCAGTTGCTGGTAAAGGAGTTGCTCAGACGATGAATACCAGATTACGCATAGCCTCTGATATTATCCTATCAGCAGATTCGATTACCCAACCAACCAGTGCCCTTAGTGATGCGGGCTTTAAAGCGATGCTGGATGATAAACTGCTCGAGTTACTGGATAAACCGGAGGATGTATCAAGGATAATCGATGAGCTGGAAGAGGAAAGGAAGCGTTTATCCAATTGAGAAATCCGATTAAAGATACATAATTTGCTTAAAGCAAAGATGACCTCTTTTTCACAATCACTGGAGGACTACCGGAATTCTTAACTGCACCTGACATTGACTCTTCAGCTTTGTCTGACTGTCCGGATTTAGTCTTATATTCGATACATAAAACCGCCATATCATCGTCCTGTTCTCGTCCTCCACAGTGGTTATCGATATCTTCCTCCAATTTATTAACAAATTCTAACGGAGGCAGGCTATAGTGTTGGTGAATGAAGTGCATAAGCTTAGCATAACCGTATATCTCCATCTTATCATTTCTGGCTTCCACAATACCGTCGGTGAATAAGAGGATACGGTCCCCTTCATTAAGCATCACTTTCCTGCTCTCGAAATCGCTAGTCCGGTCAAAAGAACCTAATATGATGCCGTCCGTATCCAGCTTGCGAACCTTTCTCTCCCTAGCGGGTAGTAGCAAAGCAGGATGATGACCGGCATTGGTGTATTCAAACTCTCCGCTTTCTATATCAATCGTACAGTAATAAGCAGTAATAAAGTACATCAGGTTTCCAATAAGCGAATAAAGGTCTAAGTTCACCTTCGAACACACCTCCGCAGTGTTCATATTGTGTTTGGAGTTTGCTTTAAATGATACCTTAGCCATGGATGTAATCAATGCTGCTGGAACACCGTGTCCGGAGACATCCGCGATGAGGAAGCCGTATCGGTTAGGGTCTATCTGAACCACATCGTATAAGTCCCCTCCTACGCTCTCCATAGATGAATACTTGTATCCAAACTGTAGTTCTTTCCTCTGTGGGAAGTCTTTATCCTTTGGTATAATGTTAAGCTGGACGCTCCTTGCCATCTTCAGGTCTGCCAGCATCTGCTGGTTTCGTTTCTTTATTTCCTCCATGGCATTCTTAAGCTGGACAGTTCTCTGTTCGACCATCTCACCAAGTTTCAGGTTATAGTCTTTTAGTTCTTGCTTTCGACTTTGTATCTCCTTAAAGCTTTGCTTGATTTCCTTTCTCATTTTTCGGAAGGTATTACCCAGGAAGCCTATCTCATCGTTGGAATGATAGCCTATCTTGAAGTCGAAATCTCCTTTGGATAGGGATTCTGCTGCTCTGGTCAGCTTTTTAAGTGGTTTAATGATGATAATTAGTAATAGCAAAGTTATCAGCACTATTAGTATAAGAATCAGTAATCCTATGGCTATATTAAAGGTATTACTAATCTCATCGGTGGTTTGATATATAGATTCAAGGGAAAAGATGATGACTACTTTTCCCAATACTTCTGATTCATCACCGATTATCTCACTTTCTTCAATCTCCCATAGATAGTTGGGTAGCTCTATCTTATCATGTTCTATTCCCCCAAAGTTTATTTTATTGCCATGTTTATCGTAGAAGACAACGGAGAGTATCTTGTTAGTATCGTATCTTTTATCATCCCCGTTCTGTAGGCTTTCGGTGTATCCTTCCAGCGGGGAATAGTCGAGTCTTTGGATTGGTCCGGCACTGATTCTGGCGACAAGGTCGGTTAGTATCTGGTTACTACGCTTCTCCTCGGTCAAAAGGGATTCCCCCGTATAATGTATGATAAGTCTCCCCATTATCGAAAGAATTAAGATAAGCGAAATAGATATGACCATGGTAAACTTTAGAAATAAACTAAACTTCACATCTCTTTTAAATAAATAACTCATCAGATAAATCCTTCAGATGATTGCTTAAGTTATCTTATTAACCTTTTATTTAACTATATATATAAGATAATATTAATAATGTTAAATCAATATTTTTTTTCTACATTTTAATGTCATATTTTACACTTTTACCTATTTATCAAATTCTAAACCAGCCAATCCTTTCAGTTTATTTCCTCAAAATTGAATATGGATAGAAATTAAAGCATATATCCAATAGAAACCATTGTGAAAATAAATTGACAAGCTTTGTAATTGTTATTACTTTATCTAGATATCATTACATAATTATTTTACTTTCCTTAATGAATTATATCTTACTACTGAACAGGTAAAGCCAATGAAAGAAAATTTAATTAATAAAAATACATTATGGGTAGGAATCGATGTCGGTTCGACCACAGTCAAAATCGCCGTCGTCCAGCCCGAAACAAAAGAATTGCTCCACTCTAAATACTTAAGACACAACGCAAAGCAAGCCAAAACCGTATACGACATGCTAGAAGAAGCTCACAGCCTTTTCCCAAATTACCGATTTAAGCTAGCAGTCTGTGGAAGCGGAGGCGAGTCGGTGGTCGATGTGGCGAAAGGCTTCTTCATACAGGAAGTGGTTGCTAACTCCATCGCCATCAAGGAGTTCCACAAACGAACGAAAGTCGCAATAGAACTGGGCGGACAGGACGCTAAGGTCATCTTCTTCCACTACGACAAGAAAACCAACCAAATCATGGCATCAGACATGAGGATGAATGGTAGCTGTGCTGGTGGTACCGGAGCTTTCATCGACCAGGTGGCTGAACTCATCAATGTTAAGATTGAGGATTTCGGCGAACTTGCTTCCAGAGGAGAGAATGTGTATGACATATCCGGAAGGTGCGGGGTATTCGCCAAAACCGACATACAACCCCTCCTCAACCAGGGAGTAGCCATAGAAGACATCGCCCTATCAACCTTCCACGCCATCGCAAAGCAAACCATCGGCGGATTGGCTCAAGGGATGGAAATTAAGCCACCGGTCATCTTCGAGGGTGGACCGCTTACATTCAATCCAAAACTCATCGAAGTCTTCGGTGAAAGGCTCGGTTTGAAAGGCGACGAGATCATAATACCCGATAAACCGGAAATCATCGTAGCTTACGGGACGGCTCTGTCTATAGGGAAGATGTTTGCTGATAAGGAATCCCATTACGAAAAAGAAGAATCTTTGCACCGGCTTAGGAACTACCAGCAGTATTGCAAGAAAACCGCATCTGCTGAGGTAGAGAAGTTCTTCAACAGTGAAGAGGAAAAAGCAAACTTCATCAAAAGACACCAGCTGAAACCATTCTCACCAAAGGAGTATGAGCCCGGAACCAAGCTCGATGTCTATCTGGGTATCGATGCAGGTTCGACCACCAGCAAGTTCGTCCTGATGGATGATAATGATGAAATCATATATAAGTTTTACGCAAACAACGATGGGGCACCCCTTAAGGTGATACAGAACGCCCTTCTTAAGATGAGAACCGAATACAGAAGAAAGGGCATCGAACTCAACATCAAGGCGGCAGGTACGACCGGCTATGGGGAGGTACTCTTTGCTAAAGCCTTCAAAGCTGATTACCACACCGTAGAGACCGTATCCCATGCGGAAGCGGCGATGAAGTATGCCCCGGATGTATCCTTCATACTGGACATCGGCGGTCAGGACATGAAGGCTATCAGCATCAAAAAGGGTATCGTAACCGGCATCGTCCTTAACGAGGCATGCTCAGCCGGTTGTGGCTCCTTCATCGAGACTTACGCTAAGTCACTCAAGATACCGGTGGACGAGATATCCGGATTGGCTTTCGACTCTAAAAACCCTTCCCGACTCGGTTCAAGGTGTACCGTCTTCATGAATAGCTCAATCGTAACGGAACAGAAGAACGGCAAGACCACAGAAGACATCATGGGTGGCATCTCCCGTTCCATCATCGAGAATGTGTTCACCAAAGTAGTCAGGGTTCCTAACTTTGACCTGCTTGGTGAAACCGTTGTGGTACAGGGGGGGACATTCAAGAACGATGCGGTCCTCCGTGCCTTGGAGCAGTACACCGGCAGGAAGGTAGTGAGAGCTCCTCATCCCGGTGAGATGGGTGCAATCGGCATTGCATTACTTACGAAGAAGCATGTTAAGGAGATGGGGGAGCGTTTCGAGAAGTCATCCTTCTTAAACTGGGAACAGCTGGAGGCTTTCGACTACAAGAAGAAACCCGGCTTTGTATGCCGGTTCTGTTCCAACAACTGTAACCGAACGCTAGTCACCTTTAACGATGGAACAGCCTATATAACAGGTAATAGGTGCGAAAGAGGTGAAATCATAGGCGACCCCAAAGATGAAAAGGTCAAGGAACAGCTTAAGGAGACTACGAAGAAGATAAACGCCGTCCCCGATATGATGAGTCTAAGGCATAAGCTGTTGTTTAAGGACTACAAACCCAATGTAGTAAGCAAGAAGAAGGACATCTCAATCGGTATACCACGGGCGCTGGAGTTCTGGAACAGTATGCCTTTCTGGAATACATTCTTTACCTCGCTGGGTTTCAATGTGGTGATATCGAAGAAGAGTGATTATAAGCTATTCGAGAGCGGTTTAAACTCGGTGGCTTCCGATACGGTATGCTTCCCGGCTAAGCTGGGACACGGTCATGTCCAGGACCTTATCAAGAGGAAGGTTGACCGCATCTTCATGCCGATGATGATTAAAATACCTACTGAGAACAAGTCTACGACAGGTGTCCATCTCTGTGCGGTGATACAAGGTTACCCGCTGGTAGTGAAGGAAAGCGACGAACCATGGAGCAAGCACGGCATCCCATTCGACCATCCCGTCTTCCACTGGTACAACAACAAGCTTCGCAACAGGCAAGTCATCGACTTTATGAAAGAGACTTTCGCACTACCCGAGGATGTCATCAAACAAGCTATCCGGGAAGGAGACAAGGCTACGAAGCAATTCACAGATACGCTTCA
This sequence comes from uncultured Spirochaetia bacterium, assembly GCA_964447635.1. Taxonomy (GTDB): domain Bacteria; phylum Spirochaetota; class UBA6919; order CAYUUC01; family CAYUUC01; genus CAYUUC01. The sequence goes on from CAYUUC010000008.1 coordinate 25,823, forward strand.
AGAGGAAGGAGCGAAGATAATCAAGTCAGTGGAAGAGTCCGGCGACTTCGCAGTGATACTCGCAGGACGACCCTATCACACCGATGAGCTAGTCAACCATAACCTCTCCAAGCACTTCACCAGCTTGGGCATACCTGTCCTGACCATAGACTCCATACCGAAAATCAATGAAGTTGACCTATCCAGAGTGAGAGCAGAAACGGTGAACCCATTCCATGTGAGGATGTATGGTGCGGCGACCTATGGTGCGAGACACCCAAATATGGAGGTGGTTCAGGTAGTCAGCTTCGGATGCGGGCACGATGCCGTTATCACCGATGAAATGGTAAGATTGATGAAAGAGATTAGCGATAAAGAGCTGTTGGTGCTGAAACTCGACGAGGGGGAGGCTAAGGGTCCGCTCAATATTAGAATTAAGTCTTTCATAGAAACAATACGGGCAAAGAGGAAGAAGCTGAACGGTGAATACAAAGATTACAAATCAAAGGAACTGTCCGAGCCTTTCGAGAATAGATTCACCAAGAAGGACATCCCCGTCCGCACTCTACTTGCTCCGAACATATCACCAGCATTCTGTAAAATCATATCCAGTGTGATAAGGAAACTGGGTTATAAGGTGGAACCCCTACCCCTCGCCGATGAGAGGGCATTCGAGCTGGGCAAGAAGTATGTTCACAACGACATTTGCTTCCCGGCACAGATTAACATCGGAGAATTGCTTGCCGAACTGGAGCGTGGCAAGTATAAACCGGAAGAAGTGGTCGCCGGATTCGCCAAGAACTGCGAAGATTGCCGTGCCGGTCAGTATGCAGCCCTAGCCAGAAAGGCATTAGACGATGCCGGGTACCCACAAATCCCAATCCTGACCACCGGAGAGGATAACAAGGATATGCATCCCGGCTTCAAGGCTGGTATCAAGTTCCAGCTAAGAATGCTATGGGGATTGACCATGATGGACGCTATGGAAGACATGGTTAGAAAGCTACGACCATACGAAATCAATAAGGGAGAGACCCAGAAGGTCTTCAATGAGTATATAGACCGGATATCGGCTGGGATTGAGCGTAGCATCAAGACTGCTTTGAAAGAGTTTGAAATGGCGGTTGATGCTTTTAATCACATCCCTATAGACCGAACCCATCGTAAACCGAGGGTCTTCATCATCGGTGAGATACTGATGAACTATCATCCGACTTCCAACAACAATATAGTCCAGTATCTAGAGGATAACGGCATGGAGACGATACTCCCGTCTATGCTTGAGTTCTTCCGCAGGGACTTAGTAAGGGTGAAAGAGGGTGCTAAGCGTCATCACATCGAATATCCATTCTTGAACAAGCTGGTGGCTGATGTTACGGATAAGCTGTATGATTATGCTCTAAACAGAGTCAGCAAGACCCATCACCGGTTTAAGTTCTATGAGGAGCATAAATCCGTCCATGATGTTTCTGAAAACATCAAGGACTTCATCGATAAGACCTACATGGTTGGTGAGGGATGGAGCATACCAGCCGAGATACTCGAACACATCAAGGAGGGAGTGAACTCATTTGTCATCGTTCAGCCTTTCGGCTGTCTGCCCAACCATATCACAGGTAGGGGTATGATAAAGACTATCAAGAAGAAGTATCCGCATGTTCAGATATTATCGATTGACTATGACCCTGATACTAGCTTCGCTAATGTTGAGAATAGGCTACAGATGCTGATCATCACGGCGAAAGAGAATGAAAAGCTGGGTCAGGCTTAGAAAAATAAAAGGAGAATAAGATGAAAAAACTATTAAACTTTATATGGAACGGAATCTCTGCTATATCGGGACTGGTTGTCCTCATCTATTCACTAGGTATGCCGGGAGGTTTCTTCAAGCCCATCCTGGTTATCATCGGAGCTTTGGTTCTCGGTATAAATTCTATCCAGCTTGGGACGGACATTAGCAAGTCATTGAAAGCCCGTAAGGATAAGAAACAATTACAAGACCTAGAAGAGCAAACCCAGCTAGAAGAAGAAAGCCAAGAAAAAGAATAAACCCGTTCAGGAAAGATATATGGAAAAACTAAAGCTAAAACTCTTTCAGGTAGACGCATTCACCGACCGCCTATACAAAGGCAATCCGGCGGGGGTCTGCCTGATACCGCCCAGCGTAGACCTAACCGACGAAGAGATGCATAACATTGCCATGGAGATGAACCTGTCTGAAACCGCCTTCGTAAAGCCGGTGGAGAGCTGTATCATCAATCTTAATACTCGGTTCAGTCTCCGATGGTTCACCCCGACCGAGGAGGTTGACCTATGCGGTCATGGAACACTGGCTACTTCTCATACCCTGTTTAACAACATCATGGTTGAAACCGAGCAGGTCAAATTCGATACCAAAAGCGGAGAGCTGACTGCGGTCAATATGGGGGATAACGGCATCAGACTAGACTTCCCTATAGCCCATCTGAAAAAACCCGGAATAAGACCATCCCAGATTATCCAATCCCTGTATATATCCGAGATGGACATACTGGACATCCAATATGCTTATGACCGGGGTACAATCCTAATCAAGATAAGAGGAGAACGACTGGAAGAGATTAAGCCGGACTTCCGTCGTATGATGGACTTTCAGGCAGATTATGAAGTGGAGAATGCCATCATCACTTGTGAGAGCAACGATAAGCGGTATGACTTCCTTTCAAGGGTCTTCTGTCCATGGAATGGGATAGATGAAGACCCGGTTACTGGTTCGGCTCATACTGTCCTAGCTCCATACTGGGCTTCTGTGATGGGTAAGTCCTCGTTTAGGGCATACCAGGCATCAAAGAGGGGTGGTGAGTTGCTGGTCTCGATTCATGGGGAGCGGGTCTTCCTGGTCGGTAAGGCGGTATCCTTCTTCGAGACAGTTATAACAATATAATAAAGTAGCCTAAGGAGTAAACATGAAAAAAGTATTAAGGATAATTGGATTTGTATTACTGGTCATTTTCGCCATATATGGATTATACAAAGCTATCATATATGTTCAATACCTATCCATAAAGGCTTATGCTGAAGACTTTGAGAAAGGCAGGGAGTATGACCCGGAGCTACTCTATCTTAAGAAAGGGGGAGAACCTCTTCTACTCATCAATCCGGAGTATGATACTACGCTTTACTTCGTTGAAGGCTTCAGAGCATTAGCTCCGGCAGGTATGTATGCAGATTGGTTTCATGAGCTTCATAATGAGCATCAAATCAATGTAATCGTTCCTGTATACGGATTGCAGAGCTTCCCCTTCGAGCAGAGAGATAGAGGGGACGAATGGCACTATCAGGAAGACATGAGAACAGGCATACAAATCTACGATGCATACACATCACTACTACCCGATGATCATAAAGTCGTTACCGCATCAATGTCTTTCGGAGCATTGATTAACATGGCTATATGTGTGAAAGCAATGCGGACACCCGACTCGGTCATATTCATGTCCCCGCTAAACTCAAAGCTAGATTTCAGAGCAGCAGGCGAACTCGTACATTGGTTCTCTCAACAGACATCATGGTTGCGATACATAATGCCTTATTCAACAGCAAGTACCCCGCCCAATCGACTGTCACCATGGGATATCGTTAACGATGAGAAGAACAGACAAATATATGAAGAGTTCTACATGAATCCGGAAGACAGTGCAGAATACGGCTACAAGAACGAAGTCATTGCTAAATGGATGGAAGATAACCTCATCCCGCAAGTGAAGGGCATGGACATCACTGTTATGTGGGGAGACAGCGACTTATACTTCAATCAGGATGGATTTAAGGCTTTCGCTGATATGCTGGAAGATTCGGGAAACAAAGTCCAAACACATATAATGGAGAATTCCGGTCATATGATATTGATGGACAACAGCGAAAAGATAGCCAAAGATATCGTTATGGAGAAACTGAAATAACCCGCCTTATGAATATCCATTAGGGGATATCAATCTTCCATAAGATGAGATTCCATTGGACATCTCCTGTGAAGATTTGCTATTTTATATTAAAAGATTAATGATGAAAAGATAATAAAAAAATTAAAATTCTTAAATGATTGATAAATATTTAATTTAGTCTTTTCTGGATATGCTTTTTTTAATATCTTATTGATAGGAAATAAATTTTAATCAGGGAGTTATTATCATGGAAATTTCACAAATACTCTATAGCGTAGTGGTATTCATTATATCTCTATTAATACATGCTCTGTCGCTTTTCATAGCATCAGGTATATTCAAGACACCCAAGCGACCAACTTTCAAGAAGGCTTTTGGCGTACTATTGAAAATATATCTTACCATATTCATCTTATGGGTGATAGGTCAATTCATAATCTATCTATTGATACAGATTAATGTTGGTTTACCTAAACAAACATTGGTATGGATTATAAGCGTAGTAATTATAGTATTAAGTATACTTTACTACTATAAGGAATTGAAGACCAATTATGGATTAAACTACATTCAAACAGTGCTACTCATTATCCTTATGTGGATAATAAACATAGCCATCATATACTTGATAGACTTATTTATATCGCCTATACTTAACCTAACAGAGTTACCATCTTTACCTCTCTACGATACATTCTTTAACTATCACATTACTTTGTAGCGGTTTGACTATTGCTTTTCTCCTCCAGGCTTAGTTCTATAAGCGTTTTTTTAATGTAATCTACCTTCTGTTCGAGGGAAAAGTCACATATCTTCATATAAAGTCGGTCGGGGGTGTGAGGATTGATGAATATCACCCCTCCGCTTGCTTTCATGATGGGTAGTATCTTAATCGGGTCTATCTTAGAATACTTCCTAAACTCCACCTCAACCCAATCATTCTTTAAGGCTGACGGCTTATCTTCCACACTTACCTTCTCTATGATTCGAGGTATCCTCAATCTGTTTGCAACGGCTTTCAACTCGGATATCTTCATCAGTTCCTTCACTATGGGAGGAGCTTCCCCGAACCTATCCTTTATCTCCTCTCGCAAGGCATCCACATCCTCCTGATAGACACATCCCGCTATCCGCTTGTAGACCTCCATCTTCTGCTTCTCATCCGGTATATAGTCATCGGGTATGTATCCATCGTAGTTCAGGTCAATGAATACATCGAAGTCGATATGCTCCTCTCCAATCGTTATCTTCTTGATGGTTTCATCGAGCATCTTGCAGTAAAGCTCGTATCCCACGGCGATGATCTCCCCGCTCTGTTCCTCACCGAGGATGTTCCCCGCCCCTCGCATCTCCATATCCCGCATCGCTATCTTGAAACCGCTCCCCAGGTCGGTAAACTCATTGATGATGGCTAGACGCTTCTGTGCCACCTCGGTTAAAGCAAACTCTGGCGAATAGAACAGATAGCAGTAAGCCTGGCGGTTCTCCCTGCCAACCCTACCTCTAATCTGGTAAAGCTGGGATAGACCGAAACGGTCCGCCCGGTCAATGAGTATCGTGTTTACATTGGGGATGTCTATCCCGTTCTCGATGATGGTTGTGCAAACCAATACATCATACTTACGATTGATGAAGTCCATGAGGATATGCTCCAGCTCCTCTTCTTCTATCTGTCCATGACCCACACAGACCCGAGCCTCCGGTACGACCTTCATCAGGAACTGGGCGAAGCTCTTTATTGTCTTCACCCTATTGTAAACGAAGTAGACCTGACCTTCCCGCTGAAGCTCCCTTAGTATAGCATCCCGGATGATCTCCTCGTTGAACTCCATCGTGTAGGTCTCGATGGGAAGGCGGTTTTCAGGAGGCGTATTGATGACCGACATGTCCCGAATGCTTGTCAGGGACATGTGAAGCGTCCTCGGTATCGGTGTTGCTGACATTGATATCACATCCACCAGCGTCCTCAGCTTCTTGAGCCGTTCCTTGTGACGGACGCCGAACCTCTGCTCTTCGTCAATGATGAGTAATCCGAGGTTCTTGAACTTGATATCCTTGGATAGGAGGCGATGCGTCCCCACGATGATGTCGACTTTGCCTTCCTGGAGTAATTTGACCACCCGTCTCTGCTCTGACTTTGTTCGGAAGCGGGACAGCATCTCAACCATCACCGGGTAGTCCTTGAAACGCTCTTTGAAGGTTAGGTAATGCTGTTCGGACAGGATGGTTGTGGGAACGAGGACAGCGACCTGCTTCCCGTCCATCGTCGCTTTGAATGCGGAACGGATGGCGACCTCTGTCTTACCGTAACCCACATCTCCGCATATCAATCTGTCCATGGGCCTATCCTTCTCCATGTCCTCCTTTACCTGTTCGATAGCGGTAAGCTGGTCCGGTGTCTCCTCATACTCGAACTCAGCTTCAAACTGATGTTGATACGATGAGTCTTTGGAATATGCGAAACCGCTTAGCTTTTCTCTGGCGGCGTATATCTTGAGTAGCTCCTGTGCCATCTCCTCGATAGACCTTTTAACCCGTGCTTTCCGCCTTTCCCAGCTCTTACCGCCAATCTTATCCAGCTTGACCTTCTTAGCACCAGCCCCGACATACTTCTGGACAAGGTTAAGCTGTTCTATAGGAACATAGAGGTTCTCTTCGTTGGCGTAGAGTATCTTGATGAACTCCCTTTCCTTGTTCATCACCTCCATCCGTTCTATCCCAACAAACTGACCGACACCGTAATTGATATGGACGACGAAATCGCCATTCCGTAGGTCGAGGAAGTTCTCAATGGGGACAGAGTTCACCCGTCGTATCTTCTTTGAGTATGTCTTCTTCTTACCCCTTACATCCCTATCAGGTATCAGGATAAAGAATGAAGATTTGAACCCGTATGAGTAGCTCCCGATGCTTATATACAACCTACCCGGCTCTGGCTTAAACGAAGGGTCTTGCGTGTCTGCTATACCGGATTCAGGAATGAGAATGGGGTTGATATCATAAAGGGCCGTCTGCAGTCGCATAGCCTGCCCCTCATAGCTGGACATAAGGATGATAGGCTTATCCGCATTCTCGGCAACGAAACTTTTGAAGAACTCGAAATCCCCCATAAAGCTGTCCACCGAACCAAGTTCTACCGGAGTGATGACGCATCGACCATCGATGGTGAGGTAGTCATCCTCATTCTCGAACTCAGCGTCCAGGTGTATAAGCTCGCTTAAGTTGATGTATTTGTGTATGCCCTGTTCTAATTGGGATAGACCGCTGAACACCTCTTCGGGTAAGGGTCTCACATCCTTTGCTTTGTAGCTGAGGTGATAGAGGGACTCGGTCTCCAGCATGATCTTCTCGCTGAACTTGTCCAGGTTGCCCTTCTCATTGAAGATATAGACGGTGTTGTCATCGAAGTAGTCGAGGAGGGTGGCTTTCGGGTAGATGAACGGTTGATACTGTTCAAGCCCCTGAAAATGCTTCTTATCCATGAGTTGCTTCTTGATGCTGTCATATTCGCGATACCTATCATCGAACCTGTCCTCGATTATTTCCACAGCCCGGAGGACTTGCTCATCGTTGAGGATAACCTCCTGCTGGGGGAGTATCTCAATCTCATTCAAACCCATCTCGATGGACTTCTGGCTGATAGGGTCGAACAGGCGTATCGAGTCTACAGTATCACCCCAAAACTCAATACGAGCAGGGTTCTCGAATGCGGAGGGGAACACATCGAGTATACCCCCCTTAATGGCGAAAGTCCCTGCTTCGATGACCTTGTCTACCCTTTCGTAGCCTAGCCATACCAGCTTCTGGGCAAGTATCTGGAAGTCGAAGTCCTCCTCCTGCTTCAGATTGATGTATTCCCCGCTGAATATGTCTTTCGGTACAATATGCCTCATCAAGGCTTTGATAGGGACGACAACCAGTGCTGGGTCACCGGTGAGTAGTTTATGCAGAACCATGATGCGCTGATGGATGATGTCCTGAAATGGGGATACATGTTCGTAAGCCATCGTCCCCCAGTCCGGGAAGTAGCATACATCCGGGTCTTCGTAGGATAGGGCTTTCATGTCGAGGTAAGCCTCTTCGGTCTCTCTTAGCGTACTGTTGACATAGAGGACTTTGGGCGACCTCCCCTCCCGACGGAGCTTATCGAAGAGTGAGTATATGTATGCGTTTTTAGCTCCAGCTGTGATGCCTTGTATGGTGATATTCCCCTTGCCAGCATCGTTTAAATTTGAAACATTAGGGTCGAGTATTGCTTTAACTGACTTCTCAAAGAATAATTCATTTGAGAGTAATCTGGTAATATATTGCAGAATTTTCATAAATTGAATTTAATTAAAGATTGGTAGGATGTAAATTTTTAGTGATGGAAAATGTTTTTTATTCGATAATCACATTATTGAATGATTCATCGGTCATA
>CAYUUC010000009.1:0-33694 GCA_964447635.1 uncultured Spirochaetia bacterium
TCATTCAGATAAGAAATCACATAAGCAAAAAATGTACCGCTCAGTTATGATTTTTATTAATAAAACCATATTTTCCATCTACTTCGATATCAGCCATTCCATCAGAAAAAAGATCGACCGAGTCAAACTGGGGTTTTATAATCATTTTACCAGCCTTATTGATAGAGCTTTCGTTTATTTTCTATTCAATTTTAATATAAATAGTCATGAAACCTATAATATTTATTATATTATAAGTATAAGAAATTCATTAGCGAAACACGTCCAATATAAAAGGATTCGTATAGATTTATATGTCCTCAATTTATGGAATATAAGCTAATGAATACATCTATATTAATAGAAAGAGGGAAAAAGATGAGAAAATTATTTCTATTTATGTCAATCTTATTACTTGCTTCTATCTTCGCATTTTGTAATCCAGGGGGAAGTATCTCTATAAAAGTACCGGCAGGCGGTGAGATATGGGGACCTGGAATACATACCATCGAATGGAGATACTTGGGCGACCTGTCATCATTCGATATCCACCTAATACACCCTGATGATAACGAATCCGAGATAGCCACCGATGTAGAAGGGGCTGATAATGACGGGTCTTATGATTGGGATTTACCAGAGACTCTTGAAACAACCGATGGGTACAAGATAAAAGTATCCAGCGGTGAAATATCCGATACATCAGAAGAATTCGCTATTGGTGAGACAAACTGGACAAAAGTTGCTGACGAATCCGAGCTTTATCTGGACTTCTACGACGCTGTTTACAATTCGGATACCGGATTTAACTACACGCCACGAGGTATAGCCACCGCTAAGGTTGCACCTCTGGGCAATGATAAGTTCTTAGCTATTAACTTCGTCGTGGATACACCTACATCAACAGCACCAGCGGGTTCAACAGTCATATTCTCAAACTCCATGATGTATTACGATGGTACACAATGGGTAGACGGCTTCTGGACACATAACACAGACCTGGGGAGTGAACCCCGAGCCAATATAACCCCCATCGATACCGCAACCGCTATCGTATTCGGCGGGACAGACTATCCTAATCCTGAACAGCCTGAAGTTAATAAGCTGTCTGTGTTTGAGGATGGGGACTCAGCTTTAACCGAAATCACAGACGCTACCGGAACAGTTCCAGTCGAGAGACAGGAAGCAGTGGTAACATATTGCGGTAGTAATAAAGCTCTAGTCACCCTTGGTTTCCAGAGGGAATCAGGGGCAACAGTTAATATCCAGCTAACCTCCGCTCTGTACAATTACACCACAAATGCTTGGGAAGAAGCAGCCCCGATAAGCGATTATGCAAGCCTGGCTCAAGCTTCTGCTTATGCTGGCGGAAACAAGGTGATAATCTATGGAGGATATGGGTCAAGTGGAGGCTCTACTGAAATATACGATAGAACCATTCTTTACGATGCCAGCTCAAATACATTCACCGAGTTATCAATAGACCCCAATCCAGGACCTCTTGCTTATCCTTCTATGACCTACATAGGCTCGGATGACAATGGTCCGGTTATACTGCTGTTTGGCGGATTCAGTGAAATAGACTTTGATGATACCGGTTCCGGCGACACAGTAACAAACAAGACCTGGATACTCAAGAATGACGGAACTGATTGGATATGGCAGGAACTGCCTACCCCGGCAGGTTTAACACCAAGAGCTACCTCTATACTATACTCAACCGGTGATGGTGTCGCTACCTTGATTGGTGGAAGGTTTGACCTGAAAGCCAACGATGAATATGACCAGCAGGAGCCATTCGCTACCGATGAATGGACTTTCTCTTACGGAGATGTAACCAATAACGAATTGCCATAGTCTTATATGATTATCATCCTGCAGGGAGTTGTCACTAAATGACTTTCTCTGCGGGATACTGCATATCACAGCCTGCCTATTGTCTCCAGCTGTTGTGGATAGAACATACTGAGGTTTTCCAGGAGACTTTCCCATTCCTCCGGTTTCTTTTTTATCAAGACTCCAGTTTCATCGAGGAATTCATTTATCTTGTGTCTCCATGTAATTTTTATGGTGAGATGGAATTCTTCTTTAATGAAAGGATGACCGATAACAATATTGATTTCGCTGGCATTCGGTAAATCACGGTCTATGTTTAATATAAAACCTTCCGAATTATATCCGCTAATATAGCCTAATATGTTGCCGTCTTTATCACGCACTCTCCAGCTGATATTGTATCCTTTCTTAACTTTTTTATCCAGAATGCTCTTAATACTTCTTTTACTTCTATAGCCGTCAGATTTAATGTTACTACTCTTTGAGTTGTTCTTCTTATCATTGGATTTTCGATTCATTTATAGCTCCGCTTATCTAAACAATCTTACATTTATCTTATTTTAATAATATTACAATCTTTTTATTTTATATAGCTTGTTTTTTCGGATATATTCTTAAATATAATAAATCTATTCAAAAATGAATCATTATATATCTAATTAGTTTAACAGTTATGGTATTACTATTATCTGATTCTAAATTAAAATTCCCTGAGTATATTATAATAAATATTTTCGAAACCGTAAGCATTGTCTTAAATAATGAGTTATAACTAAATTATTTTTTATTACTTTATAACATAAAATTAACATTATAATAATATATATAAAATATATTCTAGCGGTAAAGGTAAGTAAAATGAATACAGAAGTAAGCACTAAACAAAAATTCAGCATATTGTATTACCTAAGGACACTCCTAAGCGGTTTTGCCATAGGCATAGCTAATGTTATACCAGGGGTTAGCGGAGGGACATTCGCCCTGGTTTTAGGTATATACGACAATTTCATCACCGCTTTCGATGACATCTCCCGATGGGTAACCACACTCATCCGCTTCCTGTTTGGATTTAGGAAGGAGGACTGGGAGAAGCACCGGGCGGTTACCCGTTCTGCTAATTGGTTATGGATACTTATTCTCTTCATCGGCATCATAGTAGCCATTGTGGCAACCAGCGGTGTCATCACCTATCTATTGGAGAACTATCCCGCTCAAACCTACGGTTTGTTCTTCGGGCTGATAATTGCTTCTGTGGTTGTGCCGTGGAGTAAGATGGAGAAGAAGGGTTTCCCTCAATTCATCGCATTGATTATTGCCTTTGCCGGATTGTTCTTCCTAACAGGTCTGGAACCTAATCCAAACTATCTCCCGGTGTCTGGTGTCCAGGTTAACACTTCACAAGAAGACAATATTGTGGAATGGGAAGCATATAACACTGATTCAGGTATGGATTACGCATACTATGTCTTCCGCTCCACCACAGGGAGCGATAATCTGAAAGACTATATCAGAATCGGTGTGACCAAGGAAACCGAGTATGAAGACGACGAAGTCAAACCGGGTACCACCTATTACTACACTGTTAGGGCAGTGGAATCTTCGCCGGTGTTTTGGTTCGTGATTATAGCGAGTGCCATCTCTGCCGCTGCGATGATATTGCCCGGGCTTAGCGGGTCATTCCTTCTCTTACTGATGGGGGTTTATAGCCACATCTTCGGCTCTTTCTCCACACTATTCAGCAATCCGGGGGAGTCCATACCCGCTATTGCTTTGTATGCGTTAGGTATTGTGATAGGCTTACTGGCATTCGCCCGGGTATTGAAATGGTTCTTGGCTAAGTATCACAGTATAACAATGGGCTTTCTAATCGGGTTGATGCTGGGTTCTCTCCGCATGATATACCCGTTTCTGGACACCAAGAATGCCATCAAAGGAGCGGAGGCGGACGAGATACCGAAGCTTTTATTCTGGGATATGCCTTCCAATGTGAATTTGAGCGAATATCTGGCTAGTGGTGAATTTATCAGCATCGTCGCATGTCTGGTATTCGGTGTCGCTGTTGTTTTGATACTACATTTCGCCACGAAAGGAAGAAAGAAAAAGAATCAAGAGGAATAAAAATAAAGTTGGAATAGGATTATGAAAGACAGGATTCTCTCTAGTGACATAATTAATCAGCTCAACGCAGGAAAAGCAGTATGCATATCCAATGCGGTGATTGAAGAAGACCTCGACTTCACCAAAGTAGAGGATAAAGGCATTCTAAGCTCAGGTGAGGGTAACAGAAGCGGGGCTTATATAAGCTATATCGGTAACCATATCACATTCGAGGAATGCATCTTCACCGGCAAGGTCGCTTCTTTCAATCAGGAAGAAAGTGAGAGCAATTTCTGCTGTTTCACCCGTAATGTAACCTTCAAGAGATGTACCTTTGACGGAGAGGTGCATTTCGACTCCACTCAATTCTATCTTAATGTAGAGTTCGAAGAATCCATATTCAAGTCTCCAGCTTATTTTACTGATGTCCGCTTCTATAGCAAATCTAACTTCAAAGGCATCGTATGTGATGAACCGGTGTTCTTCCGATTTTCGGACTTTAAAGGGGAAGTATCCTTCGTGGGTGCTGTCTTCAAAGGTGAGGCCGACTTTCGAAATAGCGAATTCATATGCAGGACGGACTTCAATCGTGTATCCTTCTCCGATGGCGTCTATTTTACATCAGCCTTCTTCTCAGGCAAGACCATCTTTTCCAACTCGCATTTCAAAGCCGGTTTCTTCGAGTTCTACGATGTACACTTCTCCAACAAGGTTCAGTTCGATAATACCTTATTCGAGAACCATGTAAACTTCATCGAGAGCCGTTTCTCATCCATGGCAGACTTTACCAATACTCGCTTCGATGCTTCTGCTGACTTCTCGCTTAGCCAGTTCAAGGGGAGGAGCAGTTTCAGGAATACCTCTTTCAAAAGCAATGCGGACTTCAGCGAGGTCACATTCACTGCTGAAGTGGACTTCAACGGGACTAACTTCGTTGGCGAGAAGAACTTCAGCGAATGCTCCCTTTTCGGTAAACCATTCTCATGATACAGTGATACCACTTATAAGTCCCATTTCATATCGCATATCTGTTCCGACTTTTCCCATAAACACCTTGCTATGTTTTCATCATAGGATATGTCATTAGACATTACCTTCTTAGGATAACCTCTTATCTGCAACAGTCCTGATGGTCCGATGAAGTCACCCCCGGAGACTTCGTCGGAGAGTCCTGCATATAAGGTAGTCAAAGCGGATTTTTCCACTCTCTGAGCAACGATTTTACTACCCCACCTGCTTAAGAAGTCATCCGAGAGGGGACTGGTCGCTGCCCAACCGGGATGAGAGGCTAGCGACATTGTGCTGTAGCCTTTCTTGGAGAGCATCCTGTTCAATTCATACGCAAAATAGAGATTTGATATCTTGCTATCTCCATAAGCCCTTATTGTACTATACTTTCTCCTTTCCCAATTCAAATCATCCAGATTCAGCCTACCCCATTTATGCGACAGACTGGAGACTGTAACGACTCTTGACCGTTCTGTGGAGGTTAACCTATCTATAAGAAACCCTGTCAGTAGGAAATGCCCTATATGGTTTGTGCCGAATTGCATCTCTAATCCGTCTTTAGTCCTCGAGTACCGGGTCAATATCACACCAGCATTATTAATCAGGATGTCCAACCGGTCAAACCGGCGAATGTACTCTTCAGCAAAGCTCCTGATAGACTTCATGTCCGATAGGTCTAATCTCATCAACGATATATGGGTATTCCTGTTAAGCGACCTAATCTTATCTAAGGCACGCTTACCCTTTTCTATACTTCTACAAGCCATGATGACATCAGCCTTATTTGCGTTTAGTATCCGGGCTGTTTCATAGCCCAAGCCTTTGTTTGCCCCTGTTACAACGATTACTTTACCCATTAAGTCGGGTATGTCCTTTTCAGTCCAATTATAACTCACTCACTCCCCCTAACTATTGAAATTGACTGTCTTTCCGCTAAAACCTTATCATATAGACTATCTCATCTCCACTCCCAATCCCGTTACCATCGGTCATCATTCTTTCACCGGATACCGAGAACAGGGCATATTCATCGTTAACTGCGTAAAGATGGACTATATGCCGATTCACATCAAGGATGGCAACCTCATCCCCGCTCTTCTTATCGATATAGACCAGTCTTTCCTTTTTCGGGTGTGCGAAAGTCACTTCTATTAGCGTATACTGCCCTGTTTCCTTGTTGCGGTGTCCTTCCCGATAGTAGTCCATTATTCGATAGACGGCATGTTCCATATCATCCAGCTTCTCACCCGTCTTCGGGTCTACCTTCACGAACTCGCCCTCGTAGTCCTCCACGAAAAGCTCATCCTCCTTCAGCCATGAGTAGTAGTAGGCGAAGCTATCCGGGACTATCCTGACGTGGTTGGTCTTCAAATCCAGCATATAGACAAAAGTGGCGGGGTTTCTCTCCTGTTCATCGGGATAGTATAGAAAGAAGTTGCCAAGGCTTGTGTAGTCGTAAGTCTCACGGGGTAGTCGGTGCTTTGTGTTTCCATAGAAGATAAGATAGCGTCTATCGTCGGAGAGGGTGTATCCAAGCAGGGTTATACCTTCCATGATAGGTAACAGCTCTCTGGTTAGGACATCAGCTGAGTAGAGGGCTGAATAGGTCTCACCTTTCGGGTGAGTGAGGATTAGGGCTTTATCTCCTCCATTGTAAGTCCCGACGAACTCGCTTTTCAACTTATCATCCAGTATGGGGAAGCTGATCTGGGTGTTCGACCCCGCATCGATGAGGTATGAGTTGACCTTCTCCGTGTCCTGCTCCTTGGTCTTAACATCGACTAATCCCTTATCAGCATAGTAGATGAAGGAAAGTACCTTCTCATCGTCTTGAAGTATGCCGTCCATCACGCTTATGCTTGTCAACTGTTCGCCAATCGACCTATCATCCATGCTGAAAGGATATACCCCCCAATCTGTATCGATGAAGTAACCCTTACCCGTTTCATCCAGCGAGAACAAGCCTCGATTGATTCGGTTATCCTTCTCAGTAAGGTTGATTAACTTTACACCGGCTATGTTATTCAGCTTAATCGGGGTGGTCTCCTTTTGATAGGGACTTTCGTCGCTGACTTTGTCTGCCCTGTCTTCATCCCCGCACTGACAGAGGATGCTAAGGCTTATGATTAGTATAATGGTTAATGCTTTTTTCATGGTTAAGCTTTCCTGAGTTTGGTTTTGGTATCCATTAAAAGATAACAAAGTCTGGTCATTTTTCCCAAAAGTATTTGGGATTTGCCGAATCTTGTTTATATTTATATTAATAGTTAATTTCATTTTTAAAAGAGGAAACATATGTCAAAAACAATTAAATATATATTCATATTGCTTCTAGCATTCACTTTTTCACTTACTTTTTGTACAACGGATACCACCATCGTAAACGACACGGATGAACCGGAAAACGAAACCAACAACAGCAAAGACAACACATCCAACGAATCCGGCGAAGACAAAGAAGAAAGCGAAGAACCCGACTCCATTGAGTACACGGTAAGCATACCCAAGGACTACGACTACATAGCGAGGACGACAGATGTCAAGCGTCAGATTGGTGGTACATGCTGGGCTTTCACCTCTGTGTCCCTATTCGAGGCGGAATGCTTACGGAAAGGCATTGTCAGCGATGAAACAGAGATCAATCTAAATGAGATGTACATGGTTTACTATGCCTACCTGGAGAAAGCGAGGGCATATCTGGAACGGATGGGCGATAACCCTCTAAGGCAGGGCGGCAAGGATTACGACGGAACGCTAATCCTTCGCAAATACGGACTAGTCAGACAGAGCGATTACCAGGTGAAGTCAACCGACTTCAAGAAGCTGTTAAACAAGATGAAAGTCCATCTTAACCGAACCCTTGACCAATACGATGACCACGAACACATGCATGATGAGGCTATAGATAAAGCTCTCCTTGGTGTAAGGCGCATCCTAAACGACATCATGGGTGAGGTTCCCCGCTCAATATGGGTTGACGGTGACCTCATCACTCCGAAGCAATACGCAGAAGACATACTGAAGCTGGATGCGGATGAGTATGTGACATTAACATCATTTACCCATCTCCCACTGTATCAATACTCGGAGCTGGTCTTGCTGGACAACTGGCAACACTTCGACCGTTACCTTAATGTGACACTAAAGGAGTTCGTCAGCATCGTGAAGAGCATGTGTGAGAAGGGTTATACGGGTTATATCTGCATCGACATCTCCGAACCTAACGCAGACTTAAAAGATAAGGGTATCATCAGACTCGCCGAGGGACAAAGGCTTGACGACTACCGGGAGATGGCTCTTCTCCGCCAGAAGCTCTTCGACAGTGGAGAGACCGATGAAGACCACGGCATGCACCTCATCGGCTATGATAAGGACGAACAGCCCGGCTATGATTGGTTCTACCTGAAAAACAGCTGGGGGACGAAGTATGGCTGGGACGGCTATATGCACATGTCCGAGTACTACCTAAAGCTGAAAGTCCTATCTATAATGGTTCACAGGGATGTCCTTAACGACTTCTCCCATGTATTACCGGAATGATATAAAGACTTAATAGGAGAGTAAAACAGATGAACAAGTCATGTATAGCACTTTGTATCATCATCATAATGTCAGTTATGGCGGTGTCCTGCTCTGATTCAGATAGACCGGAACAGACCTATCGTCTGCTGAAGGCTTTCTCACATAGAGACTATGCTAAGCCGGTTGTAGTCGGTGATAGGGTGATAAGTACCAGCGATAATCGACTCTATTGCCGGGATAAGAAGACAGGCGATGTGAGATGGGTGTACGAGTTCAAGAACGATGTGCAAGGGACTCCTGCCACCGATGGGACTTACATCTATGCCCTAACGCCTTATGAGCTTGCTTCTATAGATATCGAAACCGGCAATGAGGTCTGGGAGAAAGAGTCCACGGAAGAGTTCATCTCAGAAGTCTTCTACTACAAAGACAATCTATACATACTTGGACACGAAAGGCTCTACTCGATAGCGTCTAAGCTGGAAGACCCTAAGCCAGCGGGTGCTGAGAGCGTGGGACAGGTTCACATAAACCAGATACTATACGACTACAACATGGTTAACCAGGACATAGGTGCGGTGATTGACTTCCATACGGATACAGCGTTTATGGTTCTCTTCGAGAACCAGACCAACACCTTCACCCGATTGGTCGCCATCAAATTAAGCGGATATAACATGAAGGAGCTATGGTCCTACTCGGTGGATAGGGAGATAGTCTCCATCATGGGAGTGGATGACGGCGGACAGAGGGTATATTTCAGCACGGCAGACGGCGTTCTTCATGCTGTGGGATTGACCACCGGGAAGCATGTTTTTTCTTCCCCTGCTGAATAGGATTGAGTTTGAACATCATCCCGAATTTGTCTTCAGGAAAAAGATTAATATTAGCTTATAATTCATCAAAATTCTTGCCTTATTTTTTAAAACCATTATCATATTATTCGACTCATTTTTTCATTTTATGTGAATGAATTCTCAAAAAAGTAGGTTGTTCCTCATTTTTATGAAAGATTTAAACGGAGAATCCCCCCTAGCCACCCTTATTGAAGGTGGGGAATAAGAATGAAATCCAAGTCTTCCTTAACTGTGTTTTCGCAGAAGAAGGGATTTAGTGGGGGGTCAACTTTTCAGTTTCATTAATTTTTGCGGAACAATCAAAAAGTATGAAGGAGGTAGAGCTATGTCAAAAAAGGTTAAGAGAGTATTGCTTGCTGAAATAAGGAATTACGGCTTAATCATCATCGGAGCATTGATTTGTGCGGTGAGTTATGTCTTCTTCCTCGCCCCAAACAAGATTGTAGCAGGCGGGGTCAGCGGACTCGCCATCACATTCTACCATATATTCGATATACCGATGGGCTGGATGATTTTCGGGATGAATGTCCCGCTTTTCCTTGTAGGGGTGAAATTTCTTGGAAAGATGTATGGAGTGCGTACTCTGGTAGGCATAGGACTGGTATCCTTCTTCACCGACCTATTAGACGGGAAGTACTTCGCTTTCATTGAGTTAGAACCGGTCAAGATGGACATCATCATCGCAGCTATCTTCGGCGGTGTCTTACTCGGTATCGGCTTGGGAGTCATCTTCCGTGGTAAAGGCTCGAGCGGTGGTTCGGACATCGTCGCTCAGATACTCGGTCGCTATACTTCCTTCACACCGGGGATGGCGTTCATGGTTATGGACTTCTTCATCATCGTGTTTTCCGGTATTGTATTGGGAAGCACGGGGAATGCGTCTTCAGCAGGCTCAGCTAACCAGTGGGAGCTAATCTTTTACGGACTCATCGCTTTATTTGTGTCGAGTAAGGTCATAGACCTTGTATTACAAGGGGTTAGCACCACCAAGAGTGTTCAAATCATATCGGATAAAAAGGACCAGATCATCGAATACATACATGAGAAAGGGAGAGGGGCAACTATATACAAGGCTGTCGGCTCATACACCAACAAAGACCGTGATGTCGTATTCTGTATTCTATCAAGGAAAGAGCTGATACAGCTCAAGGAGTATATTGCCGGGATTGACAAAGAAGCATTCATGATTATCACCGATACCCACCAGGTGATGGGCTACGGGTTCTCCCGCTTCGAGCATACCAATATATAGTGGATGAGGTTTATATACCTGACCAACGCTTCTTGAAACGAGTTTCCACATCATTCTTAATGTCCTGGGTGCGTTTCTTCAGTTCCTCCGCTTTCTTCCAGTTATTACCTATAATCTCTTTCTCGGACTGGGTAAAGGAGCGGTAAGGCTTTAAGTCGCGGTTAATCTGGGTATGGATGGCGATTATGTCCTCTTTTATCTTCTCCAGAGTTATAGTGGACAACTTATCGGATAGCTCATCAAACTTATCGGATAGAACACGCTTCGCCCGTTTCTTCTTCACCGGAAGGATGAACAGACTGGACATAGCAAGCACTATCGATATGCTTAAACCTACGATGTCCAGAAGGGCGGTGGGAAGTGTGGCGAGTAGCACCCCGCCTACTCCGAGGGAAGCTACACTCCCGATGAGCGAGCCGGCAAAGCCGTCGTCGATGGACTTCTTGATGTTCTTACTTTCCTGTGGGAGGTTTAACTGCTGGTAATCACTCTCAAAGGATGCACGCAGAGTGTTTAAGATGTTCTTTCCCTTCTCGATGTAGTCTGGTGAGGCTGTCTGGATATACATGTCCTTACGCTTATACTTGTCCATCTGCTCCCTGATGAACTGTTCCGCCTGCTCGTAGAACTTCTTGCTATCCTTTGCCACCTCATAGGTGAGGTTTTCCAGGAGTCCGTTTATCTTCTTAGCAAGGTCGGTAAACTGTGATTCAAAGTCATACTTAATCTTGTGTTTGGTGAAGGGTAGTTTGCTCTTTAGAAGCTGCATAAAGGTAATAGAGTCTATCACTTTATACATATCATTCTCTATCTCGCTGAAGTTCCCTTTGATAAGCTTCACCTTCTCCGTGTAGTCATTGATAAGCTCTTCCTGATACTTGCCCAGCCTAATTTGGAACTGTTCAAGCTCACGCACTTCTTTTTCTATGGCGTCATTGTCTATGTCAATCTGGTCTTTAACCTGGTCCAACAACTTAAGCGAGGTGGATAAGGGACTGTCCAGCTTTAGGTAAAGGGCGTTTCGCTTGTATATCTGATTGATACGGTCGATTACATAGTTAAGATTGCTTTCCTTTATCAAACTGTTATCATCCTTCGAGATGCCCTCAAACGCCTTCTTACTCGATATGGTGAGGATAGTCGGACGGAAGTCCAGAAGCTTCACGCTATTATCCTCGATATACTTCATTATCTCGTCCACATCCTCCTTCTCTTTCTGGTCTATCTTATTGAGGATGAACACTATCTTCTTGCCATACTTACTGCTAATAAGCTCGAGCATCTGCCTTTCGCTTTCTGAGAAGGGTCGGTCTGCCGAGGTTACGAACAGAATCAGCTCTGCCCGGTGTATGAACTTCAATGTTATCTCCTGATGCTCCTTTACGATTGAGTTGGTTCCGGGTGTATCCACAATAAGGAAGTTCTGTAGCATCTCTAAGTCTATATCCATCACATTCACTATAGGGCTTTTGATTTTCTCCACATCCGAATAGCCATTCTTGATGATGTTGATTTTGTCTGTGGTTGGCGTAGAACCTATGTTACATATCTTATCACCAAGTAGAGAGTTGATGAAGGTGGACTTCCCCGAGTTATATTCCCCGCAGACCAGCATCATAAAGGGGCTGTCTATCTGTGCCATCATGTCTTCCAGCTTCTGTGTATCCAGCGGTTTTGCCATCCCGCTAAAATAGCCTATCTGCTCCTTAAGCAGGGTCTTAGTCTGGTCGACCGTCCGTATATAGTCTGCTTCTTTATTAAAACTGAACATAAATCCTTACTCCTTGAAAGGGGTCGTTTTATCTGTCTTTACATATAAGTTAATAGATTATTGTTAAAAAGTCTCTAATACCTGGGAAACTTTTCATATCTGTTACTTATTGACTAAACCGTCGCTAAGCCCTTGAACCTTATCATAATGATGGCAGGCGGAATAGTGCCTATCCCCCTTATCCTCTAAGGGTGGCTCTACCGTTTCGCATATACTGGTCTTCAGAAAGCACCTATCCTTGAACCGACAGCCAAAGAACTCCTTATCGGGTGAGGGGACATCTCCTTCCAATATGATACGCTGGCGTTGCTTCTCACGGTCAGGATTCGGGATGGGTATTGCCGATAGCAGGGCTTTAGAGTAAGGATGAAGACTCTTGTAATATATCTTCTTGGAGTCGGCAATCTCCACTATCTTCCCCAGATACATCACTGCAATCCGGTCTGATATGTGCTTTACCACAGACAAATCATGCGAGATGAACATGTATGTCAGGTTAAACTCCTCCTGAAGCCGAACAAGCAGATTGATAATCTGGGACTGTATCGATACATCAAGTGCTGATACCGGCTCATCACAAAGTATAAGCTTAGGATTGAGTGCTAATGCCCTGGCTACGCCTATACGCTGTCTCTGACCCCCCGAAAACTCATGCGGATAGCGGTTGATGAACTTCCCCGACAGCCCGACAATCTCCAACAAAGATTTGACCCGGTCCTTAATCTCTTTTCGTGTGTAGCTAAGATGCCCACGGTTCTTCAGTATGACCATCGGTTCTGCTACGATATCTCCAATGGTCATCCTCGGATTTAATGATGCATACGGGTCTTGAAAGATTATCTGAAAGTTACGCCTTTCCAGCGTTAACTGATGGTTATTCAATGAGTATATGTCCTTACCATCGATTAGGACTGAACCATCAGTCGGCTTGTATAGCTTAATCATAGTTCTCGCCAAAGAGGACTTTCCGCAACCGGATTCGCCGACCACACCAAGAGTTTCCCCTTTATTGATGAAGAAGCTGACATCATCCACCGCTTTAAGGTAAACGGCTTGTTTGTTCAGAAGAGACTTCTTCTTTATGGTAAAGTATTTCTTTAAGTTTTTTACTTCAACCAGTTTTTCCATGGTTTAATAATCCTCTTATTCTATTAATTGTTTGGATAATAGCATGCGATGTAACCATCTTCGGAGTATTTCTCCAACGGGGGCATAACCTGGTTGCACTTCTCGCCTGCTTTGGGACATCGTTTATAGAAAGGGCATCCCGGAGGTAGATTGACCAGATTGGGAGGTGAACCTTTTATGGAGTATAACTCCTCCCGTTCAACCGTGTCTATATTGGGTATAGACTTCAACAGACCTGATGTATAAGGATGTCTCGGCTGGTTGAAGATGTTCTCCGTAGTGTTCTCTTCTATGATGTATCCAGCATACATAACGATGATGCGGTCTGTCATACCTGCAACCACACCTAAATCATGGGTGATGAGGATGAGTGACATGTGTATCTGTTCCTGAAGCTCCTTAATAAGTTCGAGTATCTGAGCTTGTATCGTTACATCCAGGGCGGTTGTAGGCTCATCGGCGATGAGAAGCTTCGGATAAAGGGACAATGCCATCGCAATCATCACCCTTTGCCTCATCCCGCCGGAGAACTCGTGTGGGTAAGAGAAGACCCTGCCCTTGGCATTAGGTATGCCGACCATGTCCAGCATCTTCACCGCAGAGGACAATGCTTGCTTGAAGTCTACCCCCTCATGTAGCATGATGCCTTCTGTAAGCTGAGTTGATATCCTCAGGAAAGGATTAAGTGAAGTCATCGGGTCTTGAAAGATCATCGATATGTCCTTACCTCGTATAGCCCGTTTCTCTCGCTCTTTTATGTTCAGTATCTCTCTCCCCTCGAAGACCACACTGCCATCAACAATCTTGCCGGGTGGCTGTGGGATTAAACCCATAAGGCTGAGGTTCGTTACTGACTTACCACAACCGGATTCACCAACTATGCCTATAGACTCATTCTTCTTAACATGGAAACTGACTCCATTCACCGCCTGTACAATGCCTTCGTCGGTCTTGAAGATGGTCTTCAGGTTTTTTACATCTATCAATACATTATTATTCTTTTTCATAAAAGCATATCCTTATAACTTATTCTTCATGGACGGGTCGAGAGCGTCCCGCAATCCCTCACCCAGGAAGTTCAGCGAGAACAGCACAACAGCGAGGGTCAATCCTGGAAAGATAAGCATCCACGGATAATTGATCATCGCACCTCCTTGACTTCCTTCATGAGCGAGTAGTCCCCATGAGGTCATCGGAGGTTGAACCCCTAGTCCAAGGAAGCTGAGGAATGCTTCCTGAAGCATGACGCTGGGTATAGTAAGGGTTATGTATACGATGATGGGACCCAGGGCATTCGGTATCAGATGCTTGAAGATCAACCTGGTCCGGGAAGCACCGATGGACTTCGCTGCCTCTATGTATTCGTTGTTTCGGAGGGAGATTATCTGTCCTCGGGTGATTCGGGCGAGAGTCATCCACGATACAGCACCTATTCCTATAAACAGCATATAGAAGTTCTTACCAAACATAACCATAAGCAGTATCACAAAGAACATATATGGTATCCCGTATAAGATGTCCACAAATCTCATCATCAAATTGTCTATCCTGTCAGTGGCGAAACCGGCAATCGAACCGTAAGTAACACCGATTATTAGGGATACGATGGCGGTGACGATGCCTACGGATAGAGAAACCCGGCTTCCATGTATGATTCGGGAGAACAAGTCTCTACCCAGCTGGTCAGTTCCGAATATATGGGGGAATGGTATCTCTTTTTCCATCTGGTCTATGATGGCGATAGCCTGGTCAATCTGGTCTTCACTCAGATAGTCGAGTTCTACCAGGATGTCGATGGTTTCCCGCCCGTAGATAGGTTTGTTTCTTTGCCTGCCGATGCGCTTCACTTCATCGATTACACCCGTTACATACAGTTTATCATCGAATAGTTCTGCATCCTCAATCCCTTCTATAACCAAACTTGATGTTATGATTTTACTGAAGCTTGGTGGTAGATTCTGGTTGGGGAGGCTTTGCCTTTTATATGGATATGGAGCGATGACATCGGCTAGGATAGCCACCATGATAAAGAATATGATAACCACTCCCCCGAACATAGCCATCTTATTCTTCTTTAGCCTGTTCCATGCGTCCTTCCATAGAGAAACACCTTTAACTTCGTTATCTTTTATCATTTCATTAACGATTTCGTCCCTTTTCATAAGTTCGTTTCTCCTTTCAAGATTAGTTATACCTGGTTCTGGGGTCTAAAAATGCGTATAGCAAATCGACTATAAAGTTCATAGCTATCAACAGGGCGGCGAATGTAATCATGACACCTGCAATGAGTGTATAGTCCCTGTTAAGTGCCGCCTGCACATAGTATTGACCCATCCCCGCAATCCCGCATATCTGTTCTACAACCATAGAACCGGTCACAACCATGGCAAAAGCAGGACCTATATAAGATATAACCGGTATCAGCGAGCCTTTCAATACATGACGGAGCAGAATAAGCCTCTCGGACAAACCCTTTGACCTGGCTGTCATTACAAACTCCTTCCTGATGTTATCCAGAACACCTGCCTTGGTCATACGGGTGATGTATGCGGTACGGGGAAGGGCAAGAGCTATCACCGGTATGATATAGTGGTACCATTCACCCCATCCCGCCGTAGGCAACCAGTGAAGGGAGCTGGCAAATAGAAGAATGAGCAGGGGGGTGATTACGAACAGGGGTGTAGATATCCCCAACAAGGCAAAAGACATGAAGAAATAGTCCCAGAAGGTGTTTTGCTTGAGTGCTGAGATTAAGCCGGAGAAAATCCCCACCACCAAAGCAATCGCTATTGAATAAAGTCCTATAGAGAAGGAGACGGGGAAAGACTCCGCTACTATCTCGTTTACTGTTCGGGCTGGATACTTAAACGATGGACCGAAGTCGAAATGGAATATGATATCCCCCATATACCTTATGTACTGCTGGAAGATGTTTTCATCTAGGTGATACTTCTTCTCCAGATTCTTGATAACCGCATCCGGTATCTCTCTTTCCAGGGAGAAAGGACCACCAGGAGCTACCCTTATCATAAAAAAGATTAAAGTTATGATTACGAATATACTGAATAATGCTGATATGAAACGCTTTAATACAAACTTCCAGCCTATCCTTTGAAAGACCAATCTTAACTTATCAATAAAAGAAATCCTCATAAAAACCCCACTAATACACATCAAGACTGAATTAATAATATCAAATTAATGCAAATTAATATTATAAAATATAATCGTACCTGGTTTGTTATTGAAAAAATTTCCATTAAATATGTTTTTTGATAAACTAGTTTTGAATATACCCATGAGACTTTCACAGCAGACTTTATCTGTAAAATTTATATCAAAAGCAATACCATGGATTTTTCTAAAAGTTATCAATCCACTTCTGAGTAGAAGCAATCCTCGCTCCTATCCGTCGAGTAGTAGCAATTACGGAGGTCTGCCTGGATGACTTGCTGGGCGTATTGTTCGTAGATGGAGCGTTTACGGATACCCATTATCCGCATATCATCCCAGAAGCTGAGCTGGTCGGATTGGATATCGGATGTGAGTTTCTCCGGCGGGTGCTGATAGTCGTAAGTGATACGAATACCCTTAATCAAGAAGGAATGCGTCTCACCCATGTTCCGCATAGCCGGTTCAATCACAATGGAATGGAAAGTGATATACTTTATCTCGTTAGGATAGGTAGGAAGCGGGTTGATGATGTAGTTAACAGGTTCTTGCTGGTAGTCAGAGTTGCTCCACTTTAATGGCTGATAATGCTTCCTCGAATCGATGCTCTCATAGTGAGTGTTACCCGAATCATCCATGCTGAAAAGCGGATTCGATATACCCATGAAGTATCGGATGAGGTCACCTCTCTCGTTGGATAGAACGATATAGATACGGTTGCCTGTGCTATGACTAATCATGTCCAGCTCGATATCCCTTATCTGCTTTATATTGTCGATGACACCGGTCATGTTTCCTTCGGTGATGCTTCCATCCTGGTTCATCTGTCGGGAACGGTTGACCGGATTGCCTTCGGTATCGTGTGCTAGGATGGGGAACTTCGGTCGTATCTCGATGTAGTATGGTTTATCGGCTGGTGGGAAGTGTGTTTGTATCCTCATATAGGCAGTATCCTGCGTTAATCGGACTTTAGGGTATTGGCTACCCCACTGGATGATGTTATCCGCTTCCATAACGGTTTGACTTACCCTTGCTTCTTCGATGTACTGTGGGAATTGGGACTTACCCCGCAGAAGAACTTTCCAATTAGGATACCTCATATCCCTCCACAGCATAACAAAGGGGAGTTCCTCATCCCGGAATATGCGTAGATAGCAGTCACCGTTGACCTCGAACTGGCAAGTGTTATACTTATATGGTTCGGAGATGATTTCCTGACGGCATGGGTCGCCGAAGTCTGTTATGTTGGAGATGTCCACCGTCTTTGCCGGAGTATCGTCGATGTATCCCTGAACGGAAGCCTCGAAGGTGGAGAAGTCGATTAGAGTATCGGTTATGGTGTTGTGGTTTTGCGGGAACACTTCCTGGTCCTGGTAAATGAGTATCAAGGTAAATATGATTGACAATACGACCAGGCTAAAACCTGTCGTCTTCATTGTCTTCATCAAAGGGGGTTTTTTCGGTTTCATCTTCTAGCCCTTCATCTTTTATTTGCTTTTGTTTTTGGTTTACGAACTTAATTATTTGTATGCGGTCATTCTTACTGATATTTGTGAAGTTAACCGCAATGTGGTTATAATCTTCGTCATTTTTATCGGCAGGTTTAAATTTTATCACCCTCCCCGGAATATTTTGGGTAAGTTTGAAACTCTCTTCCAGTTCGAGCATCTCGATAAGTAGCAACTCACCTGGTGATGCATAGGCTTTACTTCGTATAATCATGCCGTTTCCGCTTATGTTGGTGCATAATCCCCGGTGTATGTATCCCCTCTCATTCCATAATCTGAATGAAATACCAATCATAGCATTCACCCTGGAAAACTGTCTATCTTTGATGGAATGCTCTGATACGAGGCATATCATGGTCGAGCGACCGGTCTTTCTTACGGAGGCTTTGTATTTTTTGAGTGATTGGTCTCTTTTCACTTCGATGATTAATGTTTTTCCTGGAGAGAAACTAACCGGATTATTAATGGTCTCGAGTTCGACAAGGCTTTCTTTAATGTTTTTCACGACGCTTGCATAAGGTCGAAACTCCCTTCCGTCCTGTGGATGAATGATACATTTGTCGCCAATATTCATTTATTATACCTTCTGCCTTAGCAAATAGTCTTGTCTGTTTGCTTATCCATTGATTAAACCATAAATAAAAAGAGGATGGGTTCCCCTCTCGGTTTAAGAGAGAAACCGCATCTTTTGCCATGAAAAAATCAATCAATAACCATAATCCTCATCTTCCAGCCTGTAGGTATAGACTTCGATTTGTCCTACCTTAGAGTTAATTGAGATGATCTTTGTATCTTCAGTATCCTGGTTGTAAACGCTAAGATAGACTAAGTCCCTTTCCTCATCCACTAAAGGAACTCCGGTTGGTCTATATCCATCCATGATATAGGACCATTCTAATACTCCATCGCTGAGTCTGTATGCTCGAAGGACATCGCTGGTGGTGGAACCTGTAAAGTATAATCTGTTATCATCGAATCCGACAGCGAGATTAACATGGTCTTCATTTATCGATGTAGGGTCCATCCTGACCAATCTATCCAACTCGCCTTCTTCCAATGCGATTTTCAATATACCTTCTCTATCTACCAGATAACCGTTCCCCACGCCATCAGACACTTGCCATGACTTAGAACCGACATGTGTTTCCGACCATTGCATCTGCCCGGTATCTTTATCTAAACCGAAAATAGTGGTTATATCGCCACTTACGTTTTTATTCGGGCAGAAAACCACAGTGTCGCCGTAAACCAGAGGTTTGATATTACGGAATAGTCCTGCTTCTTCGGTTTCAACTTGCCATACAGGTTCACTTGAACGCTTAGGGAAAGCATATATCAGACCCTGTTCATTAACTATGAATATCTTTTCTCCATCGGAATCGGGTGTACAGAACATATTACCAGGTATTAGCTTTTTCGCAAATATTTCCCTCGAATCTAAGTTTATACCGTAGTAATAACTACCTTGCTGTACAGCTTGGGTTCCGAAGTATATATCGGAACCGTCAATATAATATGAGGTGTTATTGTAAACTGAGGCAGTCGATTCTATCTGAATCTTGCCTTCGTTTTCCCCGGTCTCTTTGTCTATGAGGATAATCTCACCTAAAGTTGAGCTTAATATGACATAATCTTCGTTTACAGCAGGAGCTGCAATCACAATCCCGTTTTGTAACCCGGTTGACCAGTTCTGCTCGCCGGTTTCTTTATCCATAGAACATATTACTCTCTGATTTAACAGATAGTATATATTGTCTTCATCTTGGGTGGGATAATTCCTTATCTTATCTTCTATGTCTTTCTCCCAGTTAAGCCTGTTCTCGGTCTGTTTCCTCTCCAAGGTTAGGTCAAAGAAGTTATTATGGTAATATCCGCTTCTCTTTCTAAGGTCGGTAATCTTAATGAAACCATCATCACCAGCAGTAGCTATCTTGAAGTTATCCTCACTCCTCTCTAAGCTTGATATGTAGTTCCTATGCTCGGTTACGATGAAATTGTTTATGCCGGGTTTCCTTAAATTCATCCCTATCACTCTATCCTGAACACCCATCATGATGAAACTGTTCTCTTCTGTATCATAGCTAAAGTCAAGCAATCTGTCTTTTCGGGTGCTAACGATGTTACCCCGTAGGGTAGATAAGTTCCAACGCCTTAGAGTTCCGTCATGAGCACCAGTGATTATGAATTGACCATCCCGGGAGAACTTAATGTTGTTTACATTGCTCGATATGTTACCTACCAGCCTTTCATTATACCTTATCTGACCCTCATCATCTATTATTGAGGTAACGGTTATGATTGAACCGTTGGTGAGGCCTGCGGCGATAACGCTTCCCTCCTGGTTATAGGTGACTTTATTCACGATAGAATTACGCTGTAGCTCGATATATGTTGTGGTTTCTCCGTCTCTATCAGGGTCCCATAGGTATAGACCTTTTCGGGAGCCGGCCACTATATCGTTGGATTGAGGTTTGAATGCTACCGAGTATAGTTGCGAACCCCGCTGGGTTATAGTCCGGACATCATTCGTTTCTTCCGACCACAGGCGTATCCTACCATCCGCACCCACGCTTACGATATGGTTCAAGTCATCGCTGAAGGCAACATCATAAGCCGGTCCTATATGGGATGTTATGGGGGCATAGCTGCCTGTGTTCAAATCCCATAACAAGACATCACCATCAAGGTATCCTGCTACTGCATAGTTGAACTGAGGGGTTAAGTCTAAGGAGTATATCTCTTCCGAGTAATTGGATAGGACATTGGCGGCATCTCTCATCGTATCATCTCCTCCGCCTGTCATTACTGTTTCGATGTTTATGAAGGCAAGTTCCTTCCCTTCGCTTATGAATCCAAGCCATTTCTCATCCATACTTAGAGAGAGAGACTGTATCCCGCCGGTATACTCACCCATCATCACGAACTTGTTATTACCTCGAATCTCGTGTTCCCATGAGTATAGCAGGCTATCATCCGAACCGGTTATAACGAAGGCAGAGTCTGATGTAATGTCCAGGTCATTAATCCAGCTCATATGAATACCCTTATACAGAATCTGGTCGTTAGTCAGGTCGTACCTGTTAGTGAGGTTGTCTGCTCCGGTGCTGAATATATACCGACCATTAGGAGTAATCATAACTGATGTGACCCAGTTATCATGGTTATAAATTACTTTTGACTCCGCTATATCAATCTGTGAGTATATGACATTGGCGTCTCTGGAACCACTTACCACATGGTTGCCATCCGGGTGGGCGTGGAGTGAAGTAACGATATCTCTGTGTAGGGCGAGAATCCATGACCTTCTCCCTGTCCATACTCTTACCGTATAATCTGCTGAGCCTTCTTCTTCATGGGTAGCCGCTTCCGAGCCACCGGTGATAATCACATCATCCGGAGTATAGGTAATAGCTGTCGCTTTAATTCCATGAGAGCCGATTCTTTCCACAGAGTTATCCGAAGTATTGATTACGATAATGTTCCCATCTTCCAAAGCTACGGCGATTATGTTTTCATCCTGCGGGTTGAATGCGAAATCATTCACCGCTGAATTGGTAATATATCGTGTTATGAGAGTAGGGGAGAGTTTACCCTCATAGGGGGGAATGCCTCCTGTTCCGATATTGTAAGAGTATAGCTCTATACCGATAGTGGTTGCCACAGCGAATTTCTGCTGAGTATCTGCAAATTCAATCTTATCTGCTCTTCCGTAGCCTATGATTTTATCGAGATTTGGACTTTTATTGATGAATTGAACATTACTAGACCCGCTCTGGATTAACCGGTTTAGGTCGGAAAAATTGGCTTGTATGTTTTCGTTTACTACTCGTCTTTCTTTTTTATCATCGTCGTCATCTGTCTGGTTATTAGTACCATTGCCACCTTGTTGTGTGACAGAAACACTAAATGAGCAGAGGATTAGTAATGATATTATTATAAATATAATTAATGACTTTTTCACTTTCTTTCCCTCATATTATTAAAGTTTAATTAAGAACTGCATATTTAAAAAACAGTCCATTAATACATAACATAGAGTGCCCTATTATTAATCTACGACTTTAAAAGAATTAAAAATATATAAAAAAATATAATTATTTTAATATATTTTGTTAATTCTCTTATTTATAACGGATTTATCGTTACCGGCTGAGCCGCTGACAACCTGTATCGACTATCTATAAAAGAATTACCGATTATTTTTCTTAAAATATTTATTGCTCCGTTAACATCATCATTGACAAATTTATTGATAGAAGACCGATTTAGTTAACATTTGCCTTGTTATTCTTAGTTAATTTAATACTTCTTTTGCTTTCATACATATAAATATAACATATTTAAATAAAGAGACAAAACATATTTTAATGTTATTAATCTTTTATTGAACTATATTATTCTTATCACGATTAAAGATAAATTCTATAAGCTTTTTAAAAAAATAAAGCATACCATAACGTTAATCGGATTTTGATAGTAAATAATTATAAAAATAGCTGATTGGTTTTATTTGTGTGTATTTTGCATAAGCATTTCATTTAAATGAAACCACACCTCGATGAGTAAGAGCGGTATTGCTTTCTATCCAGCCTATCTCGTCGTTTTTCAGCCTTATCTTCAGCCAATCGCCGTTCATCTCCACAACTTCAAACTCTATCCCTTCGCTAAGTCTTTGGTCGAAGCGTGGCTTATAGTTTATTCCAGGACCTCCTCTGGCTTCTGCTCCCTTTTCATCCGTTATCACACCCCACCACCAGTTGTTTTCACTCACATACTGTATAGCTACGGAGGATAGGAACATCATGCAAAACAATGCTAAGACAATCATTATTGGGATATAAAACTTCCTTCTAAAGAACAGATAGAAGAAAGCACTAACCCAAACCAATACAAACAGTCCTACACCAATCCATAAGCGGAAACCCACATCGGTATTATTATGCCAGAAGAAGAGCACCTCCAGTATCGAGGCTTCATCTTCATCCTCTATATAACCTTCCACAAGGCTTCTCGCCTGGTTAAGATTGGTCTTAACATCGGAGAAGCTAGGGTCTAGACTCTGTGCTATCCGATAATAGTATATCGCTTCCCCCATAGAACCGAGGTGGTAGTTACAGTTCCCCAAGTTATAGTAGAGGTATGTGTTATGATAATCGTAATCCTGGATAAGGTTTATGAATATCGCCTCCGCCTCCTCGAAGAGTTGAAGCATCTGTTCGGTCTTTTCTCCGATTGACTTAAATCCTATCGCTTTATCATAAAGCTGTTGTGCCCTGTGGAACATCTCCTTCGGACTCTCCTGAGCGGACAGGTTACCTGCTGAGGATAGGCTCAGGATAAGGATTGCTACTAATGTTAAGCTTACTTGGATAAATGGTTTTCGGTTTCTCATATTCTCTACCTCTTTTTCTGTATTGACTCTATGGTGTTGATAGCGTGTCTGGTCTTTTCCAGAAGGTGTTCCCTTCCCTGCTTATCTATCGTTCCTATCTTGTTGAACCTTCCCATCTCACACTTATTGAATACATCTTTAAGCTCGCTCAACACTCCGTCCAGATTAGCCTGAGTTAAACCATGGCTGGTGAAAATCTCCTCCAAGTCGGCGGAAGTAATCTCACCCCTGCCCAGATTGAACTTATCCGATATGTAGCCCATGAGACCTTCTGCCAGTAGTTGATAGAAATTATCATTCTCTAGATTAGCCTTAGCCCGTGATATGTATTGCTCGAACTTCCTTTTCGCTATCTTAAAACGCTTTGCCGATACATCTTCTTCCAATATGCGATGCTTCTTGACCAGGATGTATGTGATGATATACCCCGCAGGGATTACGAGTATGAGTAGGAAGTAAAGAAGGTTAACCCGATGGTCTCTTAGGGCGTCCGGCTGGTTGTAGTTAGATAGTATTCCTTCTGTGGTAGTGAGTTCCTGCCGGTCATCCTCGCTTATCTCGTCTCTATCTATGTTGGATACGATGTCATCTTCGCCGACTATCTTTCCTGAAGTCACTTCCAGGGTGATAGGTTTGGTCTTTGTTGTCTCATAAGCTCCTTTATCAACATTGAAGTATGAGAATGGGATAGACGGGATAGCTTCAATCTCATCGCTGATTGGTCTTATGGTGTATTGGAAATGGATTGAGTTACCCATTATCTCGCCTGGAGTGCTTTCTCGAGAAATTTTAAAATTACGGTTAAACTCATCGATGAGGTTTAAGTCCGGTCTCTGTATGTTTTCAAGTATACCTTCACCGCTGACCACCAATTCAAGTATGATAGGTTCTCCTACTCTCACTATGGTATTATCTACGATTGCCCTTATCGAATACCGTCCTACTGCTCCGGTGAAGTGTACCGGTCGGTTTTCAT
Source organism: uncultured Spirochaetia bacterium (assembly GCA_964447635.1). Classification (GTDB taxonomy): domain Bacteria; phylum Spirochaetota; class UBA6919; order CAYUUC01; family CAYUUC01; genus CAYUUC01. The sequence continues at coordinate 24,498 of CAYUUC010000009.1, forward strand.
CGGGGAAGTCCTTTATGTTAAGATTGACTGTTTCGCTATAGGCTGTGAATTCCACCGAATCGCTGAATGATGAGAAGAAGCTGTTAGTCCTCTCTGCGTAAACCACTCTTAGGGTGGATGAATAGAGGGTAAGTTCACCCGGTTTAACCGGATAGATATTGAACCAGCCTGAGTATATGCTATATACTTTGTTTCCTATCCTTTGGCTACCGTTTTGCCGGAATATGAAGTTTTTATCGGTATCTCTCACGGTTAAAGAGACCCGGTCGCCCGTTCCTTGCTTTGGAGGGAGTGGTTCGATATTCTGTTTACCTATCTGTTCAAGGAAGGTGAAATCCATTTCTACGCTGTTTGGTTCGTAGTTCCTCACCGGGGATAAGTATATGTCTGCCCTGATGGTTAAGGGTTGCTGGGGATAAGCGGTATTAGTCTCCGGAGTCAGACTGAATCTAATTACTTCATCCTTGTCGGATTCGTCTGCTATTCTAGCTGAAAAACTGTCCCTGCCTGTCTTAAAGAACTCCGCCTTCATGGGGGTGGTTAGGAAGGTTCGCCCCACTGCTCTAATCCGGACGGATGGGATGGTTTGTTCGCCAGCTTCCTTTGCTATAACGGGTATGAATACATGCAGAGTTACACTTACACTGCGGTTGTTGTTTATGATGCGGGTATTAGTACTGGTGCTTCTAATCGACGCTCTGCCCAGTTCTAGGTTGGTATCCTCTGTGAATTCATAATCCTCAATGCTTTTCGGGACTGAACTACCATCAAACACCAAGGCAGTAGCGATATAGGGAGTGATACCATCCACTTCCAACCTCGATTGGACATAAGTCTGAGCTGATACTATGTTTATCCCGAATAGAACAATGATTAAGGTTATAATAGTAAGAATTAAATTTTTTTTCATAACTACCAATCCCTCTCAACCGATGTTGAGTCCTGTAAATACAATTGTTTCTGAATTTGATCTTCGATGTCTTCGCTTTCCGACCGCATCTTTTCGAGTAGTTGTCTTGCTTCTTCCGCTGTTAAGGATTTCTCCGGCTGTTGCTGTTGTTGCTGTTGTTGCTGGTCTTGTTGATTCTGTTGGTCTTGTTGTTGGTTTTGATTCTGCTGTTGTTGCTGTTGTTGCTGGTCTTGTTGATTCTGTTGGTCTTGTTGTTGGTTTTGATTCTGCTGTTGTTGCTGTTGTTGCTGGTCTTGTATATCGAGTTCGCTTCTTTTTATGATAGCCCGTTCCAGGTTGTTATATGCTTCCTTGATTAGTTTCTTATCCGCCTTTTGCTTTTCCAGCAAGTCGTTTGTCAGTGGTTCATTTTCATCGAGTTTCAATGACTCATTGATTTCATCGATAACCTGCCGATATTGCTCTATGCTTTTGCTATATAGCTGGTATGCCTGTTGGGGGTTCTGTTCGGTGGAGGCATCTGCCTGAGCCATGTATACATTACCGAGTGTGGTCAATGCTTTCCGTCTTACCGCATCGTTATCACTGCTTAAGAGTGTGTTCAACTCATCGATAGCCCCCTGATGGTCACCTTCCAGGAATTTGGTTTGTGCTATGTTAAATCTCAATGGGTCGGAGTCTTCGGTTTTCTCCTGGGCTTTTAGGTATTTAGATTTGGCTTCGCTTATCTTATCCTCCATGAACTCTTTGTTAGCTTCCTCCACAAGGTTGTAAGATTCACCTCCGCAGGATACGCTTATCAGTAGAGGTAATATTAGCACCACAATCATGGATAAGCTATTAGCCAGTGATTGATTAGTAGACTTGTTCTTCCTTGATGGAATGATGAATGCGATGATTATCAATATGATACCGGGTATTAGGAATAGTTGATACATTTCTGTCCACCTCACTTTGGTTTGTTTCTCGCTCTCCCTCTGCTCTTGAGTGGCGATGTATTCATTGTAAAGCTGGTCGAGGTAAAAGATGTCGGTACGAGCCGGAATGTAAACACCATCGGTGATTTGAGCGATTTCCTTCAGCACCTCTTCGTTGAGTTGCGTTCTGTGAGCGGTGTTTCCTTCCTCAGACTGTTTGACGAAGCCTATCACATAACCTCTTTCATCCCTTATAGGTATTCGAGAGCCTTCCAGCGAGCCGATACCGACGGTATGTATGCGGATACCCTTCTCTACTACGGATTTAGCCGCTTCAACCGGGAAGGACTCTTGGTCTTCGCCATCGGTGATTAGGATGATGTCCTTGAAGCGTATGTCCTCTTCTTCCTCTGATAATAGGTTCTGGTCGACGAAGCGTATAGCATCCCCAATCAGTGAACCTCCGCGATTCACATCAATTACCGATGTCCTTCTCAGTATGGTCTTGAAGAAGTTGTAGTCGTTGGTCAATGGGCATTTAAGAGTAGTAGCTCCGGCGAACACGACAAGAGCCACTCTATCCCCGGATAGGGTGTCTACCACATCGTTGATGGCTATCTTTGCCCTTTCCAGCCGTGATGTAGTTAAGCCTTCATCCTCGGCAAGCATGCTCCTGGAGACATCCAGTACGAAAACGATGTCCCGCCCTTTCACCTTGACTATCTGCTCTTCTGGAGAACCAAGGGGACGCATCAGAGCGAGTATAACGAGTAGTATGCCTAGGGACTTGATGATGAGCTTCGCTGTCTGTCTCGGTATGGAAACGACCCGAGCGAGATGGGCAAAGTTGTTCTCCGAGGTCAGTCTTACGATAAGGTTCTTCTTCCTTACCAGCATCAATACCGAGAACACGAAGACGACTATCAGTAGCCAGATTAGATGTATGTATGATATGTTATCGAACATGAATTGGTTTTCCAATGTCAATCCCTCCGTTTAATGGTTTAAGGCACTTTCCTGAAACCTGTTTCCGAAAGTATCATCTCAAGAAAGAGCAGGACAAGTCCAGCAATGAGGAAGTATGAAAACAGTTCATGATAACGGTAATAGCTCTCCTTGATTTTGGACTTCTCCAGCTGGTCAATGTTTTCGTAGACCTGACGAAGTGATTCATTATCGAAAGCGAGATAGAACTCAGCTCCTGTTAGGTCAGCTGCGTCTTGAAGTTGATTTAGGTATGCGATGATCTGCTGATTCCTCATGTTAATCGCCCTTTGGAGAGATTTACCAGCGAAAAGTATAGTGTAGACCTTGATATCGTTATCCTTAGCGAATTCTGCCGCCTGCTTAATCTCCTTCTCCCCAGCTGTCTGAATGCCATCCGTCAGCAATATCATTATCTTAGACTGGATGAAGTATTCATCGTCATTCTCCTTGAGATACTCTTCAGTGCTGACTTGTGTCAATACCGAATGATAGATAGCATCTCCTATTGCAGTTCCATCTTCCTTCGTTCGTGGCATAGCCGGCCTTACACTATCGACTATCCTAACCAGGTTCTTATGGTCCAGTGTCATAGGACAATTCTCCTGAACATAAGCTGCGAACGATGATAGACCTATCATGTCGTTCTTTCTACCGCTCAGCTCCTCATTACCTTCTATGAAGTCTATAGCCACTTCCTTAGCGACATCGAAGTAAGTCCTTACCTCCCCGCCGATGGTCGTCTTCTCGTCAACCATACTGCTGGAACGGTCTAAGACCATCTGAATGGCTATCCCTTCTGTATAGTCTACCGCTAACTCGTCCCCCCTTCTGGGACGGGCTAAAGCGATGATAAGGCATAGTAAACCCGCAATGAATAAGATAAACGGGATATGCCTCAGTCTATACCTTAAAGAAGGTCTAACACCATCAAACAGCTTCACAGAGGAGAACAGGATGGCTGACCGTCGCCTTTTCCTCAAGTATAAGTAAACTAGGAGTGGTAATGCTATTAATCCAATTATGAGAGCTATCTCCCATGACATCAATTCCATCTATGCCTGTCTAACCTCCTTTTCCTCGTTATCAATGCTTGCTATCCCCGCCTCATTCGCTCTATCATCAACCCTCACCTCCTCAGCTGTCGCCTCGATGAAGGTTCTCGCACGATTCATCGCTTCTTTATGATAATCAATGGGCGGTCTGAACTTAGCGAACTTGATAAGGTCGCACTGGGTAAGATAATCCTTGAGCAAAGCCTTGTGCTCATCGGTAATCTTCTGCGTAGTAGACATCTCCAGCATGAACTCTTCGGTGGTTTGCTCAGAAGCTCTTATGTCAAAAAGATTCTCGATGTATTCCCTCAGTATCAAGCTCAATCGACGATGGAACTCGCCAATCTCCCCTTTCTCTGCCAATTCCTCTGCTTCTAACTCGTCCAGCTTCTTCAGAGCGATGATATGAGCGGGGATGACCTCTTCCGCCGTCTCACCAAAACCCCTCTTCTTAAGATAAACCACCAGCAGGAATACAACACCACCAACCACAACCACAATCCCAACTATGATTAAGACCAGCCACAAGCTGGAATAGTCGAACTGGAGAGACTCAGGTTGAAGCTTAACCTCGAACTCAACCGACTCAGCCGGTTTACCAGTAAATGATACGATGGTAAAGCTTATTGGGTCGGTCTCCAGGACTTGCTCTTCGTCGCCGATGGTGTATCTAATCCTTATCGATTCGATGGAAGCATCACCCATCTCCTCAGGTAGAAGGGTGATCCGTCTTTTAAGGATGTCCACCCCATCGACCGTCTCCCTATCAAGACTTCCTATACGGGATATGCTGAGCTTGTCCAGTGTAAAGTCTTCCTCTTTAGGGAATATGACGATAGAATCACCGGTTTTATGTAGCTCAAGGTTGATTTGGAGCTTCTCTGCTATGGAGAACTCCTCCCGTTGATAGGATACGAAGGCTTTTATACTACCATCACTGTTCTGATACTGCTTTACGATGTCGAAGTCAACCTGCTCTAACTGTTTAGAACTGTCATCACTTTGTGAACAGGCGATTACAAGCAATACCATTGTAAATGTTATAAGTTTAAATATGTTTCTCATGCCAGTCTAACTCCTCAATACCTGTCTAACGTCTGGTCTCCCTCATCTTGAAGAACTTCATCAGCTCCGGGGTATAGTCCTTGCCGGTGTCTATATGTATTGAATCGATTGATGATTGGGTGAATAGATTGTCACGCTTCCCCCTTTTACGGTGGATGTCTCTGCGGTATTCCTTTCTCACCCTATCACTTCCAAAGTCAACTTCAACGATGTCACCCGTCTCCGCATCTTCCAGCTCAATCAGGGAGGGGATACCTTCCGGAAGCTCCTTCTCCAACGGGTCTTCCACCACTACGCAGACCAGGTCGTGCTTCTTGTTAGTCAGACGGAGCTTATCTTTATAACCCTCGTCCATGAAGTCTGATACGAGGAATACGACACTCCGTTTCTTCGTAACCCTGTTCAGATAGTCTAAGGCTTGGGCAATGTCGGTTCGCTTTACTCTCCTTTTATCCTTCCCATACGGCTTAAAGCTGGTGAAGAAACCCTTAATGTTATTCCAGGCTCTACCTAAGATGTTGGGCTTCTGTGTTCGACTCTCGCTATCTCCTTCAGTGGAGTAAAGCAACTCCCTTATCACTCTCAATACATGTGTCTTACCCTTTCTCGGGGGGACGAACTTCTCAATACCGTTAGAGAAGAGTATCATCCCCACCTTATCATTGTTGTTTATCGCACTGAAAGCGAGAACGGCACATAACTCATTGGCTATGTCCCGTTTGAGACGGTTAACCGTGCCGAATTCCGATGAGGGCGACACATCAACCACCAGCATAACCACCAGCTCACGCTCTTCCCGGTAGCGCTTTATGTAGGGAGTGCCGGTCCGGGCAGTGACATTCCAGTCGATAGAGCGAATTTCATCTCCAGGAAGATACTCCCGCACCTCCTCAAACTCCATACCTCTACCACGGAACGATGAACGGTATTCACCACCTAATACATCATTGACTATGCGTTTCGTCCTAATTTGTATCTGTCTTACTTTTTTGAGAAGTTCATTTGTTATCATAACTTTTCTTAATTACTTTCTAATTGGTTTTTATGGAACTTTTACATTATCGAAAATGTCTTTGAGTATATCTTCCGAAAGTATCTCCTCTGCTTCAGCCTCGTAACTCGGTATGACACGATGTCTAAGCACATCATAACCGATAGATTTAACATCATGCGGGGTTACATAACCTCTACCCTGTATGAATGCGTGAGACTTAGATGCCAGCGATAGATAGATTGAAGCTCTCGGTGAAGCACCGTATTCAATGAGACCATCCAAACCATTTATGCCAAACCTGGATGGCTCTCGGGTAGCGAAAACGATGTTTACTATATAGTCCTTAATCTTGTCGTCAATATAGATTTTGTCTACGGTGTCCCTCATCCTGATTATGTCAGTCGGCGTTACCACTTTCTCCACCATGGCGACATACTTGGTAACACTCATCCGGTCCATGATGAGTCTTTCCTCATCCATACTGGGATAGTCTACCTTCACCTTCAGCATGAACCTGTCCACCTGTGCTTCAGGTAGAGGATATGTCCCTTCCTGCTCGATGGGGTTCTGGGTTGCCAGCACGATGAAAGGCTCTTCCAATGGGTATGTGGTGTCACCGATGGTTACCTGCTTCTCCTGCATTGCCTCGAGAAGGGCTGACTGAACCTTGGATGGAGCGCGGTTAATCTCGTCTGCCAATACCACATTGGTGAAGATAGGTCCCTTCTTTATGCTGAACTCGCCGGTCTTGGGATTGAAAACCAATGTTCCGATGAGGTCAGCCGGTAGAAGGTCCGGTGTGAACTGTATACGATTGAAGCTTATCTGCATAATCTTCGCCATAGTAGAGACAGTGAGGGTCTTCGCCAATCCAGGCACACCTTCAATCAGGATGTGACCATTGGATATAAGGGCGATGAGTATCTTTTGGATAAGGTCATTCTGTCCTACCACTACTTTGGCTATCTCTTCGGTAACCTTTTTCAGGAATAGACTCTCCTTTTCTACTTCCCGTGATACTTGTTCTATTGCTTCATTCATAAAATAATCCTCGTTTAACTTGAATTTGGATATATAAGAAAATGAAAATGATTTCAGAAGGTTAATCGATAATAATATATAAATACAACACGATTTTCAAAAAATTATTCCAGTATGAAATTACTTTTTTTGTATAACAGAAAATGAATAGAGTTGATCCTAAATTTTAGTTATTACTTTAAATAAAGTATTATTAACCTTCCATTAAGTTTTTGGCTTTCTCTTTCAATAGTAGGGCATCCTTATACGAAGGGTCTATTCTCAAGGCATGTTCAAACTGTTTAATCGCTTCCTCATAGCTTCCTATATAAAGGAGCATTGCCCCTTTACCAACATAAGCCTCCTTATAACCCGGCGAATACTTAATAGCATAATCATAAGCCTCCACGGCCTCTTTATACTTCTTTTGCTTGGATAGAGCGTTCCCCTTGAGGAAGTAAGCCAGTTCGTTGGTCTGTTCAAGGTTTATAACTTTATCGAAATATCGGACTGCCCTGTCATATTGTTCTAAAGCGAGGAACTCAACCCCCTGGTTCAACAGTTCATCTATCGTCATTACCCGCTCCCATGCTCTTAATACGAAATAATACTAGCTATAACGGAGGGTGATATCATCCCTCCGCAATAACATATTGTATAAATCTTTACTTAGTCGTTGATATCGCTAAAGGTATTCTTATTCGGTAAAGCACTATCACTTATCGAATATGACTTCCATTGACCATTGTTGGTTATATTGTCGTAGAAGTCTAAGGAGCTTTCATTCCTTGGCGGTCCTACTTTGAGTTTAGGAGCTAATACCGAGGTGAAATCCAATTCACCACTAGGTAAGAATGAAGTTGCTCCGGAGGTGTCGGACTCTATCGAGTCAGCCTTTACCATAGCCTTGGTCAGTTCCAGTAAAGTGCCCTTTACCTTAATGTCATCCAGACCTTTTACACTTGATGAACCTTCTATGTAGTTCCTAATCTGATAGTCGAGGGAAGCAGTGAACTCATAAGTAGGGTTAAGGAAAGGTATGGGGTCGTTAATACCGAGAGCGTCGAGTAAATCACTCTTGCTTAAGGTATATTGTAAGCCGAAGTCTTCCAGTTTTGCTGTTACGCCTCCGTTGTTCTTATCGTCCATCACAGCGAATACTCTATACTTAGGATTTAAGGTTGAATCACTTACCAGAGGGTGACCTTTGATTACACCTTCTATCTCATACATCTTGCTGGACTTGTTCAGAACGATGTTTCCGCCGACAGCTTCGAAGTATTTAGCCTGGTCTCCTTCCACATAAGCTTTAACCCCGACGGTCTGTTTGCTGGATGAGCTTCTTATATCCAACCATAAGTATCTTGCTCCTCTGCTCTTTGATTTACCTTTGAGTGAGTATTCATCGAGTAGGATAGCCATGTTAGGTCCTTTATCCTGTTCCCGCGGGTCGTATACGAATTGGGATAGAGCATCGCCTTTGGAGAAGTTGGTGTCGTTCTTTGATGAGACTTCGCCGTATGTTATATAACATGTCTGGGACTTATTCTGTATGTTAACTCCGTATGTCTTTCCTCCCTTGTCATATGTAAGGAAGATTTCATCCTGGAATAGATTTTCCACATCGCTTAACTCATCGATGATAGCGTTGAATAGGTCTGTCCCCTGAGATGCGATGGTAGCGACGATACCCGCCATGAATGCGGCACTGTTCAACCCATCGTTAGTCTCTGCCGGGTCATCGTTCTGCTGGTCGACATTGTCGAGAGTCCCCGCATCGTATCCTTCTGGTGCGAGCTTCTGGGCAATCTCAGCCGGTAAAACGCAGAATAGGGCGGAGTCTGATCCCTGGTCTTGTAGGAATTGCCAAAGGGCATCACAATTAAGGAAAAATAGAGAAAATATAAAAATTAATAGGATAATGATGATATTTCTAATTTTCATTTCTAATTACTCCTGAGTTTTTGGTTAAATTGGACTCATGTGATTATGGTTACTATAATGTAAGTATCACATGAGTATAAAACTAATCCGCTTTATAAAAAATTCAACCTCGGAAGCGGATTAGTATATAAATAATACCAATAAATTCTTAAAAAGAATAGACATCACCTTTATTATTTTTTATTTATAGATAGGTGAATTTTTTATTTTGATTATGCAAAAGAATAGTTTAAATGGGATTTTTTATGTGAACTAACAGTAGTGAGCGGTATGAAAATTGCTAATGTGTTCTTCTTTTCTGGAAAAGA
>CAYUUC010000010.1:0-7586 GCA_964447635.1 uncultured Spirochaetia bacterium
GGGTCTCTTAATAAAAGATCAGACTTATATCAACAAAAATTTCACAGTAGGAAATATTGTAGAAATAAAAAAAAGATTCAGCACCCTATGGGGTAATTTTACTCTAATACTTTTTATTCTGAAGTCAAGCGCACCATCAGGAATATGTTGAATTGAAAGAATATATCTATTTTTCAAACTATTCTTGAGTCATCGGATTTACTTAAAAAATTACCGGGCATATTATTTCCTTTTTCATAATAATTTCTTAAAATTTGTATATGATGAACCAAGGATAAGGTGAAAAAAATTGAACCATATAGATATATACTTTTTCACGGGAACAGGTAACACACTCTATATAGTTAACCAGTTAAAAGAAGACATACCTGATATTAGGCTTAATCCGGTAGTCTCTCTTCTGAGTAAAACCACAGTCAATCCTGAAACCAAGATGATAGTTTTATGTTTTCCCAACCATGCAGGACATATTCCGATTCCAATGAAGTTATTCAACAATAAACTTGCACTTAAGGGTGATGAATCCAAAAAGCCTCCTATATCTACCTCAAAGTTGATGATGGGTTTAGGGGTCTTATATCAAAATTTTAAAGGATCTTTAAATTAAAAGGAGACCACTTTATGAAGAAACTATCAATTTTCTTGTTTATGATTCTGTTATTAATGTTAATCGCAGGCTGTAATGCTGGTTCAGAAAACTTTGTAGGTGAACAGAACACCGCTGGTTTTTGGGCAGGACTATGGCATGGGATTATAAGCTTTTTTACATTCATAATAGGTATATTTAACCAAAATGTGGATATCTATGAGGTGAATAATGTCGGAACAATGTATGATTTTGGTTTTATTTTGGGTGTGATGATTTTCTTCGGTTCTGGCGGTTCTACTGTAAGAGTAAGGAAAGAGGGTAAAAAAGAAGTTGCCAAACAAATCAAAACCGAAATCTTAAACAGTATCAACGAATGGATGAGTGAAATGAATGAAGAAAAATACGAAAGCAAGAAAGATATGGGCGAGGATATAGAAGAAAAGATTAAAAAAGACTTAAAGGATTGGGAAGAATAACTCCCATCCCTTCTTTTATTCTATATTCTATATATAAGATGAAATATTATCACTCCTCTTCCAGGCTTTCCGGACTTACTGAGATGACATACCTAAAACCCGTATCACGCAAAGCGGCAGATGGTCGGGCAAAACCCCGATTCGTTACCCGTAAGCTAAGTTCATTATTGAACCATGAGCCTCCTCGTCTTACCTTATACCTTCCTTCGATGGGACCGACAGGCATTATGCTCTCTGACTCTTCGTAGTAATCCTCATCGTACCAATCATGACACCATTCCCAAACATTACCGGCTATATCGTAAAGCTCATATTCATTCGGCTCAAAGCTACCCACTTCCATTAAAGCATCGGTTAAGTCTGACAGGTCATTCCTGCTGTAGTCATAGTTAGCCATCTTCTCCCCTTCTACGAACTCTTCTTCACCCCATGGATAGACATTATCGTAGTTATTACCGTATGCTGCGTATTCCCATTCCGCCTCGTAGGGGAGTCTTCCCCCGTAGTGTCTTGCGTAGGCGTTGGCACCGTACCAAGTAACGAAGACGACGGGCAGGTCTTCTGCTCCGCTTTCTGCCCTATATGTATCTCCATCGAGTATGATTTTAGCTTTCTCTAAGTCTATCCATTTACTATCGTAACCTGCCTCATTAAGGAAAACGGCATATTCGGCATTGGTGACCTCGGTCATCTTCATCATCATAGATTGTATAAAGACATCGTGGGCGGGTTTTTCATCGGGTTTTACCGCCTTATCGTTCCCCATGGTATATGTTCCGCCTTTTATGAAGACCATATCTTCTTCGGTTTCTATGTCGGGTTCTTCATTGGCTTTAGGTTTTCCTGTATCCGGGTTTGTATCATAGAAGAATGTGTTAATCCCGTCTCTTAATTCATACACGGAGTCTGCTTTATAGAATTGACCGCCGGAGTTCACCGAAATACAATCCAGTATATCAATCTCTTCCTGCCTTAAGGTGAAACCCACCGTATCCACTCTAAAATTGGGATACTCTGCTTTCAGCCTTTCCACGATTAGGCATGGGTCGGCAGTACAGGTATCGATACCGTCGCTGAGAAGTATGATATGGTTCATCTTCTCCGGGTGGAAGTATTGTGTAGCAAACTCTATGGATTTAGCGATGGGTGTCTTGCCCTGTCCTTTTATGTTCATTATCTTATCCAGGTTCACTTCATTGGTGTCAAAGTCTTTTATAAGTTCGATATCTTCACAGCTGTTTATATTAGAGGTAGAGTATCTATGACCATAGACTATGATGCCTAATTCCGTTCCAGAGTATGTTTCAAGGAGGGAAAGCACTGTATCCTTCGCCAGGTCTATCTTCTTTTTACCATGTAGATTATCAGACATACTATAAGATGCATCAAGTATCAGGATAAGTCTCCTCTTGGTAAACTCCCCCTGAGCTGATAACATGGTTACCATAATGATTAGTGTAAAGACGATAAAAAGTATTACTATTGATTTAATATTTGTTTTCATGATAGAATCCCCACTTATTCTCCCGTTTTTTAAAAGATAATACACCATAAGGTAAAATTAAAGTAATATCATATAAAATTTTATCGTAATGAATTAGAACAAGTTTAACTTTGAAATCAACAGAGGGCTAAATCGTTCGTTGAAAGTCATTTTAACAGTGGTATTGTACCTACATCTCTTTGTAGGAAATATATTTCCCCCTTAACTTGAAACTTATACCTTAACAAGGCAGAATATAGAAGAGGGATTCTCCCAATATTGCCTAAAATTAAGGGATATTGGCATAAGTTTTTCATATTGCAGCATCTTTAAGATGCTTTAGCCTTCGTTTAAGTCTTCCTTTTGCCCGTTTATGTAGCTGACGGACTCTCTGCTCGCATAGTCGAACAATAGCGGCGACTTCTTTGATTTTAAATCCTTTGTAGTAATAGTTTTCTATTATCTTACGCTCCTTTTCGGGTAGTTTTTGGATGGCTTTCCGGATTTCTTCACGGGTTTCATTCTTCAGATATGCCTTTTCCGGATTATCCCCACCTGGTATGTATATCTCGCCGTTAACATCATAAATCGGATATATCTGGGTTGCGTTGGAAGCCAATTCCAGGTTGCGGTATATCTTATTGCTGATTCCGGTATACTCGAGGAGCTCCTCTTTGACGGGATCCCGGTCTAACTTTGTATGAAGCTCTTCTCTAGCTTTATCGATGGTTTTCTTGTGCTTTCTCTTACGCCTGGAATATAAGTCTGTGGCTCGAACACCATCCAGAACCTCGCCCCGAATTCTATAAACGGCATAACTATGGAATGGGACACCTTTGCTGATATCGTAATTATCTACAGCTGTGATTAGACCTAACATTGCGTTGGATAAAAACTCTTCCTTAGGCATTATCCCATTAAATCGGTTATGATAGGATAAGGCTATCTTTATTGCCAATGGGTAATTCTTCTCTACAAAATAATTCCTAACTTGTATACGGCTCTTTTCCCCCAATAATCCGCATTTCAATATAATCCATAAGCTTAATTCCAGATTGAACTGGATTTTCGTAAAATAATACTTTGTTTCTTTTTCCATGATTTTATAATACCTCTTAAATAAATATTCATTATACTGGATTTATATACAGTATATTCATAAAAATTATTCAAAATCTTTTATAAAATTTAAAAATTTATCAATACCTTTTAATAGAAGAGTAAAACAATAATATGGTTAATGGATAGATTAAAATGACGATACAATAGGGAATCATCGATAGTTCATACAGAAAATTAACTCTTATCGAGTAGAATGGTGTTATATATAATAGGGGACCTCTCACTTCACTATTGATGATATTTTATGTATTATTAATGATACAGAATGTCATTGGAGAGAATTAGAATAAACATTTGAATTAAATAAAATCATATATAAGAAAATATGCAAAAATACCGCCTGTTGAGATTTTGCATATATCCAGAGAATGGCGGATAACAAATATCTCAATCTCGAGGATTATCACTACTTGAGAAGAAAAGGATAGATTTGATACAAAAATATATATACAAATGCACCAATAAAGTCGTTCAGGCTTTGAACATCGCTACATTGGAGATGATAAGGAATACACCAGATAACCTTATGTCACCGGAGTTTATACTACTGGGCATACTCGAACTCGAGGATAACCGGATAATTGAGATGCTTAAGGAAATCTTCGATAATCCATTCTTCGTTAAGAATAAGATTATCGAGGAGATATATAACCGGATACCCAACCAGCAAGGCTCATTCCCCAATAAAGACAATATCAGCATTAACCTAAGCCCGGAAGTCGAAAGCATCTTCGAGTACGCAATGAATCAGAGTGAGGAGCTAAACGATAAGTTTATCGGTACAGATGTATTGTTCCTAAGCCTGCTAATAGATAACGCCGGTGAAGCTAAATCGATACTCAATGAATTCGGCATAACATACGCAGAAGTAGAGAAAGCTATCGATAAGACGAGGAACGGCAGGACTATAGAAAGCAAAGACGCAGAAAGCAAATTCGATATCCTGAAAAACTTCACCACCGACCTTACCGAACAAGCACAGAAAGGTAAACTCGACCCGGTAATCGGCAGGGAGCGTGAACTGGACACCATCATACAAATCATGTCCAGAAGGACTAAGAACAATCCCATACTCATCGGGGAAGCTGGTGTCGGTAAGACCGTTTTAGTGGAAGGGCTTTCCCAGATGATTGTAGACGCTACTGTTCCGGCCACCCTCATGAATAAGAAGATACTCAGCCTGGATATGGCTAGGGTCATAGCCGGTTCTAAGTTCAAGGGTGAGTTTGAGGAAAGGATGAAGTCCATTATAGATGAGGTTAAGATGCGTTCCGGACAGGTCATACTATTCATCGACGAGATACACTCTATCATCAATTCTAATATGGGTGGTATGGAAGCGTCCAACATACTCAAACCTGCTATGGTAAAGGGCGAGATACAGGTCATCGGGGCTACCACGGTCTCTGATTATAAAAAGTTTATCGAGAAAGACAGAGCTTTCGAAAGGCGTTTCCAGACTGTCATAGTAGAACCGCCTACCGTGGAGCAGACCATCGAGATACTCAACGGTCTTAAATCCATATATGAAAACTATCACGAAATCAGCTACTCAGAAGAATCCATCCGGGCGTCTGCCGTGATGAGTGAGCGATACATCACCGATAGACAACTCCCAGACAAGGCTATAGACATCATGGACGGAGCAGGAGCAAAGAAGCACCTGTCACTTATCTATGTGCCAACCAACATAAGGGTTCTGGAGAAGGAGAAACAGCAAGCATTAGCTGAGAGGGATAAGGCGTTTACGGAAAACGACTTCGAGAAGTCCGCCGTCCTACAGCAGAAGATAGAACAGATTAATCAAAAACTCAGTCCACTAAAGAAAGAATGGGAAATTAACCTGCAAAAGATAAGTCGCAGAGTAGAAGAGGAAGACATAGCCAATATCGTAGCAAATAGGACAGGCATCTCGGTGAATAAGCTGGTAGAGAGTGAGATACAGAAGCTAAGTAACATGGAAGAAAACCTGCATAAGCGAATCATCGGACAAAACCTCGCAGTGAAGACTGTATCTAATGCGATAAGAAGGGGTAGGTCGGGTCTGAAGGACGAAAACCGACCGATAGGCTCTTTCCTATTCCTCGGACCAACCGGCGTCGGTAAGACCGAGCTGGCTAAGGCTCTGGCTGAGTTTCTATTCGACGATGAGAACAAAATCATCCGTCTGGATATGTCCGAATACATGGAAAGGCATTCCGTATCCAAGATAATCGGTTCACCGCCGGGATATGTAGGCTTCGAGGAAGGCGGACAACTCACCGAGAAGATAAAGCGAAATCCATATTCCGTTATACTTCTGGATGAGATTGAGAAAGCACACCCCGATGTATTCAATTTACTTTTGCAGATACTGGATGACGGCAGACTTACCGACTCACAAGGTCTTACGGTGAGTTTCAAGAATACACTCATCATCGGAACATCCAATATTGGAACATCGGAGCTGTTCAAGAACAAGACACTGGGCTTCACCACTAAAGAACAGGAGATGAATTATAATACAATGCGAAACAAAGTCCTGAGCGAGTTCAAGAAGTCATTCAAGCCAGAGTTCATAAATCGTATAGATGACATCATCGTATTCCATGCCTTAGAAAAGGAACATGTGAAAAAGATACTGGAATTGTTTACCGGGAAGCTGAACAAGAGGTTGAGCGAGAAACGGCTGTCTATAGAACTTTCCGAAGATATGAAAGACTACTTAGTGGAACAGGGTTACAACATAGAATTTGGAGCAAGGCCGATGAAACGGGCTATCGAAACTTATATCGAAAACCCGCTATCCCTATCGTTAATCAACGGGGAGTTCTCGGAAGGAGACTCCATCTATGCATATCTCGACTCCGATAATAATGTCGCTTTCGAGAAAAAAGTTAAACATCTAGTCTCAAAATAGTCCTCTAACGCATAATTGAGTTTTAATAGAGATAAATATAGATTAATCTATATAATTAGCTAAACCCGTCTCAATAATGAGATGGGCTTTCTATTTTGAAGGAGCAATTCCTTTTTGATAAACGAGGATTAAGACATTCCTAATATAATGCTTATTTCAAGTAGATTGGGGCTAGTTCTTAAATTGCTTTACTTTTTTAATAATGGTGTTTATATTTATATATAGAAAGTCGATTATTAGGTTTGTGAGATAGCGTTTATGGGTACTTATGATCATATAAAAGCATATTCAGATATATTTGTGAAGTATCTTTTCGGGTCTAAGGGAAATGAAGATATATTGCTGGACTTTGTAAACGATGTATTAACTGATGCGGGTTTTCATAAAATAAAGTCGGTAGAGATACTAAATCCTTTTAATATAAAAGAGTTCAAGACCGATAAACTATCTATTTTAGATGTGAAAGCTGTAGATGAAAATGAGAATATATACAATATCGAGATACAATCTTATCAGGATGCTTATTACAGAAAACGGATACTATATTACTGGGCAAGACTCTATTCCAGCCATATAAAAAGCGGTGAAGATTATGCCCTGCTTAGACCGGTAATAAGCATAAATGTGCTTAATTACATACTTGTAAAAGAAAATAAGAGGCTTCACAATCTTTTTTGGCTATCTCTAAGTGATAATCCTGAAATTGTCCTCACAGACCATATATACTTTCACTTTATTGAACTGCCCAAGCTAGTTAAAGCCCGACCAGAACTTATATCGGAAGAATTGGAGAAATGGGCTTACTTCTTTTTATATAAAGGAAAGGAGGATGAAAGAAAAATGAAAATACTATTTAAAGATGATGGACCATTAAGAAAAGCAAATAAAATATATGAAAGATTTACTCAAAATGATGAACTAAGAGAAATATATGATAACAGAATAGAAGCAGAACGAAAATATAAAACTGAAATTAACTACGCTAAGAAGATAGGGAAAGAAGAAGGAAGAAAAGAA
>CAYUUC010000010.1:7686-23455 GCA_964447635.1 uncultured Spirochaetia bacterium
TAAAACTGAAATTAACTACGCTAAGAAGATAGGGAAAGAAGAAGGAAGAAAAGAAAAGAAAATAGAAATAGCAAAGAAAATGATCAAAGAAAACATACCAATAGATATTATCATAAAAGTTACCGGACTTACCAAAGAAGAAATAGAAAAGCTGGTGGTGTAAATCAGACCATGCTCTGTTCGAAGCTATCTTTAATGTACATGAAGAATGAACTCTTTATATCTTTAAGCTTCTGCTTCTGATTTTCATCGAAGCCATCTTTCAGATGTTTAATATCGATGATAGAGATATAGCCTTCCTTCATCCATAATTCTTCCAGGCTGTAAATCTCGCTTATTTTTACCGGGAAGTTTTTACGGGCTTTGCATAGTTTCTCGAATGCGACCAGGTATTTAACTATCTGCTCCAGACATTTCTGATTATTCTCGGTGTCTAATTTGTTCAGGCTTTTTGCTTTCGATACATTTTCTACCCAATGGTTGACCACTTCCTTAACATCATCAAAGATGCTTGCACCTTTATACAGTATAACACCGGGCATACCGGGTTCTGTATCTGAGAAGAAAGGTGGCAGGCTCTGTCCGATAGAAGTGGTTAGCGGGATTATCATGGAGCGTCTTTCCTGCTGGCAGAATTCGGAAAGTTTGATATCATAGTGTTTAAATTTTAAAAACTCTTTAAGTTCATCCAGAGTGTAAAACTCTTTCTTTTCCATACTTTTATCATTCCTTTTAAAGATAGATTGGAAGGGAGAAGCTCCCTTATAATTATTTCTTGGTGTCTTTACTCAGCCGGGTTATCTTAGCACGATACTCCACAGCTTTGACATTATCCCCTATGATTCTGTACAGGTCACCTATATTCTTATAAGCATCCATTAATCCCTCTGTATACTGTATCTGTTCCATAATCTCTATCGACTTTTCATAACAGCGTAGAGCGGAGCGGATATTCTCCTTCTTTTTATACATATCTGCAATATATTTTAAAGATAACGCTATTCCTATTTTATTATCAAGTTCATTGTAAATGTCAAGTGCTTTATCAAAATATTCGGTACTTTTTCGCATTTTATCCTGATTTTTATAAATTTCACCAATATTGAAATATATATCAGCAATGCTTTCCTTATCATTGAATTCTTTTTTTATCTCGACTGCTTCCAGATAATAGGTCAACGCCTCATCCTCTTGACCCATCCTAAGCAGGATAGATGCACACTTCTCGAAAGAATCCGCATTCCTAACTCTATCACCTATTGACTCTGATAGCTGAAGAGCTTCTTTATAAGTATCCAGAGCCTCCTCCAGCTTGCCTTGCTGTTCTATGAGGTCACCGCATATCAAAAGCAAATCTCCACACTTCGACTTATTCTCCAACTCACGATTGATGCTTAAAGCTTGCCGGTAGAAGTTCAGCGACTTGTCAAGCTCTCCTCTCGACCTCTTGACCCTGCCTAGCGATTCGTATAAAAGGGACATCTGCGGTTTATCCTTGGTTGTCTTTACCAGCACTTCCGTTCGATGGTAATACTCCTCAGCATAGTTAAGCTGACCTCGTTTCTCGAAGATGCGAGCCAGGCACATATTAGCGATGGTCTTCTGGTTGACATCCTCTATCTTTTCAGCCAGCGATAGAGCACTCCTGGCGTATTCATAAGAACGGTCCAGGTCATTCATCTTCTCGAAGGTCTGTGATAGCATGGACATGGCATAGCATTCAGCCTCCGGATTGTTGTTCCTTTCTGATACAGCTATTAGAGCATCGAAGTTCTTCGCCGCCTCCTGCACCTCCTCTATATCCAGGTAAATCTTACCGCGCTTAGCATACAACTCCAAGGCTATGTCAGGATGCTTGTTGACATTCACTGCGGAGCTTATCTTATTGTATATCTCCAATGCACTTAGGAAAGAGGATGACTGCATACATATGTCCCCCGCTTTCATTAACAGATTGGTAGCCTTTGAACGGTTGCCGATGTTCAATAGGTGTATAGAGGACTGAATAAGCATCTCGGTCTCGTTGTCTATCCTTCCATCCATCAAATCGGTAAGAGCTTGGTAAATCCTCATGTGGTACTCCATACGGTGGTTCTTGCTTATCGCTCGGTAGATGCTGTTCCTTATATAATGTGCCTTGAAATAGAACTTGTCCACGCTACCATCCCTGTTCCCTTTATAGTATAGCAATTGCTGGTCTATAAGCCGGGGGAGGACTTCATCGATTCCATCCCCGATTATTTTCTTCATGAACGATAGGTTGAACCGGTCGCCAATGGCAGAGGCTATGGACAACACTTCCTGCTCTGACTCTGATAGGGTATCATACCTCACAAGCACAGCATAGTCCAGCGAAGAAGGTAATGGGTAGTTCTTGATACCCTTCAAATCGGGATACCAGATGTCCTCCTCTTCGTTTATAAGTATCAGATTGTGTTCGATAAGCACATTGATAAGCTCGATGATGTGGGATGGGTTACCACTGGAAGTCTTGGCTATCTTATGCACCAGGTCTGCCGGAACATCATCAATCTTGTATAGAAGGCTTTGTATGAAGTCCAGCCTCTCGCTGGATGTAAGTTGTCCTACTTCCATGATGTTGCTGTTCTCTTTATACTTCGACCAATTGATATGGTTATTGAAGAAGATGGGTCTGGTAAGGCATAGCAGGAACAGGGGACGACCCCTGACACCGGTGCTTAGGTATTCGATGAACCGCAGGGATTGGTCATCTATCCATTGCATATCCTCTATGATTAAGGTTATGGGTGAGTTATCACGGTTTAAACTGGTATCACTCATCATCTCCATTACCGTTTTGAGAATATAGAAAACCCTAATCTCCAGGTTGGCGTATTTGGTTTTATGCTTCTTCATCTTGGTCGGGTCTGATTTAATACCGATTAGGTTCAGTAATATGTCAATAGATTCCTCGGTGTT
Source organism: uncultured Spirochaetia bacterium (assembly GCA_964447635.1). Taxonomy (GTDB): domain Bacteria; phylum Spirochaetota; class UBA6919; order CAYUUC01; family CAYUUC01; genus CAYUUC01. Next base: position 10,627 of record CAYUUC010000010.1, read on the forward strand.
TTGTAACTTGCCTTTCATGATTGATTTCAGGAATGATGTTATCTTATCTACACTTCCTTTATCTAATCCGGTAAAGGAAGCTTGCTTCTTACTGCTTATGTTATTGGAGAAATCCAGCAGACTCTTTATCTTCTCCAGGAAGACCTGCTTAAATGCATTCATTGGTATGAGTTTGCCGTCCGGGGTGGAGTTTATATTGTGATAGATGTCCACCTCGAAGTCCTTCTTCTCTATATACTTGAGCAATTCCCTAGCCAGACGGGACTTACCCGATTCAGCGATGCCTGAGATGGTTGTGATATGTGTTCTACCTTCCCGATAGCACTTCTCCCATACTTCAGTAAGCTGGGTAAACTGCTTCTCCTTACCGAATAGGGGAACTTCATTATTGGCAAGAAGGTCTGGCTCTATCAGGTAAGGTTGCTTCTTCTCTCCAGTGATGCGGTATACATTGACATCGAACTTCTTACCCTCAACGCTAACCGGCTTTAGCTCATCATAAGTGAAAAGCCCAAGTGAACGGATGTGAGTGGTATGCGATGCGATAATGTCTCCACCTTGTGTTTGCTTCATCAAAAGGTATGCTACACTTTCATGAGAACCCGGCAAGAGACGGGGCGACTGGAAGTCCTTTATAACGCCGGTATCTATCCCGAACCGAATAGACTTGTCGGTTAAACTTTCTTTATCACCTTCCTTCTCTAGTTTACGCTTGATTTCCAAAGATGTGTAAAGTGCCTTGACCGGGTGGTCATAAGCATCCTTCTCACCGAACACCACGCAGAAAGTGTTGGCACTACCTTTCTCATCCTCTGGTAGGATGTCTCTTCCATCAAACATAACACCGTTATGGTTTTTAGATGTATCTCTAATCAGGTTTAGTATGTATCTTATATTCCCTTTGCTAAGCTTATCGTCAATCCGGGTAAACATCACCGTCCCGCTTCTATATCGATGTTGTTTGGATATGTGTGATTTAGTTTTATCGATGGTTTTAGACTCTCTTAAAGGTTTTGTTTTTCCCACATTCCCCCCAGAATTACGAGTGGCCTCTTCTTCTTCCAAAGCGTCAATCAAATCTTCGTCAGCTTGTTTATTTTTTTGTTTTTGAGATTCGATTAGCTCCTTATCTTGGGATTGGGTGATGTTTTCCTTCATGATTATCCTACCCGATTGGTCAAACTCCAACTCGATGTCGCCATCTGATACATTTTCCATGATAATCTCGTTGATGTCGGTTTTCATGGAGAAGCTCTCAGCATTCTTGAATGAGATTTTTAAGGTTTTTAGTTCCATTTAATATAAATCCTTTTTTGTATGGTTAACATATTAATTATAACACCGTAACTATTTAGAATTCCTTTTAGCTCAACCGCATATTCTTAGGTGATGATGCGGTCTACTCTAACAAGAGTTATCGTTAATTATAAAGTTAATATAAGGACATATTGATGATTAGCCAACTATATAACCTATAAACATAACCTTAAGATGATTATCAAGAGCTGTGGTTTATGATTCAGTCTTCAGTCATTACCTGCCGTACTTACCCATAAGCTGTGATTCTTCCAGGATATGTCCTTTCATAGCTTTGAGTAGTTCCTCCTTGCCGGCACCGGACTTCAGGCTAAGTTCCGTATCGAGGGCATATAGCTTGAAGAAGTATCGGTGTGGTTTCCCCCTAGGCGGACACGGACCGCCATATCCTATATTACCGAAGCTGTTCCTGCCCTGAAGCACACCCCCCATCACGCTTTCAGATGCAGGTACTCCATCGGAGAGATTGTTGCTCCTCGATATGATGCCGTATATGACCCAGTGAACCCATGTTCCGGCTGGAGCATCCGGGTCGTCGCAGATGAGGGAGAAGCTCCTAGTCCCCTCTGGTGTACCGTTCCAGTTAAGCTCGGGTGATTTATCCATTCCATCACAGGTATATTCCTTCGGTATCGTTCCCCCCTCATTGAATGCAGGGCTGGTTAGTTTAAGTGGCATAGACTTTACCTCCTTGGTTAATTTAAGTTACACTAAAATTTAATCAAATCTACCATTAAATTAAAGTAGTCGGGTAAGTATAATTTAGGATAAATTCCCATGATAGTTCTTAGGGATGGAGAAATAGAATGTCGAACCTTTGCCAGGTTCTGACTCAAGCCAGATGTCCCCTCGATGCCTATCTATGATTTTCTTACAACTGGACAGACCTATTCCTGTTCCGGGATATTCATCCTTGGAATGAAGCCTTTTGAATATCTCGAAGATTTTATCGTGATATACTTTGCTGATACCGATGCCATTATCCCTTATGAAAATAACATGCCGGTCTTCTTTATCATAAGCGGATATTTGAACAAAGGGTGTCTTATCCTTCACGAACTTAATCGCATTGGAGATTAGATTCTGGAAGACAAGAACTAGCTGTACCTTATCAGCATAGACACAAGGTAATACATCATAGGTAATACGTGCTCCCCTGTTCTTGATTAGCAGGTCAATATTACTCATAGCCTCTTTCAAAGCTACATTAAGGTCTACATCCTGGAAAGGCTTCTTCCTCCTTTCGATTCTCGAATACTCCAGCAAATCAGAAACAATTTCCGACATCCTTTCGCTACCTTTGATGATTACATCGATATAGTCTTTGCCTTCTTCGCCTAATTCATCATAGAAGTCCTGCTTCAATAACTCGGAGAAGTTAGATATCATTCTTATAGGTTCCTGAAGGTCATGTGAAGCGACGTAGGCGAATTGCTCCAATTCCTCGTTGGACTTCTTCAACCTTTCATTCATTAGCTTAAGGGAGATCTCGTTCCTTTTCTGTAAGGTTATATCCGAGGTTATACATAGGACACCGTCTGGAACTGGATAGATGTTGATATTGTACCAATTGCACTCTTGGTTGCTGTCCTTTACACAATCCTCTATGACAATGGCTTCACCCGTCTCCAATACTCGTTTGATCGCTTCATAAACGGGATAATTCGAGATTGAGGGGAATATATCATCCATTCTATAACCGATTAATGCTTCCCTGGGCTTATTAAGGAATTTACACACCGCTTCGTTGACCACCATTATTCTTAAATCGTGGTCTATAACATAGATTCTGTCTGATATAGACTCTAACAGTTTGCGATACCGGTCCTTGCTTTGTTTAAGGTTATCCTCGGCATTTATCCGGTTGGTTATGTCGTGTAGTATAAGGTATAGGAGTTCTTCTCCGTAATAATTAATCACACAGGTGTAAATGTCCATATACCTTAATTCACCGGTAGATAAGCGATGCTTCACGATAAAGTTATTCTTTTCACCGGTATAAGCCAATCTGATGTTTTCCTTTATTTTATCATGAGGGGTAAAACTGATTTCAGATATGTTCATGGTTTTCAATTCATCCATAGAGTATCCATAGAAAAGACAAGCCGACTCATTAACCTTGATGATGTCCCCATTAACCGGCTCGATAAGAATCTGCACCGCTGAATTCTTCTCAAACATGTTTCGGTATATCTCTTCGCTCTGCCGGCTTATTCTCTCTAGAGCTTGAGCTTTCTCCCGGGCTATCTCTGCCTCTTTCCTCTGGGTAATATTTATCATTGCCAGCAGTATTTCCGGATTCTCACTATACGAGTTCTTAACGAAAGAACCATGTATCCATACATGTAATTGAGTTTCATTCTTTGTTAGGATAGAGATTTCGAACTCGATGGGTTTGTCCATCTCCGGCATAATGTTTATGTGGTGGAAGAACTTAGAGATATTGCCCTCGATAATGAATACAGAAAGCGGTTTACCAACAAGCTCCCTCTTGTCGTAGCCCAACAGGCTTATCGTAGCATAGTTAACCTGTTTGATTAGTCCATGAGGTGTTATGTTAAGGTATGCTATCGGAGCATATTCGTAGAGGTCAGAGAACTTACTCCTTGAGATTTGCAGTTCCTCCTGGCTTCTTTTCAGCTCCTCATTCTGCATCTCTAGTTCGATTTCATGGACTTTCAGCTCGTAGATTATTTCCTGGATATTTTCTTTTGCTTTTTCATCGGTAATGTTTTGGTTCTGGATTATTTCTTCGGCACTAATCCTCAGCCATTCTTTATAATGTTTATATTTTTTGGAATTCTCCATAGCCATCCTTTAAATTGTTTTGTATTAATTAAATTTCGATAAAAGTTTTTGAATTTATAAAAAATGCCAACTAGGATAATATTTAAGTGTGAATTACTTAGTTAAAATATAACAAAAGTAAGGAAATTTCTTAAGAAAAAAACATATTTTGATTATTTTCTTAAATTTCTCCCTGTGTTAAATTACTTTACTGCTTTTTTATGTAAAATAATCCAAATTTGTTACATTTAGAATCAAGGTAATTTCTTCGTCTAACTATTTATATATACAAAATCTCTACAAAATATAAACCAAATTAATATCCTACAAACGAATTGTCCATACTAAAACTGACAGGAGCATTATTCAAAGTGACCAAAATAAGAAGCAGAATAAACCATATTATAATCAATATAAGGAACCTATTCCTAAAAATGGCGTCTGTCCTGAAAGAAGGGGCAAAAGGCATCGACGCAACACACGGAAGCATCATAAAGAAGCTACTCATCATCGCAGTTCCACTTATGCTGACTTTCCTTATGAACAACCTATACGAGCTAACAGACAATTTCTGGCTCGGTCGATACAGCGACTCCGGCATAGCATCGGCACAAATCGGGCGACAATTGATATTCTTCTTCATGTCTCTGGGGATGGGTCTCGGTATGGGTGGGACTACCCTCGTATCACAGGCGAAAGGCTCGGGAAGGAAGCACGAGGTTGGTCGATATGCTGCACAGACATTGTTTATACTGCTATTCATCTCCCTTATCGCTTCGGCTATCGCAATCATATTCCCCAGACCGATTCTGTCTATGCTGGGCACACCCGCATCCATCATGGATGACACCGTATCGTATATAAGCATCATATTAGGAGGAGCTCCTGTATTGTTCTACACGGTGGGTTTTGCGGTGATACTGAATGGAACGGGGAACACCCTCGTCCCTTTCACCCTGACTACAATCACTGTGTTGCTGAATGTCTTCCTCGACCCTATCTTCATCTTTGGCATAGAAGGTGTTATCCCATCGATGGGAGTATCAGGGGCGGCGATAGCCACCGTCATCTGCCGGTCAGCGGTTGCCTTAATCGGAACCTGGTACATGTTCAAGGGTAAAGCAGGCTTCCAGATAAGCCTTAGAGACTTTGCCCCCTCAATGGAACACATCAAGAAGATACTCCGGATAGGCATACCTGGCTCACTCGGGTCGTGGGGAACATCTTTAGGCTTTGTGATACTGATGTCCGTAGTCTCAAGGGTAGCGGTGGAGTTCTACGGAGGCGAACCGACACTCATCAATGCTTATGGCATCTCCCATACAATCATCAGCCTTTACTTTATGGTTACAATGGGTTTGGGACAAGGCGTCGGCGTAGTAGTAGGTCAAAACATCGGAGCAGATAAGGAGGAACGGGCGGAGAAGTCTATCTGGAAAGGTTTCTGGATAGCACTCGTCTTGATGACCATCGGAACCACCTTCATGTTCTTCTTCGCTGGAGACTTCTCCAAGCTGTTCATACCTGATACGGTAGAGTATAGCCTAGCGGTGGCTGGTTTGGTACAAAGGATGCTCCGTATAACAGCATTCGGGGTTATCGCTTTCGGATTGACATCAATCATCATCGGAGCTTTTCAGGGAACAGGGAAGACCATACCCATCATGAGCATGAATCTGTTTCGGTTATGGGGATTGAGGCTTCCTTCGGCAGTGATAATGGCTTTCGGGATTAATGTAACCATATTGGGCTTTCATATAGATATCGCACCGATGGCAGCTGATGGGATATTCTGGGCGATGAACATATCTAATCTGGTTATCTTCGCTATCGCCTTCTCACTATTCATCACCGGAAAATGGAAGCGTAAGTCATTCGTGGGTAGAGTCACTCCTGAAGAAGCATCTATACAAAAAGCACCCACCAGCAAAGAAGCAGAGGTTTGCGAAGACCCTTGCTAAAACAAGTTTAGTCTTTAACAATCCTATAATGAATTCCTATCACTTTATATTATTTGTTATGTTTGTTTCATCATAAAGTTATGTTGTATTATCTTATCTTTAACTAGCTATTCAATAAAGGATAAGACAAATGGGCTTCATAGAACTAATCTCGATAATCATCATCTTAATAGCAATACTCCTGTTTACCGGTATGGTAGTAAAGAAGAGCCTGCAATGGTTCCAGCAAAGCAGTTATCGTACAACAAGGTTCATTAGAAGGCTTTTCGAACCTGCTTCGGGTTTGTTAGCACAACGGATTATGTATTCTATAATCGGTTTAAGCATCATACTCATCGTTTCGGTTGTATTGAAAGCAGTCTTTGAACCAACCGGCTTCGGCATACTATCGGTTATCGTTATGATAGCCTCCTTTCTGGTCTCTTTCGATTGTATGTTTTACTTTGTCCAGGGGTTGAAAAGCATATCGCAGGAAAGGAAGCCGTTTAGACTTACCCCACGAGGCATAAGGCTTGCCGTAACCTCTATCATCATAACCCTAACCGCACTGAGCCTGCCTTTGTTGGTTATGTGGCGGTGGCTGGAATGGTATTACCTAATGCTGGTAGCCCTTTTGGGATTGATATCGCCAATCTATGTGATAATCGCTTCATGGCTGACGCTCCCCATCGAGACAGCCGTCAATCGATGGTACATGAAGGACGCCATACGGAAGCGTACATCCATGCCGGAGCTGAAGGTCATAGGCATAACCGGTTCTTACGGCAAGACCAGCACCAAGAACATCATACACAAGATTGCTTCCCAGAAGCACCTCTCACTAATGACCCCGGAAAGCTATAACACCGAACTCGGCATCACCCGAACGATAAGGGAACAACTTAAGCCCATACATGAAGTGTTCATCGCTGAGATGGGGGCAAGACAGAGGGGTGACATCAAAGCATGCTGTGAGATAGCTAAACCGAATATGAGTGTCCTGACCATCGTTGGTAAAGCCCATCTGGAGACATTCAAGACTAGGGAGAACATCAGGAAGACCAAAGCGGAAATCGTCCAATACCTCGACCAGGACGGTATTGCCTTCCTCAATGCCGATGACCCCAACACCAAAGCCATCCTCCCTACCCTTAAGGCTAAGACAGTCCTATTCGGTATTGATAATGAGGACGCCGATGTAAGGGCGAAGGACATAACCATAGACAAGGACGGAAGCCACTTCATCGTTGAATACAAGCAGGACGGGCAAAAGAAGAGTGCAATATTCAAGACGCGCTTGCTTGGTAGGCACAACATAGCAAACATCATCGCCAGTATCGCAGTAGGAATTGAACTCGACATACCCATCGAGTATATAAGGCATGCTGTATCCACGATTGAACCGGTTGAACACCGGTTGAAGATGATTGATAAAGGGAAGGGCATAACCGTTATCGATGACTCCTTCAACTCAAACCCCACAGGCTTCGCTGAGGCGGTGAATGTGCTATCCATATTAGGAAAGGATCGGGATAAAATCATAGTGACTCCGGGAATGGTGGAACTGGGAAGTGATGAAGCTGAAGAGAACCGGAAAGCCGGGGAGTTAATCGGCAAGGAGTGCGACTATATCATCTTAGTGGGGAAAAGTAGGTCGAAACCGCTTCTCGAAGGAGTGAAGAAGACTTCATTCAACATGGATAACCTTTATATAGCGGAGAACCTGACAGATGCCAACGCTCATCTCTTCACCATAACGCAGGAGGGAAGCATCATCCTCTTTGAGAACGACCTGCCCGATGTCTACGGAGGATAGACACTTGTTAAACCTTGTCTATTCTATCTTATCGAGGGAGTACTCAAATCCTCCCTTATCGAAGTAAACTTTCTCAAAGTTCTTCCCCAGTCTCAAGATTAGGTTTTGCCGGATAACCTCGCCGGTTTCCTCTCTTGGGTCGAATGGGTCAAGGTCTACATAGTATTTGCTCAAATCGATTACATCACCGGTGAGGAATAGCTCATCTTTAAAGTACATCTTAAATGTGTAATCCTCGTTCATGTTCAAATCCATAAACTCATCCTCTACCAAACCGGAGTATTTGCCTATCCATCTATCCGGGTCAAGCTTTGCTTTCTCGGTCTGTTCCTCATTAGCATCGTTTGATGTATTCTCTGGAGTATCTTCAGCAGTATCGTTTTCCTCTATGTTAATGCCTTTGGTGTTTTCATCGGTGATTATATTGTTAAAGATGGTGTCTTCGGTGGTTGCCCGGTCAAGGTTAGCCCCGCTTAAGTCAGCATCGGTCAGGTCAGCCCCGTTTAGGTTGGCGTTTCTCAGGTCAGCATTGGATAGATTGGACGCATTAAGGTCGGCGAGGTTAATCTTAGCTCCGGAGAGGTTAGCCCCGCTTAGGTTCGTCATAGATAGGTCAGCCTGGGTAAGAATACTTGCACGGAGGTTAGCCCCGCTTAAGTCTGTGTTGGATAGGTTAGCCTTGGTGAGGTTAGCCCCGCTTAGGTCGGCATCGGCAAGGTCGATGGCGGATAGGTCAGCCTGGGATAGGTCACAGCTGGGACAAGCTTTGGTCTGTTTCAGCTTCTCGACTTCGGTTAAGGCTTCATCATCCGGCTTGGTTTCATTGGTTTGGTCTTCTGTGCCTATATTGATTTTATCGTCTATCTTATCGCTTTCGTTTTGTTCATCTAAACCATCTCCTTCTCCGGCATTACCGCAACCGGCAAACGCTACGGCTATTACAAATAGAATTAAAGCTATAAATATTAATATTCTTTGCATTTTCAAGGTTTCTCTCCTTTTGTTTAATAGATTGTTCCGTAAAAATTAATGAAACTGAAGAGGAATCCCTTAAATCCCCTCGTCTTCTGCGAAAGACGCAGTTAAGGGGGACTTGGATTCGTTCTTATCCCCCCTTCAATAATGTGGGCTAGAGGGGATTCTTCATTTAAATCTTTCATAACAATGAAGAACAACCGTTTAATAAAACTTTATTTGTGGTTAATATAATCAATATAAGTATTTATAAAAAAAATACATTAAAAGAAAAGCATCTTTTCTATCTTCCTGCTGTTTGGTTAATGATGAGGAACATTATAAATATTAGGATTAAAGACTTATCACAGCCCATCCCCCAAAAGTGTTTATTCATGGGGAACAAGCCATAATCATACTGGTTAGGTATTAAGATACCCTATTCGGCATCTTCTGCTTTATCATTTCTAATCTTATCCAAAGCATATTGTCTTATCGAGTCTATGCCTTGTTTGATGTCTTCCTTCTGAAACCATACTTCCTCATCGATGAAGCCCATTCTGCCTACCAGGTAATCGTGTGGCTCATCAACGAAGTAGAAGGTAACGCTAGGCACATACTGGAAGACATAGTCATTTCCGTTATACAGCCAGAGTTGTTGCTCGCTAACTCCGGCACTGGAAGCATTGGTGTCTCTTCCTATGATGGTGAACTCCTCGAATTTGGACAGTACTGCGATGAGCATATCACAAGCCGAGATACAATCCGGACCGGTCATTACAACGATGGGATTATCATAGTGCATATTGCCTTCATCTGCTGGAACAGGCACGCTGAACTCTTCCCCGGTGACCTCTGCTCTATCAACCAAGTTAACTCGGTCTTCAGCGGTTATCTCTTCTTTTCGCCGGTCTATCATTGCTTCTTTGAATATCATCCGGTCTTCTGTGGAGTCTATGAGTCGTGATAATCCTCTGTAGAACGGTTCGGGTCTTCCACCTACATTGAACCTCAGGTCTATAATGATGCCGTCTGTTTCCATAAGTGATAGGACAGCCTGCTCGAACCGGTCGGCGAATTCTGTCTTATGGGGGTCCCACTCCATGCCATGCGGTGTCTCATCAAAGCCAGAAGGACATGCCTTTATATACATATAGCCGATGTTCTCTTCCTCTATGATACCGTAAACCATAACCGGGTCATCCTTCCATGATGCTTCCCAATCGTTCTCCAGGTCTATCAAACCTTCGGTCTCGGTTAGCTCTGTACATGTAACCAGAGCACTTCTAGTCGGGTCATCTGTTGGGTCCATGTATACTACATCCATGGTCTCAATCTCGCCGGTGTCTACCCTCTTGATATTGATTTTCTCGAAGAGAGGGACATTAGCCATAGCAGAGCGTAGAAGGTTATACCCGATAGCGGAATCTGCCGCCCCCGGTGAACCGAAGTAAGGTATGCCAGCTTTCTCCAGAGCGGGTATCCAATCATGCCACGGGACTCCGTTCAGTCCGACAATCTCATCACCTAACTTGAAGTTGTATGGATTGGGGGAGTCTTCCCATACTTTGGTTATAACCAGCTCCTTTTCATAGGTAACGGTATAGCATGCACCGATTCTGCCGGTGTTGTTCGGGATGAAGACGGGTGCCTTGTTACGGTATAGGTTAGGTATGTCTAGCGGTATCTCTTTGCCATCTTCAGAATTGCTTAGCATTTTACCCGGAACGACCTGTGAGTGTCCTTCCTTGAGAACATATCCCATTCTGGTCATGATATAGGCATACTGTCCGTAGTTTTCCACCTGTAGTATTTTGTCCATATATTCATCCAGGAATGCATCCCAATCGATGTCCAGGTTAGCGAAGCCTGGGAAACGATAGCTGATGAAGTTCCATACATCATAGAACATACTGCTAAGCTGGGTTATCGTATCGGGTAAATCTCCCCAGAACACCTGGTTTATCTGTTGTAGGTGTTCTATCTTGGCGTCTATCATTGCCTGCCTCTCCATAGCATCTACAATCATGCCATCGGGGACTTCATTGGGGAAAGGGTATGCGACAGCTGGTATACCAAGCTGAGCGATGTTTTCGTCTTTACTCATCTGGGTAACAGAGAAGAGCTTACCTGATGAATAAGAACCTGCACACATTAAGAATAAGCCGAGTGATAGAATAAATAAACCACCAATCAGCAATATATTTTTTACCTTCATAAATTTATCTCCATTCAATTTAAGGATTTTAATTTGTATTACTTATCTTACCAAGATAATAAGCAGGCTTTGTAGAATCAATAAAGAATTGTATTAAATTTGGAGACCTTCCCTTTCTTTTAACTTTTGTTCATATTTTATTAATTTATCGAAATCCTTAACCTTAACCTCTACCTCGCTCCAATGAAGTATGTTTTTCATATTAAGCTGTTCGAGAACGTTTCTTATGTACTGTCCTTCGGAATTAGTAGATTTCATAACCGAACTGATAAGGTCTTTAGTATTATATGTTATGTTTACTTTAATCTTCAATTCTTCACTCTTAACCTTAAACAGTCGATTAATCTTATTTATTACGATTAATTGCCTATTACCAGTGCGGAAGATGTCTAATTCTTCGTCGATACTACGAATAATCTTAGCGAGGTTTTGCATAATCTTAATAGAGAAAGAGGGATTCCTGCGAACCACATATATAAATTCATCCCGAGAAAGGCTAAGAATGAAGCTATCTTCTAAGGCTATAGCAGAGCCATATCGTGGTTTTGGGTCGATAATGGACATTTCTCCGAAGATATCGCCGGTATGCATAATATATGAGTTAACTTCGATATTGTTGATGGTTTGGCTAATCTTCACCTTACCCTTTCTTATGATAAACATTCTATCACCAAACTCGCCCTGATTGAATATATAATTCCCTTTGTTGTATTTCCTGCCAAATTTAGAATCTATCCTCTCTAAAGTTACCTCTAAAGGTTCATTGCTCTCATCAGCCATAACCACTCCTTTAAGTCTATCATTACAATTATTATTTTTTCACCTTTTTATAAAATAATCGGCTTTTTGGAAATAAAAAACAGAATCAGAAATTTTATTTGAGTGAGTATTATCATTTTGGGTAAAGCGAAAAACGCATAAATTAATATGGTTTTGATTATATACTTTTTTTAAAAACCACCCTCTAAACCAATCTTATTTAAATATTCAACTTATTCGATTTATTATATTTTCAAAAAATACCGTCAACTTAAATTTACTAGACATAAACACATTACATAACTTGAATTAAATGAGTTTTCTGTTGACATATTATTATATATATTTAGTATTATTTTATTTAAATTCCTCACCATATATACAACCAATAAGAAAAAGAAGTGTTATAAATAGAATTCTAACCGTATATATAAAAAAATAAATTATAACCAATTATTGTCAACTTAACTAAATCTTGTTATAATTTATATATAGATTTATACTAATTTAATTCATAATAACATTTGTAATTTATTAATGTTTATCTGCTCTTCTTAATGGGGATTAGAGGGGTGGAGACATAACAAAAATGTAAGTTAATCGGTATAAATCTAAATTAAACTGATCATTTTATCAGAATTTCTGTATTAAGGAGAAAGAAAATGAAAAAACTATTTATTATTTTGCTTGCGATTATCATCGCCTTCTTTTTCATCGCATGTCCTAAACCTACTGAAACCATAACCCTAACGGTTAACATTAACCCTACCGATAGCGGAAGCGTTACAGTGGAAGTGGAAGGCGAAACACTAGATAATGCCGATACATACGAAATCGAAAAAGGTAAAGAAGCAACTCTGACAGCTCAACCAAATACCGGTTATGAATTCATAGAATGGGATGATGGTTATACTGATGAGACACGCACTATTACAATGGATTCAGATACTACTGTTACCGCTAACTTCCAGGAGATAATCGAGTATGACCTAACCGTAAACATAACAGGAAACGGTAGCGTAACTGCTAACGGAACTC
>CAYUUC010000010.1:23555-33231 GCA_964447635.1 uncultured Spirochaetia bacterium
CCGTAAACATAACAGGAAACGGTAGCGTAACTGCTAACGGAACTCAAGTGACCAGCGGCAATCCAATACCATTCCCAGAAAACACCAATGTTACACTCATCCCAACAGGAAACTCCGGTAATGTTTTCGACCAGTGGACCGGAACAGACGCAGGTGACATCACCGATAACGGAGACGGTACATATACCATAACCATAGACGCCGATAAAGATATAACAGCAGAGTTCATCGCAGGAACTACTTATGACCTAACCGTAAACATAACAGGAAACGGTAGCGTAACTGCTAACGGAACTCAAGTGACCAGTGGAACACCAATATCCTTCACGGAAAACTCAGATGTTGAATTAATCGTAACACCGGATAGTGGCAATCAGTTTGATGGCTGGTCAGGGACAGATGCTGGTGATGTAACCGGGACAGGACCATATCATATAATAATGGATGCTAATAAAGAGATCACTGCGACCTTCAGCCCTACAGGCGGTGGGTTCACTGAAACATTTGAAAATACAGATGGTACAGGAAGTCTGTTTGATAACGAAGACGTATGGGGAGATTTGTTGATCCATACAGGTGGTATTGGAATGGGAAGTGGTGAAAATGAAGTATTACCTGTTATAAGTGATGAACAGTCATTTAGTCCTAATCATTCTCTCAAGCTAACAATATTTGATGATGATGGTGACCCTGATGTATCATCCTCTGATGATGAAAGTTTAAAGACTCTCGACCTTACCACAGGTTCTGGTGGAGCTACCATATCATTTAAGTACTATCTCAATTTAGCAGCTAGTAATTATTCCCAATTCTATTTCCTAGTAAATGACACTTCTGTAATATACATTGAGAATAACGCTAGTAATGGTTCATCTGTAGGCTGGTTAGATGGTAGTCATATCCTTGACCCAAATACTACCTATGAAATAGCCTGGTATATAGATTGTTCAACCACAGCCAGTGAAGGAGAAGACCAATCAGCCTATATCGACGATGTAAACATCACCGGTGATTTTACCATGCTTACAGCGGGAGCAAATGTAGAAGTAGAGAATAACGGTGTCAATATCTCTGGTGGAACATTGAATAAAGACACTGCTTCTGGTATTTCGCTTGATATGGTATTCGATTTGACTAACATAGGCAAGATGGCCCAGGATTTAGATGATACCAATCCGGTTGTAATAAGCGATATGACAGCCCTCACTCTTGATACTTCATCATTGGTAGAACCGCTTGCTCCTGGTGATAACACTTCGTTTACTATAACCCATGACGGTTCAACCTCTATTTCGGGGGTTACAGTTGATATTATGGCTGCTGATGCTACAGTTGCCGAGACATTCACCTTGAATGTAAATATAACGGTGCCAGAGTTTGAGGAAACCTTCGAAGATACAGATGGAGCTGGTTCCGGGTTCGATAACGAGAATGTATGGAATGAAATAGCACTTCAAGAACAATATGACTTAAGTGAGGTTTCACCTGTAATCAGTACAGAACAGGCTGTAAGCCCAACTCATTCACTTAAACTACAATGTGATGTTGAGACTGACGGTATAGACTATGATGAGAGTTTAAAGGTTCTCGATGTTCAAACCGGTCCTAATGGGGCTACCCTGATATTCGATGTATATGTAACATTATGGTCTAGTAACTATTCTAGCTTCTATTTCAAAGCAAATGGAAATAATGAAGTACACTACTATAATTCCACAAACAACGGAACATGGATAACAGAAGCCGTATCACTTAATCCTAATACACGATACGAATTAGAATGGTTCTTAGATGCTTATGGAAGTGGAGATAACACACAAGCAGCCTATATTGACGATGTTAAACTCTTAGGTGATGTTAGCGTATTACAAGTAGATAGTGAGATTACTCTTGAACATGGGGGTACAGATATAACGGGTTCCACCCTTGATCTATCTACCCCTACCAATTTCCCGCTTAACATTACCATTGATGTTAGTAATATAGGCAAGTTAGAACAAGATTTCGATGATGCTAATCCTATTCAGATAAGTGATATGACTAATCTTACTCTGGATACTTCATCCTTTACAGACCCATTAGCACCGGGTGACACTACTTCATTTACCATAAGCCATGACGGTACTGCTGATGTCTCTGGTGTTACTGTAGACTTAATCGCCGCTGATGCCAGTACAGCCGGCACATTCACCTTGAATGTTACAACAGTTGCTCCATTGTTCATTGAGGACTTCACCGCTATAGATGGAGATTCAAGCGGGACTTACGAGTGGACAGAACTCACCTCCGGACATATATGGACAATAAACAACGGTACCTACATAACATGGGATATCGTCGATGATTATATGGGTGATAGCCTGGATGGAACTCAATTTGCCTTTGCTGACGGGCAAAGCGGTGACCCGTCATATCCAGGGGACGACTTAGAGATGATTACACCGGATATAGATACCACAGGTCAAACCAGCTTAACATTACAATTCACTCTATTCTATGATGAAGACTATGGAGAAGATGCACATATAGAAGTATGGGATGGTTCACAATGGGTAAATATCCATTCCTTCCCGGAAACCAATGTTGGTTCATGGACAGACCCGGAGATATTTACTATCGATATCAGCTCTTATGTTGATATAACGGATTTCAAGGTCAAATTCTTCTATGAAGGAGTAGATAGTGACCAATGGTGGGCTATCGATAATGTAGCCATATATTAAGATACAAGATAGCTTTTGACTAAAACATTTAATCAAATCTGTTGATTAATACTATACACCTCTTTCATGTAATTGTTGATATGAAAGGGGTGTTTTATATGGTTGTATGATTATGTTTTATCATGCAACTGATTAATCATCCCACTCTCATCAAACCATCCAGGTAATCGTTAAACCCGGTGTAATCATCATTTTCGATATTACCATACTTTTTCAGCATGGCATCATATAGTTTCATAACCTTTGTGTAATCCGGCACTATACCGCTGTTCTGGTCTTTATAAAGTTTGACGAGTTTTCCGTAAGTCTCTCCTGGTATGCTTACATAACTCCAATCTAATTGCGGGTTGTCTTTTTTTGGTTGGGGTTGTTTTGCTTCGTATTTGATTATGGATGGGT
The DNA here is from genome assembly GCA_964447635.1 of uncultured Spirochaetia bacterium. Lineage (GTDB taxonomy): Bacteria > Spirochaetota > UBA6919 > CAYUUC01 > CAYUUC01 > CAYUUC01. The sequence goes on from CAYUUC010000010.1 coordinate 26,678, forward strand.
TTTCCGCCTGTTCTTTCTGTATACGATATGCCTCTAAGATTTCGTCTTCATTAGGTTCGGGATAGATAGGCCATCCGTTAGTCCTGAGGAAGCTTTTAGTATCTTCATCATCTAGATAAGCGAAATTGACTTTACCAGTCTTCTCCAACTCCTTATCCAAATTGATATATAAGCTTTTACACTTCTGGTAGGTGATAATGGTCAGCTTCTCCTTTACCTCCAACCCATCACAATTCACCACTACATTTGGCGAGAATGATATTACCCCGTTGGTAATCCGGCTATCCTTTATACTGCACCAATCCCCGGCATTTACAAACAGGATGATATTACCGAAATTGAACGCAGGCTCCCTCCTACTTATACACAGCATCCCACCGGTAAGACTGGTGATGATAGGTTCGGTGAAGTTCACATTTAAGTCTATATTAAGAGAATCCATGATAAGTTTGCCTTTAAATCCGACTTCTGTATTATTCAATAATGATGTCAATGCTCTACGCTTCGATAGATGGTATTCATTCCGGATTATCCGCTTGAGTTGTTCATCGTCGGCAATGAATGAGGGCAGGTTTACGAATTCACTGATGTCTGTATCAGGATAAAGTCTGATATAGCTACCCATCACATTGTTAAAAAATTCCTGAATAGGAGAAATTCTTATACGGTGCTTCTCCATGAAAATCTCGGTAGTCTTGGGCAGATTCTTGAATACATCTTTCACTCTATCAATAAACTTATGAGGTAATTTGTCAGAATATCGTTTCAGTATATATTCCTTTATCTTATCGGTGAACATAATGCCTTCTGATGGGTAAAAGGAAAACCAGTCATCCCCGTTTATCCTATGCTCCTTCTTGAAGTCGAAATGGTGTATCACATTTATCGATGGTCGGCTTAGATTAATGATTTTCGGATACATGTTCTTGATGATATCTATATAGTTGCCGCTCTCCCCGCCAATATCATTATAGATAAGGTTAATCTTGTATCTATCCTGCTCCTCTAACTCCTTAACCATATCGAACCACATACTTAAGACTTTGAAGTATTCCGAATTCATTATATCGATAAACTCTAGACTGAGATTTATTGTTTTGATATTAGCTGATATTATCTCGTTATGAAGTCTTACCAGGTATCCGCCTAACTCGTTGATGTCGTCCTTCTCTTTTATTAAGGCTTCACCTTCAAAATCAATTACAAGTTTACCGTCAAAATCTTCATTAACTTTTATTGAGAAGGAATCGTGTTCGAAATTCCTTATCATGTATTTATTCTTCATATGTTCACTTCCGTAGTATTAATTTTTCCAATCCGTCTAAATTACTTTCTCTATATGCTGTTGATCTAATTGTTAATTGAATATTATTCCCCAGTTCAAGCTTGAAAATGAAAAAGGCAAGTTATTAAATGTGGTTATAATTATTATCTATTATCTATTTTAACACATAACTTAAAATAAGTCAACAAAATCATCTTTATTTAAGAAATAAATATCAATAAAATTTTTCTCTTCTCAAAATCACCATCCAAACTGATTAAAGACATTTAATCTAAATCACCTTTCATTAATAAAACAAATTCCTTATACTTAAATGGAAAACCAATTTTGGAAAAGGTGGATATTTTTTATGATGCTGAAAGATAAAAAGATTTTCGTAACGGGAATCGCTAACCATAGAAGCATAGCCTGGTCTATCGCCGTTGCATCGATGGAGCAGGGAGCCAGAGTCGCCATCAGCTACCATCCCAAGATGGAGGATAAGATTAAACGCCTTCTACAAAAGAAGATGCCTCGAGTCCTCGCTATACCTATGGATGCTACCGATGAAAACGATGTTAAAAATGCTTACAAACAATTAGACCAATACTTCGACGGTAAAGGCATAGACGGTATGGTCCATGCTATAGCTTACGCCAGAAAAGAAGACATCGAAAACAAGTTCTACACTGTGGATAAGGAAGGCTTCAACACTGCAATGACCGCTAGCGTCTATTCACTCATACTCATGTCCAGAGAAGCAAAGCCACTGTTGCTGAAGAACGGTGGCGGAAGCATCATTACCCTAACCTATATCGGCTCGGATAAGGTTATCAGCAATTATAACATCATGGGAGTAGCCAAAGCAGCGTTGGAGTCCTCGGTAAGGTATCTGGCATACGATTTCGGCGAGGAAGGGATAAGAGTAAACGCCATCTCTGCCGGTCCTATAGCTACATTGTCGGCAAGAGGGGTGAAGGATTTCACCTCGCTTTACTATAAAGTTAAAGATATCGCTCCTCTGAAGCGTAATGTAGAAGCGATGGAAGTAGGCACAACGGGTGCTTTCCTACTTAGCGACTTATCCAGCGGGATAACAGGGGAGGTGATTTTTGTGGATTGTGGTCAGTTCATCGTCGGCACTTTCTAAGATATTTATTAGTTGTCTAAGGTAGGAGCGGTAGGCTCTCTATCTATCATCCATAATAACTCAAACGCAAATTCGGTTACCTTGTCCAGTCCATCATAGTCGATAAGATGGGACTCGTCGCCAGGTTGATGGTATGGTGAACCTAACCCGGTATGGAAGAAGACCGTCGGCATACCAGCACTGTAGAAGTTGTAATGGTCAGACCTCGTCCAAGCACTACCCTTCTCGGTTCGGAAATCAAAAGGATAATCATCATCCAATGCATCTATGTAGCCATTTACAGCATTGGAAGTAACACCTCCATAAGCGTCAATCTCTGTCTGGTTCTTTACCCAACCAACCATATCCAGATTAAGCATATATATATGGTTCCCTATGGGATAAATAGGATTGTCTACATAATGCTCGGAGCCGAATAAGCCAATCTCCTCTGCAGAGAAGGCTATGAAAACAAAAGTACGGTTTATGTAGTTCCTTAGATAAGAGAAAGCATCAGCAAGCTCTAACACCGCTACGGTACCGGAAGCATTATCATCTGCTCCATTGCATAGCTCATCAGGATTGTCCGGCGAACCGGTCGGACTCATATTGTATCCGATATGGTCCATGTGAGCGCCAATGACGATGACCTCATCTTTTAGTACAGGGTCATTACCCGGTAATACACCGATTATATTGTTTGTGGTATAGTTACCGATATACATACTATTTCCGGAGAACTCTTGTAGGTATGAATCAGGGAATGCCTTTTCCAACCCATATTCCTCGAATTCATCAGCGATGTATTGTGCAGCAAGTTCATTACCAGGCTCACCAGTGAGTCTACCTTCGAGAGCATCACTCGCCAGATAGTAAAGCATATCTACCAGTTCACCGGTGGAGATGCTGTCTTTAGCCGCTGCTACCAGGTCGTCGAGGTCGGTCTCGCCACCGTCTCCGCCGTCACCACTGTCTCCGCTGTCCCCACTATCACTATCTGTTGGATTACAACTTAAGAATAAAGTAAAGACAGATATAAGCAAGATTATTAATAAAATTGAGATTAATCTATTTCTAAACATCAGAAGCCCCTTGTTGATTATTAAACTTAAAATAAGATATTAATTATGTATGTAGTTAAAACTAATAATAAACGCTGATTTTATAAAATTTTCATCAATTTGGTTATATTTAAAACAAGGTGAATATTATATTAGGATATCTCCTGCAAAAATTAATGAAACTGAAGAAAAATCCCTCTAAATCCCTCGTCTTCTGCGAAGACGCAGGTAAGGGGGTCTTGGATTTCATTCTTATTCCCCTTCAATAAGGGGGGCTAGGGGGGATTCTCCGTTAAATCTTTCATAACAATGAGGAACAGCCTATATTAGGATATCTTCCGCATGATTATAAAAAACTGCGGAAGTATCAAAAACCAAAACAAAGGGGCAATATTATGAAAATAAAACTTTTTTTAATAGGACTAATCTTTATCATCGCTCTATTTAACTGCAAACCTAAACCCGAACCGGAATACTATTCAATAACCATCAACATCACCGGCTGGGGAGAGGTTATGCTATCACCAGAACAGGATGAATACGAGCAGGGAACACAGGTCGAAGCAACCGCAACTCCCGGAAGGGATTGGAGCTTCACCACATGGGAAGGAGACCTGTCCGGAACAGAAGCCACCCAAAACATAACCATAGACTCAGATAAAACCATCACCGCTGTATTCGATGGGAACGGCATCTTCGTAGCAACCACCGGCGATGATGGCAACGATGGAACCATATCCTCACCTATGGCAACCATCAACGCAGCCATCGACGAAGCAGTGAATATGGGTGGAGATATGGGCGTATTCGTATCAGAAGGGACATACGAAGTAGACTATGCTACTCAGACCCATATCGTCTTGGTGGAAGGCATATCACTATACGGTGGCTTTTCCTCTGACTTTTTAGAAAAAGACCCCGATACCCATACAACAACCATTCAGGGTAACCATACCGATGACGGGACTTCTCAGAACTTCAATCGGGTGTTATTCTTCGACAATACCATAACCAACGATACTCACATCAATGGTTTTTCTATAAACGGCGGTAATGGAAACTTTGTCTGTGCAATTTACGGTGATATGGGTTCGCCGACCATTATAAACAATAGTATCAATGGCGGAGACGGAGTAAACCAAACCAAGGGAGCGGTTATCTACGGAGGAAGTCCGGTGATAACGCAGAACGATATCTTCGGGGGTAACTGCGATGGACTGCTTCAAGCCTTATTCATAAAAGAACAGTCCACACCGACCATATCATACAATGATATAAACGCAGGGGATGGATACTGGTCTACGCAAGGCATCGTAGTAACAGAGTCCAGCGGAGAGATACATCATAACACCATACATGGCGGAACATGCGATGGTGACGGTATCGGCATCTTTAACTATGAAGCAAATCCCGCTATCTATAGCAATATCATCTTCGGTGGGAACTGTATCAACTCCACCAAAGGCATGTATAACTATAATGCATCTACACCGCTTATATACAATAACATCATAAGAGGAGGGAATGGATACTGGTCTATAGGTATACAGAACTACACTTCCGGCTCAGACGCTAAGATATACAACAATGTCATAAGTGGTGGAAATGGGAACAAGGCAAGAGCTGTGGAGATGAGATACGGTGCCGCACCCGAAATCATCAATAATATCATATTCACTGAAGGCGGGTCTAACCGATACGGCATATATGAATATACTCCGGACGGCGACCCTGACAAAGTAGAAAACAACGACATCTTCAACTGCCCAACCGCTCTATACTATGATGAAGGAGACGACAGCGAGTTTGACGAAGGTAACAACGGAGTCAACATCACCGATATAGCTACGGTAAACGGTCTAACCGATACGACAGCGGGTGCGAATGTTTCGGTAGATCCACAGTTCACGGACTGGTCCGGTAAAGACTACCACCTGACAGCTGACTCACCCGCTTCGGTAACGGAAGGCGGACAGGACTTATCCACAGAAGGTATAACGGATGACATGGATGGCAACGAGCGGACAGTTCCATGGTCGATGGGAGCTTACGAGTACGATTAGACAAAATCTCGCTTTCTAATAAATAAAAAATAATTCTTGCAAAAATTAATAATCTTTTATTTACTTAATCTCCTTCCGGTTATATATTAATATATAATAGATAAAAAGGTATGTAGAAAGGCATGCCCCATTAAGTAATTTATATTAGGAGAAAACCATATGCAAGAATTACCAGATTTATTGGATAAAGTCATACCCTCTGTGGTTCAGATTATAACCCCTACCGGTCAAGGGACGGGCTTCGTCCTTAATGAGAATGGACTTATCATAACGAATAAGCATGTCGTCGGCTATAACTCATTCGTCCAGATAAGGAACAACGAAGAGGACATCCGCTATGGTCAGATAGTGGCTGCTAATCCATACATTGACTTAGCGATAGTCTATTCGGAAGGCACATTCGATAATAAGCTGAAGCTTGCCGTCTCATCTGATGTTAGACTGGGTGAGTCCGTGGTAGCCGTGGGTCACCCATATGGTTACGATTACACAATCTCGCAGGGTATCGTAAGTTCGATAGGCAGGAAGGATGTTAATCCCTCCTTCAAGGATATAGGCTTCTTCCAGCTGGATATGGGTATAAACCCTGGCAATAGTGGAGGACCGGTCATCAGGAGGACGAATGGGGAAGTCATCGGAATGGTTACCATGGGTGTCCTCAATGCGGATAACATCGGCTTCGCTGTACCATCAACATACAACATAGAATACCTGGAACAAGTATCTGCTTATGATAAGGATACAATCATCAAAAAGATATACTGCTCGGTATGCGGTAAGCTCAACACCGACCAGACCAAATACTGTCAGAAATGCGGTGCTAAAATCCAGAAGATGACACTGGAAGAATTCGTAAAAACATTACCCAAAGACATCAAACCAGGTAAGGAAAAAGAAGGCGTAGAAGTGGAAGGCAAGATCAAATGCCCCAGCTGTGGTGCGGAAAATCCTAAAAACAATAGATATTGTGATAAATGCGGGACTACTTTGGGCTAACGCTTAAATATCAAAAAAACTAATAATAATTAATAAATTCC
>CAYUUC010000011.1:0-31826 GCA_964447635.1 uncultured Spirochaetia bacterium
AGGGAGAGATAGAGAGGGGTCTTGTTTTATTTCAACAACTTTTGGTTAATGAGCGATTAATTATTAATCAGTATCGGAATTAAATCTAAATACAATATCCTTTTTAATATCTCGTTGTATTAAAAAGGTTTTAACCTTCACATATAGGTTAATCTAAAAAATATAATATTATGTGAAATTTCTATAAATATAAGAAAAATTTTGTTCACTCTAAATATTACTGAAAAAATATCAAAGAAAATCTAATATCAGATATGTCAGAAATTGAATACTACACCCAAACCACCAGCAAAATTTATGCTGAAGAAATAAGCAGGCTCAAACCTGTATATAGACCAGAAGCGAAGATGTATACTGAGACCAAAAAGCTCGTTAAACCTAATGGTATACTCCGGTGAGATAGCCCCACCTATACCAAAAGGCAAAGCAGCTATCTTCGGGGAGAAATCGAGCAGAATACTCGCCCTAACCAGCAGTTCATGGTTAATCCGGCTATACCCGTAAGAATTGAATAGGGAGAATTTGCCGAACAGGTCCAGATTCAAATAATATACTCCATAACCATCGATAGGCACACTGTAATATGGATTCTGGAAGCTGTCCATGTTCATCAAGTCTATACCCACACCAAAGCCTATATGCCGGTTATACCTTATATTCAAATCAGCAAGGATTATAGGTAGAACACCCTCAATCTGGGTAAGGTTGAAGTAAGCACCGCCGGTTAAGCCTACATAGACATATGAAAGGTCGGGGAGTGTATCTATCTTCCTCTCTAGCTGGTTAATCATGTATAGTGCTTCCGGACTTACCTCCCTGAGTATCGCTAATGCCTCTCTATAGAGTGTCTTAGCCCGTTCATACTTGCCATCCTCGGCGAGTTTATCAGCTTCGGTGATGATTTGTTCGGCTTTTATCGACATCTTAGCACGGTTTATCTTCCTCTCAACAAGCTCCTTTAAGGCAAAATTCTCCAGGTCATTATCATCCACTTTCTTCAAAGTCTCATTATACTCATCGATGGCTTCTTCCAGCTTGTCATTATCCAGCAGTTCATCAGCGTCTTTAAGGTTGCCCATGATGATGTCCTCCACTATCTGTTTGAAATCACCCTCCTCAATATCGATTACGGATTCAAATTCAGCTAGGAGTTCCTCTTCAAAAACATCACGATAATTTATTATCATATAGTAAAGGTCTAGAGTATGTTCCACCGCCAGTCTATACTTCTTATTCAACAGGTCACCGTTAATCATATCAAATAAGCGTTTATAATCATCATCAAAATTCCTGTATAACATCTCGTAAAGCTCATTCTTGCCGACTTCTATCATATCCGATTCCAGATACACTGTCTCCAAATCGGTTATGTATACCTTCATGTAATATTCCTCACGAAGGTCGATCATGTCATGGGGAATCTCTATCTGATGGTTAAGACCATCTGCGGTTATATCATCTATAACCAGTATCTCCGTGGTGTTCAAATCAAAGTCCGGGCTGGTGGAGATAGCCAGCTCGCCGATGCTCTGATGAGTAGTCTCATACTCGATAACGGTAGCAGTAGATGTTATCTTGCTTATCCTGGGTTGTGGCTGATACTCAAGGTTACCCCCCTCCTGCGGATAGTCCCTGGCAATGGTTATAGTGATGTCATCATTGTTATAATAAGCCATATTCGCTTTCTGATGGTATCCACGCTTTATTGACCATTTGTCTACCGCTTCTGTGATGAATTTCCCTGCTTCGTCGAATGTGACCAGATTGTCCTTCCTGCCGTATTGGTTACGATTTGCGTATCCTGCTATAGCCTTGGTAAAGAAAGGAGTAATCATCCCTCTCATCTCCGCGTCGTTTCCCCCGCCGTCATTCTTTGAGTATAATACTCTCATATTCGTTTTATCACTACCGATGATGGTCTTGTCTTTCATACCGTAAGTATCATCGAAGGTATGGTTGAGATTGCCTGTGTCCAGTACGACCATGGTCTTAGCATGGTCTTTTATCCTGCTTATCCTATACATCACTTCCTTGACGAATAGAGCGGTGCTGGCTGTGGTGTCTTGGGTGCTTGGGTCTATTTCGTAAGTGATTAGGTAATCGCTGTTCTTATACACTCCCGATTTACCTGAGAAATAAAACACAAAGGTCTTGATTACATCTTTAGCAGCGAAGTCTTCCACATCATCCAGGATGGAGATTATATTCTGACGGCTAGGGCGTAGTTCTGGCTTGGAGTCGTCCGCCATATAGATTATATCGAAGATGCCCTGTTCTTCCAGTACCTTCTTTACATACTTGGCGTCCTCTGCCGGATATGAGTAGTCTTTGAGCTTAGCAGAGAAGGTCTTCCCGGCTCCGATGACCAGGGCGAGCCTCTCGTAGCGTGACTCTTCCACTCCGTTTGCCTGTTCTATCTCATCGAACCTGCTCTGGGCAAACAAAGTGCTGGTTGATATTAATATAAATGTTATTAGCATAGATAAAATGGTTATTTTTTTCATATAAAAGTCCTCTCGTTCAATCTAACAATAGTTGGTTAAAAGGGATAAGATTGACCCTCTGTTCCATAAAGGAGTGAGGGCACTCATCCTACCTTTATCAATCGATGCTTTGAACGTTAGCATCGGTCTCCATAATGATGACGGAACTCACTTCGTTTACCTGTATGCTTGAGGTTGCAGGTGTTATGCTGATGTCCGCAGTCTGAGCAGAGACGTTTATCGGTGATATAGATATGTTCTGTTCCACCGATGTATTCGATACGCCATACTCATCTGTTTTCACTATCAAGAAGTCGTTGACCTTACTTCCTTCCTTATCTACTTCTATGTAGCCGGTTGATATATAGCCTCCGTCCAGTGTAGGTATTATCTCATACAGGCTATCATAATCCGGTATACTGTAAATCTTCTGCCATTGTATATTACCGGAAGAATTTACATTAACCACCCAGGAATCGCTATAGTTATCACTGAATGAGTATGAGTATCCCGCTATGACATAACTGTCCACCTCGTTAACCACCGAGTAAACCATATCCCCGTTATCACCGCCATATACCTTCGCCCATTCAATCTGACCATCGCTCCTCAGCTTACATATCCAGCTGTCCAGGCTGGTTGACTGGAAAGACTGGGTCTTACCGACGATGACGTATTCACCATTGTAGGAAGCCGATACATCATGAGCAGTGTCACCGTTCTCCCCGCCGTAAGTCTTAGCCCATTCCACACTGCCGGTGGAGTTAACCTTTATGAGAAGGTAGTCGAAGCTACCAGCCCCGAAAGAGAAAGTATCTCCTGCTATGACATATCCTCCATCGGGGGTTTTATCAATGGAGTAAGCGTTTTCTGTATCATCACCTCCATAAGTCTTCTGCCACATAACATCGCCAAGGTTATCTAGCTTAACCAGCCATATATCGTCATTCTCATCAGCGTTGAATGAGTTTGTGGTACCGACGACAGCGTATCCTCCATCATCTGTGATGATGACTTTAGCCGGCTGTTCAACTTCGGTCCCGCCATAAGTCTTCTGCCAGAGGATGTCCCCATCATCGTTCATCTTCAATAGCCAGAAGTCGTTCTTACCCGCACCGAAAGAGTTTGTTATCGCTAATATTATGTATCCTTCATTAGGAACATAGTTGACGTCTTCTATCCATTCGTAGTATGTTCCACCGATAGACTTTTCCCATAGTATCTCACCGCTTTTGTCCGTCTTGATTACCCATAAGTCGCTGTTCCCACCGCCGAAGGATTCGGTTTTCCCTGCGATGAGGTATCCGCTGGGACTTTCAGCTATAGAATAGGCGATGTCTGATGATACACCGCCGTAGGACTTTATCCATCGTTTATTGTCTATGTTTAATGGTTGGCAATTGGATATAAGCATCGCCAGTATCGTTACTATCATAACGGCAAAGATTAGTTTTTTAGTCTTCATTTGTTTTCTTCTCCCTTCAAATATTTTGCTTGATTATTAACCAAAGATTTTATAAAAGCCTTATTCATAGATAATTATACTTATCTTCTTGCTGTCTTCATCGGTGTAAGCAAGATAAGGCATCGACACTCCGCCTTCATCCTCGTATATGAAGATGGAAGCCTCTGCTATCGAGCCGGCGAAAGAGCTGTCTCCTACATCCACCCACTCATCACCATCAAACCTCTTTATGCTGAGGATACTGTTGTTATCATCTATATAAGCAATATAGGGTATTGTTCCATCGATGTATGCCGACATCTCGCTGGTAAGCAGGTTACCTCCAATACCACCACCCGATGATATGTCCTCCCAGCCGCTACTATCGTAATACCTGAACACAAAGGGACGACTCTTAAGCGTGTTCTTAAGTGCCATGAACGGGGCTATCTTTCCTGTGGTAAGGTCATATTTCACATCAATGCTTAGGTCGTTGGAGTTAATCGGAAACAGGTCATCTTGTAAGTCAAGCGTTGACCATATTGACCCTACATACATATTCATCTCCGGCACCAGGTCGCTACCCTGTTCCCGGTTGTATCCTACATAAGGAATAGGTGTGCCGCTGTTATCATATACTGCAAGGTTGACATCTTGCACCGCCTCAGTTGTGATTGGTGTAGTCCCTACCGTTTCCCAGGCGTATCCTCCGCCGGGGTCTACATACCGCATTACATTCAGCTGACCACTGCTGTCATTATCGGAAAAGGCTATATATGGTATAGCTACCCCTCCGTCATTGTAGACTTTGATGTCTATCTCACCTGCGGTATTTGGGATAGGCAGGTCTGTCGGTTGCCAACCCGTCCCGTCATGATACCTGACTATCGGTGAACCTCCAGCTCCGTTGTTATAAGCGATGTAAGGATGCATCGTGGTAGTGCTTCCGTCAAAATGATTGTATACATCCATGGCTACATAATCCGTTTCTACTGATGAAACCGGATTAACACCCACCATCGACCATTCATAGACCTCGTCTACCTCGTTGTAGACGGCATTCCACATATAAGCCCTGTTGTTGCCTTCGTCCTTATACGTAACATAAGGGGTGATCTTGCCGGTCTCTTGGTTATATACTGCCTTTATGTTGATATCGGTAGCGTTTGCTGAATTGAAACCTCTATCGCCAACCATGCTCCATGAGCCGTCATAACCGATGAAAGCCTTAACCGTGATAGAGCCTGCTATTGATGAATCGGAGTCACTATAAGCGACGAAGGTCTGTGGTGCATCCTCGGTTGGGTTATAGATTACGCTTACAGATGGTTTCCCCGGGTTGAAGTTGGTGAAGTGGTTTCCCAGGTCTTCCTCCTGATAAGACCCGTATGAGCCTTGCTTGTAGGAAGCCATTTTGCCGTAGTAATTGTTTAATGGGTCTGTGAATGCTACGAATGGTTCGGGGAAGTTGGAATCGTTTATGTATGCTTCTATGTCTAAAAACTCGGACTCAGGTTCCGTCGATTGTCCTTCTGAGCCTATGTATATCCAGTCACTGCCATCAAACATAAGCAGTAAGGGCTGGTTAGAGTATCCGGTAAGTATTGATAGATATGGGATATCGTTTTCCACGAAGACCTTCAAGTCTCTTATATCCGCTAAGTTCAAGTCTAAGCCGGCTATCTCGCTCCAGGCACTCTCCGCAAACTTGTATACCATCGGCTGTAGAGTCTGCTTGTTCTTGAAAGCTACATAAGGTACAATCTCTGTTCCGTTATCGTATAAGAATAGCGATATATACTCCGCTCCATCTGTTGCCAGGTATCCACCGCCAACATCAGTCCATGTCCCCCCACTATACATCTTTAGTATAGGCTGGTATGATGAAGAGCCGTCAGCATAAGATAGATAGACATCACCCGCGTTTATTGACAATGAGGTGTATTCACCGGAGAATGATGAAGTATCTCCTACATTAGTCCAGTCTGACCCGTTGTATGTCTCTACATTTACATCGGAGTTTTGGTCCAAGCTGTAAGCTACATAGGGGAAGCTGTTGTATGTAGCCAGTGAGATTGAGTTAACCGTTCCACTGGAAAAGCCCCCTGTACCGACTGTCGTCCAGTTCTGTCCATCATAGGTCATTACGCTGACTCTCCCTCCCCTAGCGTAGTCGCGGAATGCTACAAAAGGCACTCCTGAGGTCACATCCAGCTTGATGTTTTCCGCTTCGGCTAATGTAAAGTCTTCATTACCCAGCATCGTCCAGGTGGGTGAGGTGCCTATTAAATCGACTAAATATGGATTTTGATTCAAATCGTTACTGTATAAGTTGAGAAGTCCTGTCTTAATCCCTGATGAAGATGGGGAATAGGTTAGCATGAATGTAGTTGTCTGCTCCGGTTCAACGGTGATGGGATATTCCTCATCCAGGTCAACGATGAATTGACCAGAAGCTGGTGCTTCGTTATCTATGGATATATTATGTATATTAAGGATGTTTCCCCCTGTGTTGGAAACGGTAAAGGTTACCGTTTTATCATAACCCACTTCTACTTCACCGAAGTCGTAGCTTGATGTGCCGGAGGGGAGGCTTGTCCCTTCCACACTAAGCTCCATATTGGGTATTTGTGTGTAGTTAGCATATACAGTCATATTGGATTCCATGATGATGTTGATTGGATTGGCTGATTCGGTTATGTCCCCGCTCCACGAGATGAACTTATATCCCTCTGTTGGATTTGCTTTCAGTGTGACTGAGTCTCCTGGATAGAATGGTGGTTGGGGATTCATAATGACCCCCCCGCTTCCTTCCGGCTCTATAACCACCTCCAGTGTATAAGAGCCTATTGTGCAGGTATTGACCATAAACATAAAGCCAATTAAAAAAAGTAGAATCATGGTTTTAATTTTCATATCTATCTCCTATATTCATTTTAATAAAAATTAAGCTCTATATTAATCTCTATAATTATTCATACATCATTACGGTGGCCTTATAAGAGCTGGTACCATCTCTGAATGATACATAAAGCCGGTTATCCGTCCCCACTTCCATGGAGAGTGAACTCGAATATCCACCGGAAAGCGAGCTGAAGCCCAAAGCCTCCCATGCTCCGCTAGTATCATTGTAGGTCATAGACTTGGATTTGTTATAATCTGTGGAGTCTACATAGACCACATAAGCCCCGCTATCATCCACTCCTACCACTGTATCCGATATGCCACCGGTAGTAAATCCTTCACTACCGACCAGAGTCCAGCTTCCACCATCATAACTCATCACGCTGAGCTTACCATTCTGGTTTCCGTCTCCAAAGGCTATGTATGGCGTGCCGTTATATACGAATATGTCCACATTCACTGCTAAGCCGGTGGTGATGCCTCCAGCAGGACCGACTTCAGTCCATGTACCACCGGAATTGCTCATCACAACAGCTTTACCGGAGAGGCTCGCATCGCTGTAAGCTATGTAGCCGGTGTCTCCATCCATATCCATGGAGATTGTGTTTACCTCTCCGTCCGAGATTCCTCCGCTACCTCCATCATATACCCAGCTTGACCCGTCATAGGTCATTACGCTGAGCTTTCCGGTTTGGTCTGCGTCTTTAAAGGCGACATAGAGTGTACCTGCTGTATCCGCTCCTATATTGGTAAAGGAGGCAGTGTCATTGGTAAATCCTGATGTACCGACGGTCAGCCATACATCGGATGTTTCTATGTATTGCTTGACTGAGGCTTTGTTTGACTTACCTCCGTCTGAATAGGCTACATACAGGTTTGTCCCGTCGGTAGCCAGTGTGTTATACTCAGCTTCTCCCACCGACAATCCGGAATAGCCAAGTGTTACCCAGTTATCTGAATTGGCATCGTACTTCTTTACTACCAGTCTGTTGTTTATTGACTCATCGCTGTATGCTATGTATGGGTTATCAGCCATGATGGTTAATGATGTATGGTTGACACTTCCCAGAGATATGCCTCTATCGCCCAGTGGTTCCCATGATGATGATGATTCACTGCTTATCTCGAATCGGAATGGGTTCTTATCTGGGTCATTATTGGATATGCTTATGATAATGGATTTTGGTTGGTTGTCGATAGGGTTGAATGATACATCGAAGTCCTGGGTCTCATTCGGAGGTATAAGAGATGGGAAGTCGTAGCTAGTGGTTATCGAGAAGCTGTCTTTATCCTCACCGACCAGTATGATGCTGTATATGTACATGTTTTCGTTGCCGCTGTTCTTCATGGTGAAGGTCAGTGTTTTGTTGGTTCCGCTTAGAGATGGGAAATCGTAAGTCCCATTCATATCTATGGCTGACCCGTCGTGTTCCACTTCCATTTCTGGAGCGGTGCTAAAGAATGCTGTTATGTCTTTATCGCTGTCCATAACGACGCTAGCCGGGTTCAGGTTGGACTGGAGGTCGGTAAGCCATCCGTCGAACTTGTATCCGGGGTTAGCATTTGCCTGAATGGTTATGGTTTCGTTTTCATCGTAAACCTCTTTTTCTGGTGTTACGGTGATGCTTCCTGCATCTTCGGGTATCATTGTTATGTTAAGCTTATATGTCTTAGCTGGGTTACACCCGATTAAGGAAATAATTAACAGAATTGAAAATATAAACAAAGTTTTCCTCATGGTTCAATACTCCTAAAAGATTCTAATTAATGTTCAATTTCGCTGTAATAAACCGAATTAAGGACTTCACAATCGTTCCTTCCGCCTATTACATAAATAAAGCCATTATAGCTGACGCTTGTATGGTCGTAGACCGGTTCCGGCAGGGTAGATACGAAGCTCTTCCATGTATCCGCAGAGCCGTCATCATAAAGACTTGAATAGAACACCTTCCGCAAAACAGTATCCTCATCATCAATCCCTCCAACCACTAACAGGGTATCATCAGTCAATAGCAAAGTGTGACCCGATATCCCGCCTACTGTCAGACTGTGAGTGAAAGACCAGCTGATCACTTCTCCGGTGGGAGTGATGCTTCCGTATCGCACATCGTTAAGGCTTTCCCATTCCTCACCATTGTAGTGTTCCCCTCCTACTATATAAAAAATGCCATCATCCGAGATAAGTCCTGAATGACCGCTTCTATCAGTGGGGAAGCTAACCGTCTTCTTCCAGTCAGGACCAACCAACACTTCGTCCAGTGTGCCATACGGTGTGCCATCCGGTATCTTCGACTTACCATTCTCTATCACTTCAGCAGACTGCCTACCCGTGTTACCTCTTAGGATAAAGGTATAAGGGTTTTCATCTGGGTCGCTGTTCTCTATCTTGATGTTAGAATCCTTCGGTAGTTCATCATCCGGGGTGAATGTCACATCTACATCCATGCTGGAAAAGGGGTCTACTGCCGAGAGGAAATTGCCGAGGGTGAACTCCGTTGTATAGCTGGTGAAAAGGGAAATGCCGTATACCCTTAGTTGCTTGGCACCGGTGTTTTGGATGGTGAACGTAATGGTCTCCTCCTCTCCAGCAGGCACATCACCAAAGTTGTATTCATCGCCTGTCTCAATCTCTTCTCCATCGATAGAAACCTCAATCTCCGGCTGGGAGTAGTGTCCACCGGTTACATACATCCTATACTTGTATACATCGGTGGTGTGCTCCATCCGTTCACCTCTATCGCTGTCGTAGAACATGGATGAATGGACTTCCCATCTGCCTATGCTTCCATCACCATGGATTGGGGCATGATATACTGTTATGTTGTCGTTCCCGCCGATGATGTAGAGCTTGCTATCATAGACAACGCTGGTGTGTCCATATACATTGATGGGTAAGAATGTCGTTGGACGCCAGTTTACCAATTTACCCTCTTCGTTGATTGATGTATAGTAGACGCTATTCAACCCTTGGTCATCTTCTACCGATGTCCTACCACCGGTCACATAGATTATGCCGTTGTGTAAGGTGGTTGCATGGTCGAATACAGGGGTGGGTAGGCTCTTAACTGGCTTCCAGTCGCCTAAATCGATGAGTTTGTCCCCATTGGCTGGTGAACACATCAAAAGCATTACCAGTATAACCGTAATCGTTATATAGTTCAGTGTTTTAGTCATATTACTCCAAATCATAATCTTCCTTTAGCTTTCTATTGGATATCAGGGTCCCATGGTTTAAAGTCGTTCATATCGTTTACACCGTCTGAGTCTGTGTCTTCCTTATATGGATCGGTTTCTCCTGCCTTCTCTTGAGCATCGTTAAGCCCGTCTGAGTCGAAGTCTGCAGATATAGGACTGGATCTTACCTGATAGGGTTGAGACCCGATAACGCTTACCATCCAGCTTTCCCTTACTTCTTCGATATCATCCAGCCCATCAGAGTCGCTATCAGGTGATAGTAAATCAGTTCCGATGATATGCTCTTCCCTATCTATAAGTCCGTCCAAGTCGGCATCTTTTACGATAGCCAGGCTGGTAAAGCCTCCTCGATGAAGGACTATATCGTCAATATCGATTACTTCGTGTGTATCTAGGCTCTCACTAGTCGTTAATGACATCCAATATCCGTTTTCAAGGTTTAGTGTGGATACATCCCGTATCCGGTCGATGACCTTTGCTTTACCTATTACAGCACCGGTTTCATCATCATACACATCTTGATACATTGTCTCATACTGGAGATTGATATCCGGGTCATTACTGAGTATGTCTAGAGCCTCTCCCAAAGTGATTCCCGTCTGATGTCCGTTAGCATCTCGTTTGAAGCTGGTTCTGATGGAATACTTTTCCACATCACCGTTCCCATAATCAATTACCAGCTGTGTAGTCCTTTCCCTCAAGCTGGTCGATACATTGGTATAGTTGAGCAGTTCGGCATCATTCTCGTATCGCCACTCCATAGAGAAGTATGCTACCTCTGTGGTTATACTTCCAGGGTTTCTCAAAAGCTCCCGGGTGGTCTGTACATCAAGTTCTCCGGTTACCGATAGAGTGCCGGTCTGTCCCTCTGCGGGGATTGGTATATTGCTGACAGCGGACATCGTAGCTACTGGGATGATTGACCCTTTATCGAATCTTAGGATGCTCAGCTGTAGGTCTTTTACATGGACGCCGATTTGTCCGGTATTATGCACTTTGTATGCTATGGTGAGATTCCCGCCTGTCACTTCGTAATCCTGGTTCTCGGTGTATTCATTGAACTTATTATAACCCTGTTCGAATGATTGAGAGGTGGATACAGAGCTCTTGGAGGTGGTTTCATCTACCCATTGACCTCCTCCGCCTATTTCCAAGCTAGCGCCAACTTTGATACTCTTGAAGTCACCACTGAAATCTGCTCCTATACTACCTGAGATGTCAGTTATCTGGCTGTTTGTCTGGCTGTGACTATTGCTTAGCGAAGTCTCTTCCTGTGTAATGCTGGATACCTTGAGTGATTGCTTTTCCTGACTTCCAGTAGTCTCCACATAGTTCATCGATATGGAAGGCTCGCCTACTATCTCTATCTTCAATTGGGGTGTTTCGGCGATGAGTGGGTTGTGTCCGCCACCTGTTATCTCGTCCAGGTCGCCTCTTCCGTCACCATCAGTGTCGGCGAGGGCGGGTGAGGTGGTGAATAGCTTAACTTCTCCATAGTCAAACAAATCAGGTACAGGCGTGGTCTGACCATAGGGTAGGGCGTCGTCATCGGAATCTGCGTCCAGCAGGTTTGACCCGTATAATCCTTCTTCGCTGTCTGTCAATCCGTCTCCATCGGTGTCCATGCTTCTTGCGTCGGATAGGACTATGTATTCGTAGTAGTCGCTAAGCCCGTCGCCGTCTGTATCGGGTTTTCTGGGATTGCTGTTATTGTAATACTCGAATGATTGCTTAAAACCGTCTTCTATCCTGATTAACCATCCATCCTTCTCCACTTTATCTGGTAAGCCGTCACCATCACTGTCCATTAGACCGGGATTACAACTCACAGCTAATCCGATAAGCAGTGCTGTGGTCAGACTTAACTTTAATAATATCTTAAATAAACCGTTCATAAATGCTTTCCTTTGATGCTAAGCTCAATTCTCCTCATTATTCAATGGATTAGAGTCGTTACTATCGATAATGCCGTCCCCATCGGTATCCTCTAAATATGGGTCGGTACTGTTATAACGCTCTATCTCATCTGACCATCCATCCTGATCATAGTCTCCTGTATTAGGGTTTGAGTAGACATGTCGCGGGTCTTCTCCTTCCACCATGACTTTCCAGCCTACCCTCACTTCGTCGATATCCGTGATGCCGTCGCTGTCACCATCTGATGAGTTGCGGTCTGTTCCGGACATATACTCTTCCCTGTCCAGCATGCCGTCCAGGTCTGTATCCTTAACGAAAGCCAGTGAGGTAAAGCTCCCGCTCTTCAATAATACATCATCAAAGTCGGTGAGTGGGTCATCCAGCGATTCACTAGTAGATAGTGTGAACCACATGCCTTTCTGATAGCTGATAGCGGAGGTCTGTCTTAGTCTGATAAGCCGTTTCGTCTTTCCTATTATGGTATCGCTTTCTTCATCATACACATCTACCAGCTTCGTTTCGTATTCCAGACCGATATCCGGGTCATTCTTCAATATATCCATGGCTTCTCGAAGGGTGATTCCGACTTGCTGTCCATATTCGTCACGCTTGAATGTGGTTCTTATTGAGTAATCCTCCACGATGCCGTTCCCATAATCCACTATCAGCGTGGCTGTCTTCTCCCTGATGTCTGTAGATACGCCTACATAGTCCAATACCTCTCCTTCGATGGAGACCCAATCCATATTGAAGTATGCGACATCGGTTATCAGGCTGGCGGGGTCGTTCAGCAACTCCCTTGTTATATCGATGTCCAGTTCGCCTTCCACGGTTAGGACACCAGTTTCAGACTCCGCACCTATCGATAGATTGGTCATAGGGGCAAGAGTGGTTATGGGACTATAATCCAAGCCATTCCTTCTCAGGATGCTAATCTGTAAGTCCCGTATTGTCGCACCTATCTCGCTTTCGTTGATTATCTTAAAACCAATGGTTATCTTACCACCGGATATCTCGATTTCGGTATCCTGTGTGTATGAGTTGAGCTTATCTCTACCATTCTGTACATCACTAACCGAGCTTCTATCGACACTTGCGGTGGTTTCCCTCATTGATTTGTTGCTCTCAGAGTAACCCACGTTTACCTTTCCTGTGATAGATGTTATCTTTCCTTGCTTGGCTACCTCCGCACCTAACCCTACCTTACCGCCGATTTGGGTGGTGTTTTGGGTGGTTGTGGTATCAGTCCTGCTTAGACTGTCCTTCTGTATGTCCAGGCTGGTAAGGGTTGTAGCCTGTGTGGTTTGGCTACCCGATGTCTCGGTGTAAAGGAGCGTAATGTAAGGCTCACCAACGACTTCAATCCTGAAAACCGGCACCTCCGCAATGAGCGGGTTATGTCCGCCACCTGTTATCTCATCCAGGTCGCTCTTGCCGTCTCCATCACTATCACGGAGAGTAGGGGATGTTTGGAAAAGGCTAACCTCGCCCTTGTCAAGCAGTTCGGAAACAGGTGTTACCTGATCGCTTGATAGGGCGTCGTCATCGGTATCCATGTCGTTAGGGTTTGCCCCGTAAAGCGTTTCTTCTTTGTCTAAAAGGCCATCGCCGTCTGTATCATTGGAGGTAGGGTTGGAGCGAAGTCTAAACTCTTCCAAGTCGGATAAGCCATCTCCATCGGTATCAACCTTATATGGACTGCTCGAAACCTCTATACGGCTTATCTCTCGAAAGCCGTCCTCTATGATAGCCGTCCAACCTTTCCTTTCCTGCAAGTCATACAGACCATCTCCATCAGTATCTGTTGTAGCATTGATACATGATGTTACATTAACTGTAAAAAGCATTGCTACCAGCATAAACAGCCAAAATGTGAACTTATCTTTATTCATAAAAATACCTTTTTACCTAACCATTAATGAATTCGAACGCTTATGGGTTAAGGGGATGAGTATCTACATTGTCGTTAATCCCGTCTCCATCGGTGTCTTTCTCGTATGGGTTCGTCCCATTGACTTTTTCGGTGTAATCATTCCATCCATCTTCGTCAAAGTCTGCTACTCTTGGATTAGCGAAGATAGTATAAGCATTATCGCCAACCACGCTAACTTCCCATCCTTCGTTAATTTCGATTTTGTCTTCTATACCGTCATCATCAGTATCGTTATCATACATATCTGTTCCTACAACAAATTCAACTCTATTTAACATACCATCTTCGTCTGAATCCTTAACATAGGATATGCTTGTATAGTCTCCTCTTTTCAGAACAATATTATCGAAATCCATCAACGGGTCTTCTATATCTTGCGAAGTGGAAAAGGCAATCCAGAAGCCGTCTTTCCTGCTAATGGAGGATATATCATTGATACGGGTGATTCTGTTCGCTTCTCCTATATAGGCACCGGTTTCATCATCATATACATCGAACTTCGTCGTCTCATAATCTAATTCGATATCGGGGTCGCTTCCGAGTATTTCCAGAGCCTCTCTTATGGTTATTCCAACTTGCTGACCGAGTGAGTCCCTCATTAAGCTGGTTCTAACGCTGTAACGCTCCAGCCTTCCATCTCCATAATCGAAGGAGAGGGTTGTCGTTCGTTCTCGTAGGCTGGTAGTTACATTAGCGAAAAACAGTCGGTCACCGCTGAAATCCTCTATCCAATTCATCGAAAAATAGGCTACCTCTGTCATTAGGCTACCAGGGTCCATGAGAATCTCTTTTGTGGTCTGAACATCAAGCTCACCCTCTACTATGAGAGTGCCGGTCTGTCCTTCCGCTCCTATTGATATATTGGTTACTGGGGCAAGAGTGGTTACCGGGAGTATCTGTTTATGTCTCCTTCTCAGGATTGAGATTTGAAGGTTTTCGATATTGACTCCTATTTCTCCCGTATTATACACCTTATACGCTATCTTCAAAGACCCTCCTGTTACATTCTTCTCCTGGTCTGAAACGTACTGGTTAAGCTGGTTATAACCCTGTTGTAGCTCATTGGTATTGGTCCTGGTTGTCGATTCCGTTGTCTCCTCCATAGATTCATAACTACCGCCGACCTCAGCCGATATGCCACCGGACATCTTAGTCTTTTTACCTTCTTTCTCGAATCCCATCTCTGCTCCTACACTTCCTTCTACGCCATATGTCTCCCGATTGGTTGTGGTGTCGGTATGGGAATAGGAGCTTTCTTGCCTCTGTAGCCTTGATATCTCTTCGGAGTGGGTATTTTGCTGTCCTGTGGTTTCTGTGTAGATAAGGTTGATAGCCGGTTCACCGACCAATTCTACTCTGAGTTTGGGTATTTCGGCGATGAGAGGGTTATGCCCACCTCCGGTTATCTCGTCTAAGTCATTCTTCCCGTCTCCATCAGTATCATCGAGAGCGGGTGAAGTCTTGAAGATGTTAACCTCGCCAGAGTCCATAAGTTCGACTACTGGTGTTACCTGTCCCTCTCCCAAAGCGTCGTCATCGGAGTCAGAATCCAATAGGTTCGACCCGTATAATCCCTCTTCAGCGTCTTTCAGTCCATCTCCATCAGTATCCATGGCTCGGGGATTGGACCGAAGCTGGAATTCGTAGTAGTCATCTAACCCGTCGCCGTCTGTATCAGGGTTATTGGGGTCGCTGTCAGTAAACTCTTTAGATATACGCTTGAATCCGTCTTCAGTAGTCACTTCCCAACCTGCTCTTTCGTAGTAGTCTGATAGACCGTCTCCATCGCTGTCCATCAGTGTTAAATCGCATGAATGTAGTATCAGGAAAGCGATAACTAGTAATATAATCATGTACAATCTTCTCTTTATTTTCATATTATTCTCCAAAATATAAATTTATATAAATACAGTCTAAACATTATCTGGGTCAAGAGGATGCATATCAATATCGTCGTTAACACCGTCTCCATCAGTGTCTTCTAAATACGGGTCTGTACCGATTTGCTCTTCATGGATATCCAGAAGGGTATCACCGTCAAAGTCTTCGTTCCTGGGGTCTGGGTAGATGTGTCGGCTTGTATGCCCTACAACATTGACTTCCCAGCCGACTCTTGCTTCCTCAAAGTCATCCAATCCATCATCATCCGTATCTGGGTCATCGATATCAGTCCCTCTAACTACTTCTTCCCGGTCTGCGAGGTTATCAAGGTCGGCATCTTTGCTAAATGATATACTCACAAAGTCACCATTGTTAACGATGATGTCCTCGAAGCCATTCATAGGGTCTTGTATGGATTTGTTAGATGAAAAGACAGTCCAGAAGCCACCATCGATACTAATTGAATCTATCCCTTTAATCGATATCAGTTTGTCCACCTTCCCGATAACGGCGTCATCCTCGCCTATCACATCTATCTCTAGCGTTTCATACTCCAGCTGTATGCCTTCATCATTCTTGAGTATGTCGAGTATGTCCCTAAGAGGTGTTCCAGCTTGTGAGCCTATACCATTCCTCAATAGAGTAGTCCTTACCATAAAAAGCTCTGAAGTTCCCACCCCGCCGTAATCTATGATGATAGTAGCTGTCCTTTCCTTTATCAGTGTGGATATACCGGTATAATCAAGAACTTCGTTTCCATTATTGTCCAGCTTAACGATGCCGAAATTAGCAACTTCAGTCATCAGGCTGGCAGGGTCTTTCATCAAATCACGGGTAGTTTGTAGATCGAGTTCCCCGGTCATAGTCAGGATACCGGTCTCACCGTTAGCCGGGATGGATAACTCACTAAACATAGCGTCACTGTCACCCGGGTTTACCACATTCAAAGTGGTTATCGGGAGGACTTGACAGCCATTTTGCCTCTTCAGTATGCTGATAAGGAGCTTATTTAGCTTGACACCGACATTACTGAGGTTTTGTATCTTGTAAGCTACTGTGATGGTGCCTCCCAGGTAGAGAGTGTCCTCGCTGTTCATCTCACTGCTTCTTTGGGTGTATTCCTGTTGTAGAGACTTGGTAGAGTTTCTCTCAAAGGAGGATGTGTTTTCGTTAAAGAATTGGCTCCTGCTTCCATTGGTGACTTTAGTATCCACATTAAGAATCGGTAATGGAACAGGACAACCGCTAGCAAAGCCAACACCAGCTTCTACCCCAACATCAGCACTCATCCATGATTCATGCGTGACACGGGTTGTGGTGGTATTGCTTTGTGAGTATTCGTTTACTTCACGATTAAGCGTCCCAACATTAGTGGAAACCGTATTAGACGAACCCTGACTCTCTAGCTTTATCACAGCTATCCTGGGGTTATTCATCGCTAGAATCTGAATACGGGGAACCTCTGCTATCAATGGATTGAACGAACCTCCAGATATCTCATCCCGGTCTGTTCGACCATCTCCATCCGTATCGCTTAGTAGTGGAGATGTTCCATATCCATAAGCCTCGCTATAATCGTATAACTTAGGGTTAGGGCTGTTCTCGCCTATGGGAAGGGCATCATCATCAGTATCCACATCGAGTATATTAGCACCGAATTTTGCCTCATCCCTATCCAGCAAGCCGTCTCCATCCGTATCATCTATGGTGGGGTCTGATTTCAGCACATACTCCTGGAAGTCTGTTAAGCCGTCATTGTCTGTATCCGCATACTTAACCTTGCTTTTTACCCAGTAAGATGTGATTTGACGCATACCGTCTTCTATAGTCACTTCCCAGCCAGCTTTCTCCAAACCATCTATTAAGCCATCGCCGTCCCTGTCCTTATTATCAAAGAAGAAAGGATTACATGAGATGCTTAATACAAGGACTATAGAAGAAATAAGTAGTATAGACTTTTGTAAAATCCTTATCATAAAACCATTCATATATTAAATAACCTCAATCTGTTAACTATTACCGGGATTCAAAGGCGATACATCGTCAGGGTCGTTCACACCATCACCATCTGTATCCGCTTCATAGGGATTAGTACCGTTATCCATTTCTATAGGGTCGCCCCACCCATCACCATCCACATCAGCTACTCTAGCATCAGAATAGACATGTACCACGCTTTGACCAACCACATAGACATCCCAGCCAGTGTTTATTTCATCAAAGTCATCCATCCCGTCTCCATCAGTGTCCTGGTTCTCTCTATCCGTTCCCATAAGATATTCCTGACGGTCATACAAACCATCCTCGTCTGAGTCCTTTATATAAACAAGACTCGTGTAATCACCGTGTAGAAGCACAGTGTTGTCTACCGGAGTGAGAGGCTCTGCTGAGGATTGACTCGATGAAAGCAATGCCCAGAAGCCATCCTTCACACTTATAGACGGCTTATCATTTATCTGGGAAAGGTCTCGAGTTGTACCTATCTTAATGCCGGTCTCCACATCATAGACCGGTGTCTCAACCGTCTCATAACTGAAATCAATCCGAGGGTCTTCCATGAGTATGTCCAATGCTTCTCTTAAGGTCGTCCCTACCTGCTGACCCCATGCATCACGCTTCAGTGTAGTTCTTATCGAATAGGTCTCCACCGGTGAACCGTCTCCATAGTCAATCGCAAGCCGGGTAGTTCGCTCTATAACATCTGTAGATGAGTAATATAGGATGTCACCGGTCGGTCCAACCCTGCCTAAACTTAGCTTAGCAACTTCAAAGACCAGACTGCTCGGGTCTAGAAGGAGTTCACGGACGGTCATCAAGTCCAGTTCGCCGGTTACAGTGAAAGACCCGGTAGCGCTACCCGCATCTATCGCCACTGGATTGTCGGGAGTGATGGGGCTAACTGTGGTTATCGGAAGGAAACCACCTCTTGGCTTAGACTTCAACACGCTTATAAACAGCTGTTTCACTTCTACACCGATATTGCTAAGATTCTCCAACCGGAAAGCCAGTGTGATTTGCCCTCCAGTGTATTGATTCTCGGTCTGGTCAATCTTCTCCCGGTTGCTGTAGTATGATTGCTGGGCATCTCTCGCCGAACCTTCGGTTATGCTGGTGGATGTCTCTTCAGTGAACTGATCGGTGGTAGTTGTCACTTCCGTGGTCTTAGTCTTGCATGTAGGGGGTAAGATTTTGGTTTCCGTTTCTTTGGTTACTTCTTTTGATTCTTCATGTACGTTCTTGTTGCTGGAAGTGTCACTCCGGTTGTATATGTCGTCTTCTTTTACCTGAAGGCTGGTCATGTTTTCCGAGGAAACGATGGTTCCCTGTGAGTCTACCTTTATGATGGTGATATTCGGGTTATTACTTAGAATAGCTCTGACTTTCGGTGTTTCAGCGATGAGGGGGTTGAATCCGCCACCTGTTATCTCTTCGTAGTCTCCACGAGCATCTCCATCCGTATCATCCAGGACTGGCGAGGTCTTGTATACATAAACCTCGTTATAGTCAAGGAGTTCGGGATTAGGGGTGGTCTGACCTTCTATACGGGCATCATCATCCGAGTCCGCATCCAGTATGTTAGCACCGTAATTTAGTTCATCGCCATCCAATAAGCCATCACCGTCTGTGTCCACATTAACCGGGTCACACTTGATGAAGAACTCTACGAAGTCGGATAAGCCGTCCCCATCGGTATCCTTGGTAGCAGGGTCACTAATCACTGCGTAGGATGTAAGCTGTTTGAAGCCATCTTCGTAAGTTACTATCCATCCTTCAATCTCAGTCTTATCAGATAAACCGTCACCGTCCGTATCCACATCATCGGAATACATCTGGCATGAAAAGCCTACTGAAAGAGTAAAAAAGAAAATCAATATCATTAAAACAAAATTATTTATTTTTTTCATACATAAATCCTACAAATCTAACAACGAAAAGACATTCTAATCAGGGTTATAAGGATCTGTACCATTAGCTTTTTCTTGAAGGTCGTCATACCCGTCCATGTCTGTATCACTGTTCCTCGGGTCTGAGTAAACAGTGACTCCTTCAACCATCCAGCCTTCTTTAACTTCCTCGAAATCGTCAAGTGTGTCCCCATCTGTATCTGCGATATAAGGATCACTACCTATTAGATACTCTTCCCGGTCTAATAGACCGTCTAAGTCGCTGTCCCTCATGAATATCAATATAGTAAGGTCACCACGCTTGAGGATCATATCGTTAAAGTCTACCAAAGGGTCACCAAGACTATCACTCGTCGAATTGATTGACCAGAAGCCTTCCTTCAGGGTGGAGCTGGATATATGACCAACCCGACCTAAATGCTCAGACTCGCCCAATAGAAAACCTGTTTCCAGATCATATACATCGTAAAGCATGGGTTCATAGTCGATATCAATCTTAGGGTCGTTCTTAAGTATGTCCAGAGCCTCCCTGACGCTTATGCCGGTCTGCTGTCCGGTAGAGTCACGCTTAAATGTCGTCCTAATCGAATACTTATCGGAAAGCCTTCCATCACCATAGTCTATGACTAATCTGGTAGTCCTTTCCAGTATCGATGTAGAAATGTCCGTATAGTTGAGGACTTCATCCCCCTGGTTATTCGTCCTAGATATAGAGAATAAGCCTACCTCTGTAATCAGACTGCTGGGGTTCAATAGAAGCTCCCTAGTCAATTCAAGGTTTAACTCGCCATCCATCGTGAAGCGACCAGTCATAGAGTTAGGACCTACACTGAATGAACCATATTCCGATATGGGGTCTAATGTGATAATGGGTTTAAGGCTACCGTCCCTTTTACGCTTCAAAACGGTGAGCATCAACTTGCTAACCTTCACCGAGACATTGCTTAGGTTCTCAATCTGGTATGAAATGGTGAGTAAGCCTCCGGTTGCATCAGTCGATTCGGAACTGATATCCTCTTCACCTGCGTAGTACTCCTCCTGTGCGCTTCGGGCGGACTCTTGGGTAAAGCTGGTGGTGTTGTTTTCTACAAACTGACCGCTGGCATCTACCTCGGTCTTGGTCTCGTTCTTGGTAACCATACCAAAATTGGTCTCTTTAACCTTGGTTGTCTTCTTTGTCACAGTGGCTGTGGTCTCGTTAGAGGTGGTGTCTGTGTTTTCCAACTTGCTATAGGAGCGCTTTTTCAGTTTGATGCTTTCGGTGCTAATTGATGTTGAGCCATCACTCTCTGTTTTGATGATTCTTATGTATGGGTCATCGGGGACATGCACTTTCAGCCGTGGGGTATCGGCAATGAGAGGGTTGAATCCACCACCGCTAATCTCGTATTGGTCGCTCATACCGTCACCATCGGTGTCTTCCATGGTTGGGGAAGTCAAATAGATGTTAACCTCGCCATAATCCAGCATGGTGCCGTCTGGGGTGGTTGAGTTTTCAGGGATAGCATCATCATCGGAGTCTGCGTCCAATAGATTAGCTCCATATAAGCCTTCTATACTATCCTGTAGAGCATCGCAGTCTGTATCCTTAGATGATGGGTCAGAACCGAGTTGATGTTCGATAAAGTCTGATAAACCGTCACCATCGGTGTCTGTTTCTTTATGGTTACTCCTGACTATGTATGAATGCTGTCTTTTGAAACCATCTTCATATGTAACTTCCCAGCCGTCATTCTCAAGCTTATCTGATAAGCCATCACCATCGGTATCAATAAAATCCGAAAAACATGTTATTAAAGAAAACGCCGAAAGGATACAAAAAAACGATATAAACAACCTAATATATCGCAATAATATCTCCTTAATCCTAAAAATAGATTAATTAATTTGATAATAAAATTAACAAAGAGATAAATAAAAGTAAATAGTTATTACAATATATAAAAAAAATATTATTAATTAATAATTAATTCTAAAGTAAAATCTTAGATGAATTAAAAAAAATTTCATAACATTTTAGTTTATGTAGATATTAACTTATATTCTAAAAAGAGAAATATATATTAAAAGTTATTAGAAAAAAAAATCAGGATAAATATATGAAAAGATTAGTACCTGAATTCGTCTATCATAAGTATGAAGAAGGGATAAGCACCGGGAATATTCACTCTCTAGCAATGTTTATGGATATATCCGGTTTTACTAATATGACCGAAGAATTAATGAGGGAAGGTAAAGAGGGTGCAGAAGTCCTGACTTCCGTTTTGAACAGTATATTTGTACCTGTTATCGAATCTGTTTATGAGTGGGGAGGATTTATAGCTTCATTCGCCGGTGATGCTTTCACTGCTATCTTTAACGATGCTTCACATCCGGAAAACATCATCTATTCTGCTATCGAAATAAACCATATCTTCCAAAAAAAACGCATCCAAGAAACAAAATTTGGAAATTATTATTTCTTTGAAAAAATTGGATTATCCGCCGGCAGTCTGGAATGGGGGATCATAGGCACAGAGAACCATAAAGCCTTCTATTTCCGGGGAGAAGCGGTGGATGCATGCGCTAAATCCGAGAAATACAGCCAGAAAACACAAATCGTAACCGACCATAATTTGAAATCATTATTAAGCGACAATATCCCTACCAAAGCCATATCAGATGGATATTACCTTATTTATGCAGATTTAAATATACCATCCAGGGAAGCCAAACCCATAAAACCGTATCAGAAAGAACACATCCCCGCTGTATTCTACCCGAAAGACATCCTCCATTCTAATCAGGAAGGCGATTTCCGTAATGTCGCACCTGTCTTCATATCCATCCCGGATAGACTCACCCATGAGGATATCGACCTGCTGGGGAAGACCATCATCACATGTACAGAGCAATACGGCGGTTATTTCGAAGGTTTCGATTTCGGTGATAAGGGGGGGAAATGCATTGTCTTCTTCGGTGCTCCAATCAGTCATGAAAAGAACACATTACGAGCGGTTAAGTTCTCAGAAAGCATTCGGGAGAAACTCATCGATAAGGTTAGGATTGGGATAACTCGTGGGACGGTGTTCGCCGGGTTTAAGGGGAGCGAGAGGCGATGCTCTTATGGACTACAGGGCGACACCATCAATCTATCGGCAAGGTTGGCTATGAAAGCAGACCCCGGCAGTATATTGATAACAGATGAAGTCAATAAACGAATTAATGAAGAATACACTACTCAAGCACTGGGTGAAACCTTATTCAAAGGTAAAACCTTACCTATACTTATCCATAGACTTAAACAAAGGAAAGCCTCAACCACAAAGAAACTATATGAGGTTCCAATGGTGGGCAGGGACGAGGAACTCCATTACCTGGAAAGATTCTTGAACCCAATACTCCAAAAGAAAAACGCAGGTATAGCGTATATATATGGTGAAGCGGGTATTGGAAAGAGCCGACTCGCATACGAAGTATCAAACCGGCTAGGGGATAAAATCCACACCATCGTCTTGCAGACAGACAGAATATTGAGAAAGAGTCTTAACCCTATCAAATACGGATTAAGCAGTTATCTAGGATTGGATGATTTATCTATGCAAGAGCAGAAGGCGACACAATTTGATTTTGCTTATCGTAAGCTTATTCAGGATGTAGATTCGATTGATAATGAGCGTAAACACGATTTAGTAGATGAGTTGAAGCGTACAAAGAACTTTATCGCCTATCTATTCGATATCAGATTAGAGAAAGAAGTCATGGAGCAACTTCCCTCCAGACTACGCTATGAGAACATCTTATTCGCAATAAAGAACATGATAAAGAGTATTAGCCTGTTAAAGCCACTGCTCATCATAGCCGAAGACCTTCACTGGTTGGATAACCAGAGCATGGATGTGTTCCGGATACTTACCCATAATGTAGAGGACTATCCTTTCTGTGTAATAGCTACCAGCAGGTTCAATGATGATGGGTCGAAACCTACACTCCCCTTAAATACAGCTACACCTACCTGTGAGGTGGTTATGAACAATCTGAAGACCGAGCCTATACCCATTCTAATCAAGGAGGAGTTGGATGGAGAACCATCGAATGAGCTTATAGACTTTATCAATTCCAAAGCTCAGGGTAATCCGTTTTACATAGAACAGTTATGTCTATATCTTAGGCAAAACGAGATTCTCTCCAGTGATGAAGGAAAACTCACCTTAACTGAGGAAAGGGTAGAGATACCCTCCGATGTAAACAGCCTCCTTTTATCAAGGATTGACCGCCTCCAACCGGAGATTAAGGAAACAGCCCAGACTGCTTCTGTTTTGGGTATAGAGTTTAATACCAGTATACTCGATAAGATGTTCACCTTAAAAGAAACATCTGGATTGATGGAAAGGTTAAACCGGAACATAAACCTGGGGATAAGCAAGAACATCTGGGAGCATGTTTCCGGGTATAGATATATGTTTATACATGCCCTACTGCACGAAGCAATATACGAGATGCAACCTAAAAAGAGGCTTAGAGAATTCCATAATCTGGCGGGGAAGGTAATGGAGAGGGAATACCAGGACGAAAAAGGACATTACATCGACATAGCTAATCAATATGAGAAAGCTGAACAACTGGACAAAGCTAAATCATATTACATGATGGCTATGAACTATCTGTCCAAAGAGTACAAAACCTCAGAACTTATCCAGGTCCAGGATAAGCTTTTAAGATACGACCTTAGTCCACTAGAAAGGATAAAAGTAATAAAAGGAAAAGTCACTACACTTGACTTGATAGGTGATTATAAAAGTGCTATCGATTATCTGAATGAGGGAATCAAGATAACAACTGAAGAAGGTATCGATAGCGATAAAATATGGATGATAAGAATAATGGGATGGATATATCGAAATAAAAGCGAGATAGACAAAGCGGAAGAGCTGTTTATGGAAGCGAAGGAGCTAGCCGAAAAGATTGGCGATAGAATGCAATACTCAGACACCATCGGAAATATAGGACTTATAAAATGGATAAAGGGCAAATACGATGAAACCATGGAATGCTTTCAGATACAAAAAAGCATTGCAGAGGAAATGCAGGATAAAGAAAGGATATCTATGGTTTTGGGGAATATTGGTATAGTCTATGGAATAACCGGTGACTATGATAATGCGGAAAAATGTTACTTTAAAATACTGAGTCTGAACGAAGACCTCCAGGATAAGCATACAGAAGCATTGGCAAACGGCAACCTTGGATTGGTCTATATGCATAAAGGTCAGCTTGATAAAGCTCTACAGCATTATGAAAAGCAGAGACAAATCGCAACAGAAATCGGGGATAAAAACTCTATACTACTAAGCATAGGGAATACTGGTATTGTGTATCATCAGAGATTGGAATACGATAAAGCCTTACAATGCTATCAATACCAAAAGGAAACCGCTAAAGAAATAGGAAGAATCGAAAACTATGCTCAGTCTTTAGGAAATATTGGTCTGGTTTATCAGGACCAGGGTGATTATGATAAAGCTATAGAATACTATGAAAAACAAAAACAAACCGTAGAGAACTATGGACTACATAAAATCATGGTCATTTACTATAGCAATATGGGAACGATACATCAAAACTTAGGCAACTATGATAAAGCTATGGAACTGTATCAAAAACAGGAGCAGCTATCCAAAGAAAGTAATGATAGAGTAGAATATGCCGTATCCATATCCCATATCGCTTCTTTAAGATATGAAACCGGAGATGTAGATTCTGCTATAAACCTATACAAAGAAGCCATAGACGAGGTTAAAAAACTCGGCGTAAAGTATTACATAAGCGATTTTATGCACAACCTCGCTAATATATATTATGAGACCGGCAATATAAAACAAGCAGAACCTTTAAACGAAGAAGCTTTAAAGTTAGCATTAGAAGGTAATATAAGACCTATCACCTTTAAATGCAAATTGCTTAAATACAAAATCAATGCTATAAAGTTAGACAAGCACAAAGTCATTAATGATATAGAAGCTATGCTCGATGAAAAGAATACCGGCAGACAACAGGCAACCTTATATTATGAATTATGGAAGTTATCGAAAGGAAAACAGTATAAGGATGAAGCGGTGAAATACAATAGAGAGCTATTCGAAAAATCACCTTTGGTATTATATCAAAAACGCCTAACAGAATTAGAAACCAATGATTAGGCTTTGGGTATGTCGAAGAAGAATGTGCTACCCACCCCCTCTTCTGACTCTAACCATATTCTGCCGGAATGCTTGTCTATGACCTTCTTCACGATAGCAAGACCTATCCCCGTCCCTGCAAACTCTTCCTTGCTGTGTAATCTCTGGAAGATATCGAAGATTTTGTTATGATACATTTCATTGATGCCTATCCCGTTATCTTTTACCGAGAAGACCCATTCATCCTGCTTTTCATATGCATCTATATTGACGATAGGTCTTTTGTCTTTTACAAATTTGATAGCGTTACTCAAGAGATTTTGTAAAAGTTGCTCCATCTGGAAGCAATCCGCCTTGATGATGGGTAGCTTATCTTCGTCGTATATGATTTGGGCGTTGGTCTTCTCTATTTGCTTGCTGAGATTGAAGAGCACATTTTTAATCACTTTACCAATATCGCAATCCTCAAGCTTTATATCGTTTCGGTCTGTTCTGGAGTATTCCAGTAGGTCGGTTACTACCTCGTTAAGCCTTTCTATACCATTTTGTATAATATCGATGTAGGATTTACCTTCATCAGTAAAGGTTTTGTAGTAATCATCCTTGATGATGTCGGTGAAGCTGGAAATCATTCTTATTGGCTCGATAAGGTCATGAGAAGCTATATTAGCGAACTGTTTCAGGTCTTCGTTGCTCTGGGCTAGTCTTCGGTTGGTCTTCTTCAGCTCCATCTCCGCTTTCTTTAAGTTGGTTATATCCATAGTCATGCTTATGTAGCCATCGATGTTATACTCTGAGTCCTTTACCGGTGTGATAAAGATATGTGCGTATAAATCATTGTGGATGTCAATGCCATAGTTCTTACGGACTCCCTGTAGCTCTTTAAACTTAAATACCGTATCAAAGCTAAATGATCGGTCCTGCTTAATCTTATCCTTCACTTCATCGGTAAGAGATAGTGATGTAAAGATGTTATAATCCTTTTTCAGTCTTTCAACATCTTTAATGCCGTATAGTTCCCTTGCTTTGGGATTGATATCTATTACATTACCCTCTTTATCGAATATTGATATAGCGATCGGAGACTGTTCAAATAGTGTTCTGAACTTAGCTTCGCTTTTCTCCAACATGGAATAAGCTTCTTTTAGTTCCTGAGTCTGCCTCTCCAGCTGGGTATTAGTAGCGTATAACTCTTCGTTGGTCTGCTCGTACTCTTCGTTGGTTTGCTTTAACTCTTCGGAGAGTGTTTCCAGCTCCTCGTTAGTCCGGGTAAGCTCCTTATTGAATTTCTCCAGCTCTTGCTCGTATTCTCTATGGTCGGTGATATCCTGGAAAATGACTGCGAAGTAATACTTCTTGGGTGAATAGACAAACAAAGAGTACCATCTGTTGAGTGGTTCAAGGTATTCCTCAAATTTAATGTCTTTACCTTCTAAAGCTACTCTGGAGTAAAGACCTACCCAGTCTACCTCCAGTGAATGCAGGTTAGGGTATACCTCTGAAGCCTTCCTTCCGATGACCTGGTCTCTTTTATATCCGGTAAGGCTTTCGAAAGCTTTGTTTACCTCCAGGAAGACCCAGTCTATAGGCTTTCCCTCATCATCCAGTATTATCTTTTGGTAGCTGAATCCGTTAATCATGTTATTGAACAATAGTTCGTACTTTTCCTTGCTCTCTTTTATCTTTTCGTTAGCCTTCTTGCGGTCGGTAACATCCGAGGATATACATAGGATGCCGTCCGGGTATGGATATATATATACCTCGAACCATCTTTTCTCCCCTCTGAACATTATTTCTTCGAGTACGGCTTCTGCCTTCCTGGTCTTAAGGACTTTATTATAGACCTTAAAGAACTTGAAGTTTTCGACAACCGGGAACAGGTCGTTAATCTTATTCCCGATTAAATTTTCCTTCTTTACACCGAGTTCCTTTAGGTATGATTTATTTAGTATGACGAATTTTAAATCCTTATCCAAAACATACACACTATCCGGTATACAATCGATCAAGGTTTGATATCTTAGCTCTTGTTTGGTTAAATCGTAAGCCATATCCGGATTTTCATCAATATATTTATGTCTGGTTATTTCTGAGATGTTTTTTAGATGCCTTTTGGTGTTTAGATAGTCCAATTCGCTTTCTTTACCGTCATTGTACTTTATTAACTCTTTGCTGATTTTACTTTCTAGTTCATATTTACTTTTCAAATCATTTTCAATGTTTAGTATCTCTTCTTGTACTTTCCTTAGTTCTTTTCTTAATTCTTCTTTGGATTTGTTTTCTGCCATCATCTATCCTCTAAGGATTTTATACACTTTACTATAAAGATATTAAATTATATGTTATAATATAACTTATTTAGAGTTATTTTGGGAAATAATTAATCTATTTTGCTAGTTCATAATTAAAATACTTTTATAAACGATTATATCCGTATAGTATAGTTTTCATATTAAGGAAAAGGGTTATTTAATTCCCATCTAACCGGATGCACTAAGTAACCATTGCCTACCAGCTTCAGCATAGGTATATCAGATTTGGTATCCGAATAGGCTACCGAGTTATCCAGGTCATATTCATCTAGGTCTATCGCTTCTCTAATACGTTTTACCTTCTCTCCGTGCTTACAATTCACCCCATCTATGCGGAGTTTCCTATCATCAAAGACCAGCCTGGTCCCGACGAAGTGATCGAAGCCCAGTCTATGAGCTATCTTCCCTACATAATACTCCGGAGAGGCGGAGGCTATCATCAAAGTGTAGCCCAGTTTCTTCAGCTCATCGATATGCTTTATCGCCCCTTCCTTAGCGAATGCGAGAGATTTACCCGCAATCCGTTCGGCAAAGCTGTCCCTCTCTTCTAAAGGCAGATACTTAAGCGGTTGGTAGAACACTTCCTTTAAACGGGTAAGACTGGTCAGGCAAAAGAGTCGAATGATGGTGTAAAAGATGACTATAGGTATATGCAGAAGAGAACGGGGGCTTCTCTTGATTATCTCTTTGATATAGATTATGGTGCTGTCTATGCTTAAAATCGTGTTGTCCATATCAAAAAGGGCGATTTTCTTCTTTGGTTTATGGTTTTGGTCTTCTTTGCTATTCAACATTTCTTATCTGCTCTTTTATCTTTTCCAGTTCGGTTTTCATATTTATTATAACATTAGATATTTCTATATGGTTAGACTTAGCTCCGATGGTGTTAATCTCGCGATGCATCTCTTGTGATATAAAGTCGAGTTTCCTTCCCACGCTGTCATCATCCTGTATGGTATCTTTAAACAGTTTTATGTGGGATTCGAGACGGTTCATCTCTTCGTTGATGTCTGTCTTGGTAGACATAGCGGCGACTTCCTGCAGGATTTTATCTTTTTCTATGTTGGCATCCTGTAGAAGTTCTTTCATCTTTATTTTCAGCTTATCTTCATAGTTCTTCATAGATTCATCGGAGTATCCTTTGATTAGATGGAGTTTATCTTTCAGATACTCATTGATACTGGATAAGTCTTCTCTAATACCCTCGCCTTCCTTGGTTCTGCTTTCCACGAGCTGTTTTAAGGCGGTTATCAGCATGTTTTCTACCTTATCCCATATCTTCTCAGCGTCTTTTTTTTCACGGACATTGATTACCCCTTCTGCGTTTAAAAGGTTAAACAGTCTGATATTGTCCCGAAAGTTGCTATCTATGGATTTTACATGTTTCAGTACCTTTTCAAAAGCTATATAATACTTATCCACAGTATTCATATCCGGTATAATCTCTACATCGTGGGAGGTTTCGTCGATGTTTATCATCAGGTCTATCTTTCCACGCTTAACATAATCTTTTATGATGTTCCGAATTTTGACATCGTAGCTGTTGAGAAGATATGGCGTCCTTAGGTTAATGTCCAGGAATCGGTTATTGAGAGACCTTATTTCCACCGTAATTTGAAATTCCTCATAAACTTCCTCTGCGTATCCGTAACCGGTCATGCTTAGCATAAATCTGTCTCCATGTTTGTACATTTTTTATAAAAAGAATCATTTTCCTAATATTTGATTAATAAGTTAAATTAATAAAAGTCTTACTTATTTCTAAATAAATTATTATCTTATTTTAAAATAAGTCAACCCTTGAGATTTTGTTTAAGTTTTATAGTTCATACTTATTATGGGTTATCCCGTGCCTATTACTTGTCCTAACCTTTGTCGTATTCATAAGCTCGCTCTATCATGTCTCGCAGAATGAACGTAAGTTGTGGGGGCTTCTGGGGATGGTTTTCGGAATTATGTAAGGTGTAGTTTTAGGGGCATACTACTTTATCCTATTAACCGATATAAGGTTCTTAAAAATATAAATAATTTTGTTACAATTATTTCTTATCCATAAAGACTTAGGGGGATAGTAAGAGGTCTTTCATTGATTTTGAAGAATCTCCTGTCAGTTGGTTTGTAAAAATAAGATTAAAATTTCATGATTGAGTGGCAATATTTTGCTTTTGTTTCCTTCTTACATGAGTGAGTAAAATCATCTATGTATTTTATATAGAGTGATATAGAATAGTTGAAATTTGCAAAGTTAAGTAAAATAAGTGTTTCGGAGAAACGGTTATTTTGATTGTTTTTTGGCATCTACTCTGGAGATGAATTCTTATTCTAAAAAAAGTAATACTGTTTGCTATCGTCTTCTACGGAGACGCTTTTTCCAGAAAAGAAGAAGAGATAGCAATAAATGTACCGCTCACTACTGATAAGATATAGATTTTTATCAAGAAAATCTATTATAATAAAATTTGCACTAAAAAAAATAACAATTTCTAAAAATTTAGTGTTAATAAAATAAATTTACAAAGACCATTAGTAGTAGGCTTTTATGAAGAAAGGTGCTTTAATAATTATTTTAATCCTTAGTATAGTCATTTATATAGGTTGTACTAGTAAGGATCATACAGATAATGAACTATACAAATTTCAAATTAATAACAATAATCCGGGCGAAACAGATGATTTTATTATCCACAAGGAAATTTTGACAGTTAAAGATGTGGAAGCTATATATTATGAAGATAAGAAAGACATAGAATACAAAATTTCAAAAGATTATGTCTATTCCGACGATTATTCCTTATTAGACACTAAATATACCTCAGATGTGACTGTTTATGTTTATAATAGTGATGGTGAATTAAAAGAAGAAAGACCTATGAACAAAGAAGAAATGGAAGAAGAAGGAAAAGAAGAGATAGAATACTATATCAGCCGTTTTGATGAAACGATAGAATACATTAAAGACCCTCAAAATACTATAGAAGGAGAAGGCAAACAAACTGTCAATAACGATGGACAGGTTATTAAAGAAGAAATTGAAACCGAGGATGGTTATAAAAATGTATATAGATATGAGTATGATAAAGAAGGTAGGATGATCAAAAAGCATTTTGAACCAGAAGAAGGAGGATGGAATGCCACTTTAACATTTAAATATGATGAGAATGATAGGGTAGTAGAAGCTCATTGGAGTGGGCTTATAATGGGTAGGTCAAAAACTTTTTTTAAATACAATGAAAATGGTTTGCTTGTTGAAATAAGAAAGGAAAGTTTCAGTGATACAATGGACGCTTCGTATTACACAATTAATTTTCAGTATATTGAAAAATTAAATTAAATATTACTTAAAAAATTATCAAATAACCAAAGGAAGAAAGTTTTATGAAAAATATCAAAAAAATTCTATTTATTATAATTTTAATTTTAATTGGATCCTTAGTTTTTAGTTGTACATCTAATGAGATAAATACAAATAACAATGATGGCACTGAAGATGGTGAACCACAAGGAAATTTCAGAATAGTGAGACTTGAAAAAAGCCATAGCGATGGCAATAATACTGTTGAGACATATTCATATAATGAAAATAACCAGATACTCGAGTACAGAGAAATCTTCAATGATGAGGTTATTGTAGAAACCATTAATTCTTACAATTCTGATGGAAATATTACGAAAAAATTACACACTGAGTATGAAG
>CAYUUC010000012.1:0-31490 GCA_964447635.1 uncultured Spirochaetia bacterium
GGAAATTTAAAATTAGAGGGTTAAATATGATTACTTTTCCAACTGCTTATGAAAAAAGTAATGAAATGGGTTCTATGGTGATTGTTGATATAAATTAGATAAAAATAAAAAAAGGTTCCCATCACCATGTACTTAGAGCGGATGTATCCAATATTCATAGAAATATATGTGACTTGCTGGATATAGTCGAAACTCCTTGGGTGTATATATATAACCCTGCTGTTATTCTGGAAATAGTATATACTTTCTCTAATATAAAAACTAAGGACCCCTTCTTCTCATCTAAAAATAAACCCTCCATGGAATTAGCATTGTTTACCAAGCTGATTTTCGAGTATAAAACCAAAATCATTAATGAAAACATGTACGATAGATGCCCTTTCGATTTCCTATGTCTTACAGGTAAACTCAACCCTGATATAACCAAAGATGGTATCAAAAAAGGAAAAGAAGAGGTACTTAAAGGTGTAGGGTATATTAAAGAAAAATTCCTATCTTTTATCAATAATGAAGATAATCCTAAAAACATCAAAAAATATGCCTGTTTCGGTTATGTTGAAAATGGAAATCAATATAATGAAAAAACACTTAAAGATATAGCAGAAGAAAAAAACCCGAACCATATATATCTAACCTCCGATGAATGGAAGAAATATAAACCTCAGGAAGCAGACCAGGAAGAAAACCATAAAGTCATAGTCATCAAAAAGATAAAAGATTATAACGATTTCATGGGTTTTCTCGGCTTTGAAAAGAAATTTGGAGTGCCGAAAAAGAGCCTTTTACTAAAAATAGGCGGTTTAGGATTAGTTCTTATTGTATTGTTGGCGGTGATGTTTTTGTTTTCAGATGCGGTTATGGATGATAAGATCATTTTCCAGGATAGGATTTTGGAAAGCATCATAAGGGAAAAGATTGATAGACCACAGGGAGAGCTGGAACCGGAAGACCTCCTCGGTATAGAAAGGCTCTTTTATAAAGTCTCTTTTGGAAAGAAAAATGGAGACGAGAGGAAGATAAACAGCATTCAAGGCATACAATATGTAAAGAACTTACAAGAACTAGAGTTGATTAACCAGAATATTGTTGATATTTCACCACTTCAAAACCTTGAAAAATTGGTTTATATAAACTTAACTGGAAATAAAATAAAAGATATTTCCCCACTAAAAAAATTAAATAACATAGAAAACATAGATTTAAAATCAAACCAGATTACTAACCTGGAACCTCTGGAATTTATCTTTGAGAACGATAAGTTCAATTTAAAACATTCCAGAATTAACATGGAGAACAACCCTATTAATTATAAAGGGGTTGAAATCCTAAATAGGTTGGATAATGCGGGGATTATTGTAGAAAGTGATTTTAAAAATAGAAAATAACAGGAGGAATACATTATGAAAAAGATAAATCTGTTTCTATCCATTATGATTGGATTGATTTTTTTTGTTATGGTAGAATTGTTTTCATTAGGGACACAGAACTCATACAGCTTAAGATTCGATAAGGAAGCATATCTTAAGTTCGGATACTGGGAGGATACTAAATTGAGTAATTCTTATGATAAGGATGGTGACCCAAACTCCAAAGATATCGTCATCGATGTTAATCATATGAATATATCAGCTAACTTACCACCATTCGATTATTATGATAACAGTAATCTTAATGATGTATCACTGTCCATTTCCAGGGTGATATCATACCTGGAGATGTTATATCTGCAAACCATAGATTATGACTCATTTTGGGATTTTTCTTACTATAACGAAGAAAATATATGCTCCATAAACTATATCAATAAAATGCTCATCCCATCAAATTCGAACAGGATAACCATCCCAGAAGGTCTGCATGTGTTGAGTAAGTATGGGTGTATCCCATATTCCGGATTTGAGGGACATTATTATCGACGATTTATGTTAGATGATGCCAATAGATTGAGTAAGAACTTTGGTTATGTGGATGATGAAGGAATAAGCAACTTTACCAAAGTCTTATACACTAGTGTACCAATCATTGCGGGTATGGTCGTTTCGGATTGGGAGAATATGGATTCTGTAATAGATGATGGGATGATTGTAGAGGAGGAAGCTGAGAACATCATCTCTAATATCAGAGAGGATTATGAATCGATAAACGCTCAAACCGTCATTATAACCGGATACGACTTGGATAAGGAATACCTATATATCCTAGACCCGTTTAAGGACGAACCCAATATCATTACTTTCGACGCTACGAAGAAGTTGATATTTGAATCGTATTATCTTCAGCATAAACCATCGATGGAAATGGGTGTATCTATGTTCTCCAAAAAAGGTTATGGTTCCTATAATAAGGAAATAGTAGAGATTGATGAAAAGACCGGATTTTTAAAGGTAAATACTGTATTTAATCCTAATGATGAATTCTATTTAGATATATCATTGATTAAGAGTTCTCATTTATACATAAAGAATATCGACCCCACTGGAAATCTTAAAACCCTATTCCCTATAAGGAATTATTACGAAGACGAAAGCACCTGGCTACGCTACGGTAGAAACTATAAATTCCCATATCAAAGTTCTTATAGATTTGGGGGAGATACCGGGGAAGACTATATGGTCTTTATCATCACCCAGAAGAAAATACCCCACTATGACCTATATGAGGATGAAGACTCATACATAGAATTAAAGGATAACCCCGATATTGAATACTTTAAGGAAAATGTGTTCGATGACCTAATATCAGACTATGAAGCTGTAATATATGTAATGAGACTATTCAGTGAAAGTAAATAAACAATATATTCAAAAAAATATTATCTCAACCTCAAAACCATCCGAAACATTTCAATATGAAAAGAGCTTTAATTGTATCCCTTATATTAACCATATCAGCTATCGTTTTATCATCCAGTGTTAACGCCCAGAAAGACTACAATATCCTCGGAAGATGGCGACCTTTCAACACCACGGAAACCATCACCTTCTATCAAAATGGTGACATAGAATACGAAAACCTTCAAGGTACCTACGATTATAACGGAGAAAGGCTTATTCTAAACCTTAAACGAGGGGAGAAATACCGGTCTATAACATCATTCAACGCCTATATAAATGATGACAAGCTCTACCTGGCATACACAGGTAAAGGCTATCTGGTTGGTAGTAAGCACAACGAAGGTTTGGTCGGTGAGTGGGAAGCATATCGCCGATTTACCCTTATCAACAGTAAGACCGGTTACCCATACGAAGACCGCTTCGAGCATCTTATCCTGCGGTTTTGGGAAGGGGTTCTCTCTGTTACTCAAGGATATGATACTTACCAGGAGCGAACCACCCAGTATTCATACGGTGTGGAATACGATGAAGTGGTGGATAGGTATTACTTCTATCGGCTTAGCCATCCATCAGACCGTACTTATTACGAGATTGTAGACCTTGAAGAGAGGAAGCTCTTGCTCCTATCTCATGATTACCTGCTGGAAGGAGATGATACGGTGTCTGTTACCTTCAACTATCCTTATTATGAACGCCTTCCTTGATTAAAGGCTATTCTTTGTTAATCTGTATTATATTCAAAAAAATTGACTTTATATTAATATGTGTTTATATTTTATATAAAAGAACGAGCATTCGTTCATTTTTAGGAGGATACTATGAAAGTATTACTAACAGGGGCATTCGGTAATATCGGTCGTAGCACATTGGATGAACTATTGAAGAGGAACGATGATGTTACCGTATTCGATATTATGAATCGCAGGAACAAAACTCTTTATAAGAAGAACTATATGCATCGTGTAAAGGTTATATGGGGTGATTTGAGGGATTATCAATTGGTGGAAGAAGCTGTTCGGGGTCAGGATGCGGTTATCCATCTGGGTGCTGTCATCCCCCCTTTAGCTGACTTAAAACCGGACCTTGCTGAATCGGTCAATGTAGGCGGTTCCTTAAATATCATAATGGCTATCGAGAAGCAGGAGAGGAAGCCGAAGTTAGTCTTCTCCTCATCGGTAGCTATATATGGTGATAGAGTTAAGACTCCATTAATCAAAGTGACCGATCGGCTCAATCCGAACCCCAAAGACGGATATGCAAAGCAGAAGGTAAAGTGTGAATCCATGATTAGGGCTTCTTCTATCGATAAGTGGGTGATACTCCGTCTTTCTGCCATCTTTTCGGAGGGTAATTTGCGTATAGACCCCATCATGTTTGATATGCCGTTGGAGACCAGCGTAGAGATATGCTATTCTCGGGATGTAGGATTGGCGATGAGTAATGCTATTAGATGTAATAAGGTGTGGGGTAAGACCTTGCACATAGCTGGTGGGAGTTCTTGCCGTATATCGTATGGTGATTTCATAGATAGGATGCTGGGTATGTTTGGTTTCGGCAGGGGCTACTTACCTAAGGAGGCATTCAGCAAGGAAGGTTTTCATTGCGGGTTTATGGAAACAGAAGAGAGTGAAAGGCTTCTTCACTATCAGAGGACTACATTGGATAATTACTTTGACCTTGTTAAGGATAGGTTTCGGATAAACCGTATCTTTGTTAGGTTATTCAGAAGGATTATCCGACCATTCCTATTGCTTAAGTCTCCTTACTACAAGAAGTATCAACGGGAAAAACGCATAAAGACTGCTATAAACCGCGGATAAGCTAAACTTTCACCATAAGTAAAAAATTCTATAAAAAAAATTCTATAAAATTTTTACTTCTAATGTATGATACTATATTTATAAAGGAAACATTATGAATAATGATGAAAGTATCAGAATTAATAATATCGGTTAAGGAGTTAATATAATCAGTGATAAACCAATACCGTAAATCCAACCTTGGGAAATTGTTTATAGTCTCCCTTTTACTTATATCAAGTATAGCAAGCTGTTCTGGAGTAGATAACAGTCCATTTTTAGATGATGGCTGGACATATGCTGTTGGCTCGCTTGATGAAACTCCTTCTCAGGCAATGAATAAGGAATACCATTCGCTTAAGGAGATGTATAATCTTCACAATCTGGTTGAAGATGGGGAAGGCATCCTATGGATAAAGAAAGAGTTTAGTCTCCCCGAAAGACTTAAGGGTAAACGATTGGCTTTGATGCTGGGTAGAACTAATCTTGCGGATAAGACTTTCTTAAATGGAGTATTTATAGGTAGTGGGGGTCGTTTCCCACCGGACTTCTTCAGTGATTGGAATTCTTATCGTAATTATACTATCCCGCCAACCATTATTAATGATGAGGGGATGAATGTACTACTTGTAAAGCTGTATGTAAACCAGGAAGGCAATATCACGGACATCAAGATTATTGACGAGGTGAAGGAAGTAGAATCTATATATCGGAGTAGGAACTTTCTGGTAAAGACTCTTAACATGATGCTCAG
Organism: uncultured Spirochaetia bacterium; assembly: GCA_964447635.1. GTDB lineage: Bacteria > Spirochaetota > UBA6919 > CAYUUC01 > CAYUUC01 > CAYUUC01. The sequence continues at coordinate 5,388 of CAYUUC010000012.1, forward strand.
CTTTCTTTTGTTTATGGTGGGCTTTTACCACCTTTTTATCTACTTTAAGCGTAAGAAGGACATAGAGAATCTTTACTATTCCATTTTATGTTTCATCAGCTCTATATATAATATGAATTTCTTTATTACCCAGATAACCCCTAATCCGCCATTATCCTATATGCTTTTTCAGAGGGTGATTTTCGGTTCATTAGTGGTAGCTTTATTAATGCTGGTTTTATTTATCCAGGAATTTCTAAAGGTTAAACAGAACCGATTTGTAAGAATAATCATATATATTATTCACATAATACCTTTTCTATTAACCGTATTACCCCCAACCTATCCATTATTTTTCATGCTGAGCAAGTCATCCCAATTCATATTCTTTATAGTATTGCTATACATTGCTGTTCTAATCATAATGACCAGTATAAAAGGCAATAAGGAAGCAAGGAATCTGCTCATTGGCTTTATTCCTTTCCTGATAACAGCTATATTAGATATTATCTTGCCCACTGTTTTTGATATAGATAATTATATATATCTTACGGCATATGGTTTTACCTTCTTTCTTATATCCATAGCGGGAGTTCTCGCTAATCGATTTGTCAATTACCGCAACGAAGCGGAAGACCTTAATATCAATCTGGAGAAGAAGGTCAAGGAGCGAACCGAACAGCTGGAAAAAGCCAATATGGAGCTTAAGACAACCAATGAACAGCTCCAAGCGGCAAGGAATATCGCTGAGAGAGATATGCAGATAGCGGTGAATGTGCAATCCTCCTTCCTGGTCAATAACCCACCGGAGACCAACGATTGGGATGCCGCATTCTACTTCCATCCAATGGCAGGCATATCCGGCGATATCTATGACTTCTATCACGATGGGAAAAAGACAGAAGGGGCAGGCATCTTTGATGTATCAGGGCATGGTATCGCATCCGGTCTCATAACCTTGCTCGCTAAGTCCATCATCAGTAGACAGTTCACGGAGATGAAGGGTGCTGGTCTTAATGAGTTGATGAAAGCGGCGAACATCAAACTCACCAAAGAGATAGGCAAGTCGGATATATACTTAAGCGGGATACTACTTAGGTTTAAAAAAGACATTGTGGAGTATGTGAATGCCGGTCACAGTGATTTAATCTATAAGAAAGGGTCTACCGGGAATGTTCATATCGTTAAATTAAAGAATAAACAGTATAAAGGAATGTTCCTAGGCTTGGAAGGGGTAGACTCGGAGTACCCACCGATTAAGTTTAAGGTTAGGAAGGATGATGTGCTTCTTATGTATACGGATTGCTATAATGAATCAACTAATAAGAATGGCGAGGAGTATGATGTAAGCCGGATTATTGAGTCACTCAAGGATGCCCCGAATACCGATTCTAAGACTATACTTCAAAAGCTCGTTGATGACTTTTTTGGATTTGTCGGGTCTAAAAAGCTGAAGGATGATTTAACTATTCTAATATTAAAGAAGAAATAGAAAAATTACATTATTATTGTATGTTTTTAGTTGAATAATTATTCAATTTATTAAAATAAATATTATATAAGTCATTTTAAAAATCTTTTAAATCCAGGAATAAGAAATACTTTTCTATAAAATAAAATCAGAGAAATTTTTTTAAAAAAATCTATATTTTTCAATAAAAATAGATAATATCCTTGACTAACTAGTGAATATTATTTATAATAAGAAAAAGTGAATTAACATAATATAAACTTTAAATAAGTAATTAAAGTTTATATTATTGTAAAAATTAAGGAGAAGTAAAAATATGAAGAAAATAAGTATGATTTTAATACTAATTCTGTCTATTGCATGTGTGTTTGCTTGTGTACCTGATAATATAGGTGTACCTAACGATAATATCAATAATAAGTCATTACCTAAACCTTTAATAAATGTTTACTATAATGGCGAACTTATTACATTAGATAATCCACTTGATTTTGAAGAAGTGCTTGTAGGAAAAGTGAAAGAACTTACCATTGTTATAGCTAATGAAGGAAAATCTGCTCTATATTCACCAAAGATTGCTATATGTAAAGGTGATAAGAACTTTGATGTTGATCCTATAACATTAAGGTCGATACCTGCTGGAAGTAAGATAAAACATAAAATCAGATTAAAACCGGATACATATAAAATGTATAAAGCAGTGGTTAGAATTAGTGGCATATTCTATGATTATACTACTGACCCTCCACAAATTATGGAATATGAAACTTTCTTTGAAACAATAGGAAAAGGTGTATATAAACCTATCCTAAATGTATATCATAAAGATGAATTAATCACCGTAGAAAATCCTTATGATTTTGGTCAAGTAGTGGTGAACCAGACAAAGAAAGCAGTATTAACCATAAAGAACGAAGGTAATACTTCTTTATATTCTCCTAAACTTATTGCTTTATCTACAGCAGAATTTAAACTCCCTGTATTAGGTATTAAGAGTATAGCACCTGGGAATAGTATTGATATAGTAATAAGTTATACTCCAGCAGATGAGGGAGAAGATCAAATTAAACCACTTGTAATAGGATATTATTATCCAAATAATGTTGGAGGAATAACAAGCGAAAAATATTCCACTCAATTCAAATGTATTGGATATGGTGTTTATGTTTACTAGTTAATTATTAATTTCATTAAAAGGGGCAGATATGGCTTTTTGCTATACTGTCCTTTTCAGTATATATCTTTTCAGTATATATCTTTTATGATATCTTCATGGGATTAAAAGTGGATTAGTTTATGATTCTGTGTTGTAATATGTTTTGTTTATTATTAAATTTGTTATATATTCTAATCTAATAATTCACTAAACCATTGAGGATACCGGCTATGAAAGTTATTAAGAAATATTCCAACCGTAGAATGTATGACACAGAGGAAAGCAAGGTGGTGACTCTCGAAGACATTGCCGAGTATGTAAAAGAAGACATCGACCTGAAAGTCATCGATAATAACACCAATGAAGACATAACCACTAATGTCCTCCTACAAACCCTTCTGAAAATTGACCAGGCACTGGATAAGGAAGACAAGATTAAGAATACTATACTCAAAAACATTATCAAAGACTATATAGAGAAGCCTTTCTCCGTTTTGAAAAGGATAACCTTTGCAGGTATGGGTATTGCAGATTTGACCAGGAAAGACCTGGAAAAGTTCTTCGCATACCTCATCAAGCAAGGAAAAGAGTCACAGCAATATGGGGCGGAGTTTATGAGGAATAGCCTGGATAAGGCTTCTGCCGACCTCAAAAAGGAAGTCAAGAACTTCGCCGATAACCTTTATCAGTCTATGGTTTCACTTAACTTATTTGGTATAAAGGAGACTAACAAAAAACCTAACGATAAAGTAACACAAGATGATAGGGATAATCCATCTACCATAAATGAAAGAAGCAATAATGATGAGGATAAGGATAGACGAATCCATGAACTGGAAGAAGAAATAAGACAGCTTAAAGAGGAGCTTAACCAAAAGAAATCCGTTGATGATGAGACTTAAGCCGACTTTTCAGTATCTCCCTTTGCTTATTCTTTATAGATGAAGGATTGGGGACAGAAATAACCTTCCCTTCCTCATCCTTACCCGAATAGAACATTGCTGTGGATAGAGTCTGAGGAGTGGGAGTGTAATCCTGATACTGTTGCGTGCGTAAACCATACCTTATAAGGAAGTCTGCCAAATTGTGCACCGATCGGTCATCACTACCCGGGTGTGATAGTATGATATAAGGTAATAGGTAGAACTTGAGATGGTGCTTTCCCTTTACCTTATTGAAAAACCGGATGAACCTTTCGAATACCTCCATTGGTGGTTTCTTCATCAGGCGGAGTATGGGATCGCTTATGTGTTCAGGGGCGACTTTGAGGTGACCCGATGTGGCGAAGCGGATGACCCATTCAGTCTCCTCCTTCTTTATCAACGCCAGGTCGTGCCTCAAGCCGGATGATACGAACACATTCTTCACCCCATCCAACTCTTTCGCCTTCCTCAAAAGGTTTCCATAGCTATGTGTAATGTATAGATTCTCACATACCTTTGGATAAAGGCAGTGCGGGTCTTTACACCAGCCAATCCGGCAGTAAGTCCCATACATATTAGCTGTTGGTCCGCCTATATCGCTTATCGTCCCCTTGAAAGAGCTGTTTGCAGTCAGTATCTTGGCTTCAGACAATATCGACCGTTCACTACGGGAAGTGACCACTGCTCCTTGATGTGAACTAATCGCACAGAAGGCACACCTCCCGTAACAACCGCGATGAGAGGTGATCGAGTCTTTAATCATGTTCCAGGAAGGTACACGACGGCAATAACCTGGATAGTCTCTACGGAAAGGCAAGCTGTATAACCCGTCCATCTCGTCTGTAGTCAGTGGCTCTTGAGGTCGGAAAGAGAGGACGATGTCCTGTCCTTCCTTTTGATAAAGGTTGTTAGCGTTATGCCATACCATATTCGCTTCGATAAGCTGTGTAGCTTTGACCAAGGCTTGGCTATCCTGCCTGATTTCTTTAAGGGAAGGGAGTTCAATCGCCCTCGACTGGCTGACCTGTCCTTCGTTTGCTTTAACCATAGTCCCGTTTATGCCGAAAAGCGGTTCACCTAAACTTAAACGTCTGGCTATCTCCAGCACAGCTTTCTCTCCCATTGAGTAGACGAGGATGTCCGCCTTAGAGTCCAGTAGTATAGACCGTCTGACCTTTTGCTGGACATAGTCGTAATGAGCGAACCGTCTGAGAGATGCTTCTATCCCACCGATGACTACCGGCACACTCTTAAACCGTCGCTTGATGAATGATGTATAGGCAATCACCGCTCGATCCGGTCTGACGGGCTTTCCATCAGGGAAGGAGGTCTTTCCATCGATGGAGTAGGTGTCTTTGTCCCGGCGGTGGCGGTTTCCCGTATGATTGTTAACCACACTGTCGATGTTGCCGGAGCTTATCCCGATAAAGAGCTTCGGTTCGGGTAACAGTTCAAGGTATGAAGGATTATGGTATTCGGGTTGGGGTGCGATGGCTATCGAGTATCCTTTGTGATGGAGGACCCTGGCGATGATGGCTATACCGAAGGATGGGTGGTCGATGTAAGCATCACCGGTAATAAGTAGGATGTCGACTTGGTTTGGCTTTTGGTTCTCCGGTAGGTAGAATATGTCTCTCAAATGGCTTTCTCCGTATAATCATTATAATATGGCTCTATTTAATAAGATAAGCAATCCTGGCAGTTTATACAAAAAAGATTTTCAATCGAACCTATCAAGGGCTTATTAACAATTCATAATGTGAATTGAAATTTTTATTTATGTAAAAATTGGTTATATTATTATAAGAGAGTATAAATCAATGATTTAGGGAGTATAACGGGACATCCGTCGATGTAACAGCGGGAGACAGCCTTGTATAAATCAATGATTTAGGGAGTATAACCCATGAAAGATAAAAAGAAAACCAATAAAGATAATAATAGAAGAGACTTTCTGAAAAAGGCTAGCCTAATCGGAGCAGGTCTTATATTCGCTCCAGCTATGGTCAACAATGCCTTAGCCAACAGCAAAAACAAATCCATAGCAGACCACATAACCAAAGCCCCATCAAAGACAAGCTTATCACCGGTATCAATCGTCAACGGCGACGACCCTTACCAGATGACCCGTAAGGCTGTCGACCTACTCGGCGGGATGAAAAAGTTTGTCGATGATGGCGACATCGTATTCATAAAGCCTAACATGAGCTGGGCACAGAGCGTCAATAAGGGGGCGACCACTCATCCGGATGTGGTGAAGGCTGTCGTCGAGATGTGCTATGAGGCAGGGGCTGTCTATGTGTATGTTGCCGACATCACATGTAACACAGCAACCAGAGCTTATAAATTAAGCGGTATCGAAGAAGCGGCAATAGAAGCAGGGGCAGAATGCTTCAAGGTTGGCAGAAGAGACATCGTGGAGAAGGACTTAGGCGGGACATTGGGTAAGATGAGTATATTGGAAGCGGCAACCACTGCGGATAAGCTGATCAATGTCCCCATAGCAAAGCATCATAGCCTAGCTAAACTCACCTTATCAATGAAGAACCTGATGGGATTGGTAGGCGGATCGCGTTCAAGCATTCACTGGAACATATCCCAGAAGCTGGCTGACCTAGCCAACTACTTCAGACCGGCTTTGAACATAGTCGATGCTTACCGAATTATGGTTAAGCATGGTCCGAGCGGTGGTCGGGATGATGACGTGGTACTAATGAATAAGACTATCGCTTCTCCAGACATCGTCGCAGCGGATACCATGGCGGCATCTCTGTTCGTGGATGTCAAAGATAAAGATGGAGAAACGGTAAGTCAGTTCAGTGGATTAGACCCGAGAAGCATTGGATACATACAGACAGCAGATAGCATGGGATTGGGGACTTCCGACCAGAACAAGATGGACATCCTTCGGGCTGATATCTGACTTTATTAAACCGTCTTGATATATACTTTACGGCTTCTCGGTCCGTCGAACTCGCAGAAGTAAATGGATTGCCATGTACCTAAAACCAGTCTTCCCCCGTCTATGATGATGGTTTCGGATGCACCGACCAGAGTAGACTTGGAATGGGAATCGGAATTACCCTCACTATGCCTGAATGGTAGCTTCTCGAAGTTGAAGCTGTTGATGGCGGTGATGATGTCCTCTTTGACGGTGGGATCAGCACCTTCGTTTATGGTTATGCCTGCGGTAGTGTGTGGTGCATAGACCAGGCACAAGCCGTCATCCACTCCCATGGAGCTGACAGCACTTTGAACCTGGTTAGTGATATCCACTAATTCATTCCTTTTGTTGGTTTTAACTTGAATTGTTTTATACATTTCATTTTCCTTTTTTGGTTTCCTTTTAATGAAATTTAATACAAAAAAGTCATTTTTTTAATCCCCACCCCACCAACCGGTATTGTTTTTTTCATATTAATTTGGTAAATTAAATATAATCTTGGGAAGATGATATAAACTGCAGGAGGATATAATGATTTTATTAATAATAGGAGCATTAGCTCTAATCGTAACCATAATCAGTTACTTCAGCTTAAAAGGTAAGGAGAAGCAACTCCTAACACTCGGTGCGGTGGAAGATACAACCGTTTCCGAGCTTAAGAGACTTTCCGATGAAGTAGGCAAGGACGAGACCCTAGGTAAAGGCTACTTTAACCGGGATGTTAAGATTAACGGCATCATCAGAACCGAATCCCCATTAAAATCGGAATTCGCACGTGAAGAATGTGTTTGGTATTCTAATGAAGTCGTAAGGGTCTATGAAGTTGAAGAAACCGAGAAAGACAGCGAAGGCAATACAAAAACTGTAACCAAACAAAAAGAAGAGCGAGTATCCGATAGAAACAAAGAGACCGAATTCTATATAGATGACGGCACTGGCAAAATCTTCGTCTCCACCGATGGTCTCAACTTCGACAAAGAAGAAGCATTCGATAGATACCAGCCATATGAGGAAGTAAAGGACCAGGGCTTCAAGATTAACATCGGGGGATTGACATTTAATTTAAAAGGCATGGGAAGCGGTAAAGGCTCTCGAACACTTGGTTATCGATACAAAGAATGGATAATCCCTGTTAACAAAAAAGTGATTATACTAGGAGAAGCAAAGGACGCTGACGGCTATCTAAGGATGTATAAACCCACCGAGAAGCATTATGACTACATGATGAAGTTCGGCACGGAAACCGAATTGAAGAGAAGCCTGGACAGCTCAATCGACACATTGGGCAAAGTGATAGCTATATCTGCTATATTAGGCTTAGGCTTAGCGGTGGCAGGCATACTATTGATGTTACTTAATATAATGTAAAGCTTATTCAGTTGATGGAGCGTTCTGAACAGGTATTGTAATAATGAAGGTGCTACCCTGTGGCTCATTCTCTTCCACAGTGATACTACCCTTTATGTATTGGATAAGTCGTAAGACTAAAGCCAGACCCAATCCTAATCCCTCGTAAGCTCGCGTTTTATAGGATTTATTACCTTGGGTAAATAGGTTAAACATGCGCTCCTTCACATCATTGGATACACCGACACCGAAGTCACTAATCTTAATCTTAATGAAGTTTTCTTCCTTAAGGGCTTTCACCGATACACTGCTATTGGGCTGTGAGAATTTAATAGCATTGTCTATTGTCTTAAACATGATTTCATTGAATATGCCGGGGTTAATGTCTAAAGTCAGTCCATCTTCTACATAGGTTTCCATCTGTATATTCTTTTTAGCAAGTTTATCAGTGAATATGTCTTTGATATCGGTTATCTGTTCGGAGATGTCTACTTTCCGAATGTCCTTATCATAGAGGTCTGCCGAGATTTGAGTATAAAGTAACAGGTTCTCGATAAGCTCCTTTAGTCTTTTCCCGCCGTTGTTTATCTCTTTAAGGTAATTGCGATGCTTCTCGGAAAGCGAACCATTGGACAGCATAAGCTCGGAGAAGCCTAGGATGCTGTGTAGCGGGGTACGTAGCTCATGAGATACGATGGAGAGGAAGTCCAGCTTAAGCATATTAAGCTCATTCTCCATGCGGGATTTGGCTATCTGTTCCTGCAGTTGGTAAATCCTTAGCTGGGAGTGTATCCTCGCCAACAACTCATCGAAGTTAAAAGGCTTAACCACATAATCATCCGCGCCCAGGTCAAGTCCCTTAACCTTATCGCTGGCATCTGACTTTGCTGTAACCATGATGATGGGTATGCGTCGAAGCTCTGGGTCACCCTTAATGATACGGCATACTTCGTAACCACTTATATCCGGCATCATAATATCGAGTAGTATAAGGTCTACCATTTCGGTTTTTACCCTTTCTATAGCGTCATTGCCATTAACTGCAGTCAATACATCGAATTCGTCTTCCAAAAAGTCTTGAAGTATTTCCAGATTAATTCGATTATCATCGACAATAAGGATTCTTGAACTTTTTTTCTTTTTTTCCGGTTCGATATTATTCATGATTTTTCTCAAAAATAATAGTGAAAAATATACTATATGATAATTTAATCAAAAATACATTAAAATGTAAACAACTTTCTCAAAATTTGTTTATATTATGAGATGATTCATAGAAGAAACGAGAAGGGGATTGATATTAAATTTGTATTGATCTGCTATTTCTTTTCTATTGGGATATATAAATCCATAACGGGTGCTTCTCTATTCAAAAACCTTTGGTCATATAACTCAAAATCCATACTACCATTGAACTTATATTCCGATTTAGGTAACCATTCATTCAATATGTAATCATATGTCTTGTGAATGTTCTCGCTTATTCCATCCTTCACATCAACATTAAACACCGCATATCTTGTCTCTGGAAGGGTGATACTAACCATATCATCGAATATATTATCAAAAGAGGACACTTCCATACCCACAATATAGGTAAAATCCGGGTTATCCCCTTCCGAATCGATGCATACGCCATAAGTTGTGTTAGGATTAACTGAATCGGGTATCATCTCAAGTTTACCTTCTTTCATTAATTTATCCCAGAAATTCGGTATATCCTTGTTGTTCTCGCCCTGAACATTCCTTGTTACTAATTTATAGCCGGCTATCTTCCTTTCCTGGCTATTGATGATTTTTGGTTCATTCATAACTTATTTCCTCTAATAATCATTATATTTTTATATACCAGGTTTTATTTGATTTTATTCAATAGCAAAGAACTTTTTAAGAAGGAGGTTTTATATAAATCAACAACATTAACTTCCAAAGAGGTTATACTAAAAATGTTGGCTCTGTAATACTAAATATCATCTCTTATTAGTATCTTTAATAATAGTAAGAACATCTTTAAAAAGGCAGGTATGGAACAATGATTAATTTTAAATCTTTATTAAAGTATGTGATTCTTGTTTTATTCATCATCTTACTATTACCATCACTATCTCAATCTCAAAATCTGTTTTTTAACCTTAATGATAATTTTACACCATTATTCGGTATTAACTTTTCTGAATATACAGATTCTGAGAGGATTACCCTCATTACCACATCGATTATAGGAGCAGGAGCAGGCATCTTCACTGCCAGCACTTATGTTTTTGAAACAGGTATTGGATGGGGGATTTTACTCACGCTAATACATGGCGGGGTAGGAGGTGCAACCAATTTTCTATTCAGCAAGATACTTATCGATACCGAGATGAAATGGTACTGGTCTATCCCGTATGGATTATTCGGCGGGGCGTTAGCAGGGGCTTTGGCTGGTATAGCAATAATGGTTCCCTATTTCACCATAGGATACTTTACCGAGACCATAGATGTCGGTCAATTGGAAACCTACGGAGAAGTGTTATTATATACCCTATTAGCGGGTTCCGTCTGGGGCGGTTTTACCGGTGCTTTGGTAGGATTGGCTGAAGGACCTGCTATATCATTGATATTAAGGTTTTAACAGGGATAGCAATGTTAGATACCGTCTAGGATAGATAATGTAAACCAAATCACCATCTAAATATGATGTTTATGAGTATGAAGGATTTTACCGATAAGGTTTACGGGGTTATGACTTTTAATAAGGAGAATGAAATTGGCTAAGAGATTGTTTATCATAATAGCTTACATCATAGGCTTTTGGGGGATTTTGCCTTTCCTATTGGTTCTTCCTGAACTTATTGGTATCATACCGGTAAAAGTAGAAATAAACGATGTATTAAGGTATTTCATCTCGGTTATCCTTCTTCTAAAAGGCGGACTGTTCGTTATACTCTCAACTATCCGTTTCTATAAGGATGGTAAGGGTCTACCCATTTCCCTTCTTCCTCCGGTAAAGCTTGTCAAGTCCGGCTTATTCGCTTTCTCCAGGCATCCCATCTATTATGGTTTTACTTTGGTTGTATTAGGGTTAATCGTCCTGCTGGAGTCGCTGTCCATGCTATTCATATCCTTCCCGATATACATTATTGGATTGCTTATCTATGTTAATAAGGAGGAGAAGACCCTCCTCAAGCGTTACGGCAATGAATATAAGCGATACTGTAGGAATGTGCCTGCTTTCATCCCCGGTCTTACCTATTTCATATATATCCTGTCCTCGGTTGTGTTTAAAGTATTGTTCAGATTCAGTGTAAGGAACGAGAATGACGAGTATATAGAAGGTGGTTATCTGGTTATATGTCCCCATAACAACTACCTTGACCCCTTTTTCATACACAATGCTTTGAAGATGCCGATAAACTTCCTTACTACTCATGACATGTACCGTACACCCTTGCTAGCAAAGCTGTTTTCCAAACTGGGTTCGATTAGGCTTAATCGTTATGAGAAGAACTGGAAGGAGCTACACAAGGTTAACCGAATCGTCCGGGAGAAAGGCATTGTAGGTGTATTCCCCGATGGAGGGAGAAGCTGGTATGGTGAGGGGTGCTACTCCATACAGTTAATGAGATACATCACCCGTCATCAAATACCCATTCTGCCGGTGAACATTGATAATGCATATCAATCCTATCCAAGATGGGGTCAGCGACGGAACAAAAAGATTACCGTGAACATCTATAAACTCCGGACAATCACCACCGAAGATGAGTTCATTAGTATCATGCGATTCCTCCGTGAAAATACCTTTAAGAAAAGGATTGACGATAAGACAACCTCAGCCAACGCACCCGGCATAGATAAGATAATGTATATGTGCGATAAGTGTAAATCTATCGGGACATTCGAGATTGATGGCCATGTTATAAAGTGTTCCCGATGCGGTAATGAATATAGATTGACCGATAACCTCTTCTTGCTGGACGATGAGCATAACTTAATCACCCTCCCTGAGTATCACCAAAAGATTATCAAACACCATCCTGAGAAGATAGAGTCGAATAATGTAGTATGGAAGATTGAAAAGGAAACCAAAAGACATGATATTGATAATGGAAGAAGCATTATCACAGCGGATACTGACGGGGTGACGATAGAATCTGCTGAAAGGAAAAGCTATTCGGTAAGTATGACCTATCAGCAAGTGGATGCTGTTATAATCCGTTCTAATAGGTATATCCAGATTTATACTGGTCAGACTTTGCATACTTTGGATTTTGCTGAAGACTCCGCCTTGATGTTTCAGGATTATATAAGGATGAAGACCTTCTCCAATGTCTTCCAGAAGAAGAGAGGTCATATTATGGAAAGGGTGGATTAGCCTACCATATTCTCTTACCTGTTTTACTGGGTGGTTATGTAACCGATGCGGATATGTTGGATGTATATGTAGACGGGAATTATGCTTATATAGCGGAAGATTATTTAGGATTAACCATTATGGATATAACCGACCCAGCAGAAGCTATTCTGGTCTTTTCAGTATAGGGTTTTTTATTTCCCCATACTTATAATTATTACTTAATTATAATTTTATATTAGAAATTACTTTTTGATTTCACTATATTTTCTTAATTTTGTTTATATTATATTATATAGAAAAATCTAAAAAATAAGGAATATCTTTATGGATTCAGAAACAAGAAATACTGGAATTATGATTACAGTTGTAATCGCTGCTATAATAGTTATACTGCTGGTTATATTTATAAGACCTGGGGGAAATTCGAATAATGAGCAAATAGAGAATGGTGCCAGTAATAACCAGATTAATAATATAAGAGAAGATTTAAATCAGAAGATTGATGATTTGCAAGACAAGGTAAACCAATTGGAAACTGAATTTAGTAATATAGACGGTATTGGTACAGATATAGAGGAAAGGTTTAGCGGTATAGAAACCCAGATAACCACCCTAACCGGAAGAGTCGATAAACTCGAACAGGAACTGGAAAAGACCAAGTCCGACTTGAGTGGAACAAATAGTCTGATGACTGCTATCTTAATCTTTGCTGTCGTGGTCTTCCTTATACTCGTAGTGATTATCGTGAGGAAGTTCTTTGGTAAGAGAAAGACTGAGTCTGATGGACATACAATCGGCACTCTAGACCAAGAAGATGAAGATATCGAACATGACTTCTCTACATGGCACACAGTGGAAAGTGAAACACCGCCTTCCGATGAACAGGAAGAAGAGACCGAATCCGATGAAGACTCAACATCACAAAAGAGAGATGATATCGAAGAACAACCCGAGGATAAGGAAATCAATAAACTGGATGAAGAACCAGAAGAAGAATCTATGGAAGACTCTGAAGAAGAATCTATGGAAGATTCTGAAGAAGAAACCGAACCAAAAGACGAAGACAATGATAAACAATAGTAATGTAAAACACAAGAAACACTACGTTTTAAAACCGGTCATCATCATAATCGCTATAATCGTTTCCTGTACAACAGTGACTTATAAGCCGATACCTCCGGAGCTTGTTGGAAAATATATATATGAAGCTGACTCTTTGCCTGATTTACTCGACTTACCCGACCCTGCTTCTCTCGGTAGATACGAAGTTAAATCTTTCTATTATGGTAGCAAACATAATCCGAGGAGAGAAGAGTATCAGGAGTCTAATACATCAGTAACCACGGAAGACACCAATATAGCCTATTACTTCAACAATGTTGATGCTAAGTACTGGGGCTACACTGCCAAAGATGTTCCGGTTAACGGTAAGATTTGGTATCCGGAAGGGGAAGGCGTATTCCCACTTGTCCTTTGTGTCCATGGCAACCATGATGCTGAGGAGTATTCCGAGTTCGGTTATGAATATCTGGGGGAGCTTCTCGCTTCCCGTGGTTACATCTTCTCTACTGTTGACCAGAATTTCCTTAACGGTCGGAAAGGCGATGAGAACGATGCCCGGGCTATCCTCATGCTACACCATGCTAAAGTGATACTTAGCTGGAATGATGATGATTCTGCTCCCCTTTATCAGATAATAGATACCTCTAACATAGCCATGATTGGACACTCTAGGGGTGGAGAAGCGGTGGTGACTGCCGCCTTATTCAATAAGCTCCCATACTATCTGGATAATGGCAACATCCGGTTTAACTGGAACCTCCCTATAAAGGCTGTTGTATCAATGGCACCGGTAGAAGGTCAATACCGACCGGGTGACCGTCCGCTCTCCCCTTCTGATGTGGACTACTTATTGATGCATGGTTCGCACGACGGGGATGTAGACTCATTTAAGGGTTCGCGCTTCTTCAATCGTAATCTGCCTGATTTTGGCAGATTCCGTAGCTGGTTCTGGGTTTACGGAGCGAACCACTCTCAATTTAACACCACATGGGCAGATGAGCAAGACCCTGACCCATCGCTGGAAGGTAATATCCTCGATGCATATCAGCAACAGACCACAGCGAAGCTACTAATTTCGTCGTTCCTTGATGTATCTATAAGAGGGGATGATAGATATAAGGACTTCTTTAAGGACTACAGGAAAGGATTACATTGGCTACCCCGTACACTCTACATAAACCGGTATCAAGACCATAAAGGTTACCTGATAGCCGACTTTGACGATGATATACTCATGGAGACAGCACGGCTAACCGGCTGGTATTGTGATGCAAGTGGTTTCTCCCTATGGAAGGAGAATGAGCTTTACCTCAGCAGAGGTTCACAGGAAAGTTGGGCTTTGTTCCTAAAGTGGAGGGATGACCCGGCTGAATTCAGCATGTTTACAACCAATAATCCGATTGTCGGGAGGACATTAGCTTTCGATTTGGCGGTGGTTAGCATGTATTATCGTGATGATGATGAACAGGAGCTCTTCGACTTCACGATTAGGATTGGAGGAATGGATGGTAGTAGTTATACCACCACACTCAAGGAGCACTTTGCAATAACGGGAGTCCCTAAAGTATGGCTCACCAATAAGAAGGACTATGAGAAGCATATCGTCACCCAGACCATACATATACCTTTGAATATAATCGAAGGATGGGAAAAAAAGGAGATAAATTCGATAGAGTTTATTTTTAATAAGTCCGAAAATTGTTATATTGCAATAGATAACATATTAATTAAATAATTCCCTATTGAACGATAATTTTATAAGGTGGAGTGTGTTTATGAAAAAGTTAGTCATAGTATTGATTCTCGTTCTATGCTTTGTGCCTGTTTTACATGCGCAGGATAACGAACAGGATACCGAAACAGAAGGTGGTTGGCGCTTCGGCTTCGAACTTCCCGGTCTTGGAGTAGGTATCGGTCCAATTTATAGAGAGGTTTATGGTTTACTCATACCGGATATGGAAACCCGTCTTAGCTTGTTCTTCGGCGGTATCCTTTCTGGAGGAGGATGGTTCGGTGAAGGCAACCAGGAACCATATACCGTAACCACCGATGCTACCGGTGTTTCCTTTATCGATACATATGTCAGGTTTGACTTCATTCAGCTTATACTTGGCGACCATTACGAAGGCTATTACTATCTGGAAGCCGGGACAAAGTATGAATCCATGTTTAGATTCGTAAGCTCCCGACCGGATGACTTCTATCAAGGGGATATCATAAACGGTGATGAGACCCATCAGAAGCAAAGACTAACCTTCTTGATGAAGTTCGACTATTCCAATGACTCTCAGCATGAGTTCAGGAGGGTATGGGGTGTTCATTTCCTTACAGAGACCTTCTTTGAAGCAGGGAGCAAGTATGACCCGAACTTCTGGTCTTATCTCGGTCTTACCACTGAGCTGGACGGATGGATACCAATATTCGAGAAAAACCTGTTTGTTCATCTTTACTTCGAACGGAACATCGTTACCGAATCCTTTACCGGAACAGCTGTAGCCTATTATGCTGTACCCAGCGTAAGTAATGGCAACTGGGACCCGGTTAGAGGTTTTAGTACTGCGTTTAGAGGGCTTTCCTCCAATACAGCCAGCATCGAACTTAAGACCCGGCCTTTAGAGCTGGAAAGCGAAGTCTTCGGTGGTTTGGACTGGTTGATCTCTTTCTTCTCGGCGGGTGGGGCTGTTTTCTTCGATATAGGCTTCATCAGGCATCCTATCGACTATGCGGATAACCTGACTGTGGATGACATACTAAAGTATTCGATGGGTATTTACTTTGAGTCCAAATACATCGTCATCTTTGACCTGTTACCCGTTACGCTTCATCTCGGGGCTGTTTTATTCCATAATGATACTCAAGATGGTTCCGGTGCTTTCGATCCAAGATTCTACTTTGCATTCGGTTAAGACTCGCAATAGATTAAGTTTGGTTTAAATGCCTTTGTCAGTCCTCGCATTAAATTTTGGTTAATGATATATATTGCTGATTATTGATATCACTAAACTCTTTTCGATTACATTAAAACTTTACTCGATGATGGTCATAGAGCAGTAATGGAAGTGCGGTGACCCGATTTATCATAAACAAAATAACCATTACCAAATTTTGATTAAACTCTCCGTCTAATTATATTAAAATTTATGTCACTTTTTAGTTAACCTCAGCCAATGATTATTCCAAAAAGCAATTTAATATGCACCTATTGGATTAGTATTATACATATCAAACCTAATTAATTGAAAGGGAAAATTTTGATTGATCACACAGAGGAAGAACCGGTGGTTACCAAAAAACCGGTCAAGTATTTAAGACTTGTCTACAATCTCGGCAAGTCTAAGAAAAAAGTATTCATCGTATTCGCCCTGCTATCCATAGTATTTGCAGGGATGCAACTCATCGCTCAGAACATGCCCCGATTGATTGTGGATTTAGCTGAAGGCTTGGAAGGCTCACCCACCGGGGAAGACATGCAGAGGTTCATTATCTATGCTGGTTTATACCTGGGACTGATGCTGTTATTGATACTGGGTAGGGTCTTACAGCGTATCAATGTGGAGAAAGCATCCATATCCATTGTGTCCGACCTTAAGGTGAGGATGTTCTCTCACTTGACCAAAGCCCGGTTGCAGTTCTTCCATCGCAATCCGGTAGGCAGGCTACTCACCAGAGTGGAAGCAGACACGGAAAGGCTACGGCTGGTCTTCAGATTCCTTATGGTTACGGTCTTCGGTGATGCTACTCAATCGTTGGCAGCTTTCGTTTTCATGTTCATATACGACTTTAGCCTGGCGGTTTGGCTGATGATACCGGTGGGATTCATCTTCTTGACTTCGTTCATCTATCAGAAGGTAGCTCGACCGAGGTTAGTCCGTCTTAGAAAGAAGATATCGGAGATAACGGGTTACATAGCCGAGTCCATCTCCGGTATCAGAACCATACAGGCATTCAAGAACGAAGAGGACTTCAAACGCCGGTTTGAGGATGAGGTTGAGTATAGGCGAAGGGAAGAGTTGAAGGTATTCGCCATGCTTCTCGTCTACTTCCGCAGTGCTTTCATGTTCCAGAGGTTCGCCGCATGGATAGTCGTATTCGTGTTCGCACTTCTTACTAGGGGTCAGACTGGTGCATCGATAGGGACGTTGGTAATGTTCACCACGCTGGTCAATATAGCGGTAATGCCGCTTCGGGTTATCTCGGAGCAGATTGGGATGATACAGGAGGCGTTCGCTTCTCTGGAGAGGATAGACGGTATAATGCACCTGAAGCGTGAAGACAGCAAAGAACTGTATACTCTGGTCAAAGAACAGGAAGACCTGGTGGAGCGGAATAAGGAGCTACAGAAGGTCATCACACAGACTAAAAGCATTAAAAATGGCATAGTGTTCGATAATGTATGGTTCACATATAAGTATGAAAGCGAATCCGGCGAGGACAAGGCAACCAACATCGACTTGTCCACGGAAGACGAGGAGGACTGGGTGCTGAAAGGCATCTCATTCAAGTTAAAGGCTGGGCGTTCGCTGGCATTGATAGGTCCTACCGGTTGCGGTAAGACAACGATAATCAAGCTGTTGTTCCGCTTTTACGAACCGCAGAAGGGAAGGATATTGCTGGATGGCAAAGACATACGAGAGTACCCCATACACGAACTCAGAGCATACATGGGGCTTGTCCAGCAGGAGAACCATCTCTTTACCGGTACCATAAAAGATAACATCACACTCGATAACCCAAACATAAGCAGGAACAAGATAATAGAAGCATCAAAACAGGTCGGCTCTGACTCATTCATAGAAAAGAGGCAAGGCGGCTATGATGCTGAGGTCACCGAGAAGGGTGGCAACTATTCCTCCGGAGAGAAGCAACTGGTGGCGTTTACACGATGTATGGTCTACGATAGACCGATCCTGATACTCGATGAGGCTACATCAAACATAGACGCTAACTCGGAGAGGCTTATCCAGCAAACGATACTTAATATGCTTGAGTCAAACAAGACCTCGATAATGATTGCCCACCGCCTGTCCACGATTAGGCATTCCGACCAAATCATCGTTATGGATAAGGGGTTCATCCTGGAAAGGGGAAATCATGAAGAGCTGATCGCTAAAGACGGAAGGTATAAGCAATACTTTCAATATCAGTTTTCGGAGAATGTGGGATAGGATTATGATAGAGATAGCAAAGATAGGCATAAAGTGGTTATGGAAGAAGAAGTTTTGGGCGCTATCCTCATGGATGACGACAATCGTCGGGGTGTGGGCTACCACAGCTATCCCCAGACAGACCGGGGTAAGCATCGATGCTGTGAGGTATGCTATAGTCAACAACACAGCGGCAGACCTCACCCCAATCTACACCTTAGCGGGATACATCTTCCTTGCCTTCTTCGGGATGGTTGTGATGGTCTATCTGAGACGTATTGCTTTCTTCACCATGCGTAAAAATGTACAGAAGGAGCTTTACGAGAAGATACTCACCCTCGGAAACAACTTCTATCAGAGGAATAAGACGGGTTATCTCGTTACTGTATTGAATCAAGATGTGGAGGTATTGACCCGTTTCATATACTCATTCTTCTTCATCCTGCCTGAGTTGTTGGTTATGGTTGGTATTGCCTTCTATTTCGTATTCAGTAAGGCTGCTATACTTAGTCTGATTCTGGTAGGCATTATCTTAAGTCTGATTCCGGTCAACATAAGGATAATGAACAAATATAAGGATGTATATAAGGACTTACAGAAGCATATAAGCTATGTTAACGATGAAATTGAGCTTAACTTCTACGGTATCTCCATTGTCAAAGCCTACCTTAGAGAACCGGCTAAGACTATTAAGTTCAACCGGATAATGAATACCCGTGCAGATAAGGATTACGAAGCAATCAAGTTCCGGGTGATGATATGGAGCTTGTTCTGGGCACTACCAAGCCTACTGACCACAGTGGTTATCTTCTATGGAGGCTATCAGCTTATCAATGAATTGTGGACACCGGGTCTACTCGCTGCTATAGTCGGTTATATGTGGATGATTACCTTCCCGCTTATGTTCTCTGCTGAGGTGATTGCCGATTACAGCTGGGCGAGAGCATGTTTCGAAAGGATAATGAAGGTGTTGGGAGCAGAAGCAGAGATAGTCGAGTCGGAGAAAGCCTCCCGCATAACCAAACCATTACAGTTCAAAGACAGTATTGACATCAATGGGCTTAGCTTCCATTACGAGACGGAAGAGTCTGTTAAGACGGTGTTCGACTCAATCGATATGAAGATACATCGTGGGGATAAGATAGGGATTTTGGGTGAGGTAGGCTCCGGTAAGTCTACACTGTTCCTGCTACTGTTGAGATTATTGAACCCATCACAAGGTGAAATCCGGTTCGATGGGAAGAACATAGAGAAGCTCAACCTGTTCAACTATAGACGTGTGTTCGGTTTTGTCCCGCAAGAGCCGGTTCTGTTCTCCGATACGATTAAGGAAAACATCATCTTCGGCAGGGAGAACATCTCCGATGCTGATATCGAGCAAGCAGTCCGGATAGCCCAATTCGATAAGGAGATAACCCTATTCCCGGATGGATTAGATGAAAAGATAGGACCTAACGGACTGACCCTCTCCGGAGGTCAAAGACAACGACTGGCTCTAGCCAGGGCTTTAGTTCATAAACCGGACATACTCCTGCTGGACGATACCACATCCGCATTGGACACCAAGACCGAAAATGACCTGTGGAGAGAAGTCAATACCAGATTAGCCGGGACGACAAAGCTGGTCATCACCCATCGTGCATCTACCGTATTGGATGCTGATTACATATATGTGCTGGAGCATGAGGGCATTCTAGAAGAGGGAAACCCGAAAGACTTGCTTAGGAAGGATTCTTACTTCAGAAACCTATACAATCGTCAGATTTTCGATAGTGAATGATAATTGATTTATAAGCATAAATGAGGATGTTGTTTAGAGCTTGTCTAATTTAATCTTTTCTTTCTTACACCATATCGAGAACATTTTGGTATAGTAGTTGGCTTCTTCTTCGTATTTGCTCTTCTTATAACCATCTTTGATGATATTGAAAATGTATTTGAAAGGGAAAGCCAGTATACCTTCCCTTCTATATTGAATAGTATGGGTTAATTCGTGGACGATGAATTTGGGCATCTCTTCTTTCTTGACAGAGCCTTTAACATAGTGTATCTTTCTGAAAAGGCATATACCCCTATATCCGAAGAGTTTAAGGAAAAAGGTTATGAATCCGCCTTCTTTAATCTTCACCTTATCGAAATCATGGTCTATATGTCTTTTGTAGTATGGGAAATGGTATTTGAAGAATCGTTTATAAATATCTCTTAGTTTTTCATTCATAAGGTTTCAGCTATGGTTAATGTAATGTTATCTACACCGCCTTTCTCCAATGCCCCTTTTATCAGGTTTTTTCCAATCATTTCCAGGTTATTCCGGTTCTTATCTATAACCTTTTCTATAGAGTTATCGGATAATAGGTCGTGCAGACCGTCGGTGGAAAAGAGGTATATATCACCTACCTCCATTTTTAGGATAAAGTGGTCAGCAAAATCCGTCTTGTTTGCCCCTATACATCGGGTGATGATATTCTTCTGGGGGTGTAATCGGGCTTCATCTTTGCTGATTGCTTTTTTGTCCACCAGCTCTTGTACATAGGAATGGTCTTTGGAGATTCGTTTTATCTTATCATTTTTGTACTGATATGCTCTGGAGTCTCCGATGTTCGATACTAGCATGATATCCTGGTATATTACACCAGATGTCAAAGTTGTTCCGGGAGGCATACCTCTGTCACCATTTTTTACAACGTCGTTAACTTTTTCGTTACTTGTTGATATTGCATAGTCTAGTTTTAAAGAATTAAGTAGGGTATGTTGGTATTGTTTAAGCCATTCTTCCGTCTTTTGCTGGTTTTCACTTATATTCAAAAACTCCTTAATAACTCCGTTAATGTTTCCATCTGCTTCTTTTTTAATCTTTCCTTTTATGGTGTAGGATTTTTCCTCTTCCTGTGCGTATGACTTTATATCAACCTGGTAGAAAGGTTTTTTAGGATTAGATGACTTATCCTTAGTGGTTATATCGATGGATTGTTCATTGAATAGTGATTTGAGTATTTCCTCTAAATATGTTTTTCCGGCTATCGATGAGGCGATCTCTCCGCCTTCCAGTCCGCCCATTCCATCTAACACTACGATTATATGTATGGTTTCTTTTTTATCATCCTGGAGATGAATCATAATTTCTGCTGTGAAGTAAGCATCTTCATTATTTTTCCTGAGTTTTCCGACATTTGTTTCCGAATAAGTCCTTATTTCCATTATGTATTACCTTTTGCTTTAAGATACTTTATATATCGTAAGATAATAAAAAGGTTTTAGATTGCACAATAATCGGATGTTTTTCTAATTTATACTTAACCATTAAATTATTTTATTTTTATGAAATTTGATATGAATTTTTTATTAAGGATAATATTATTATGTATTGATTAAAAATAAGACTTTGATTATGTTATACTTATGCGATTCAAACTTATGGTGAATAATGATTGAGACCATATATGTTTTGTGTGAATCAGCTTATTGAATAATTCAGAATTATTCCTATTGTGAAATTTCTGTTGATATAGTAAGTATTATTAGATGAATCTTACTAAAAAAGTCATTGAGTAAAGTCAAAATGACCGCAACATCCTAGATGGTGAACACAAGACACTTCGACTCTCACAACATTTGGTCATGAGTTTAGTGTCCGGAATTATTTAACAAAACCAATTTTTTCACAGTAGGGAATTATTTATAAATAAGGTTAATGAATTATACTTTTTTGTTGATTAACTTAAAAGTGTTTGATTATATTTAGATTATAATAATCTTAGAATAAGCTTTAATTGATTTTGCTAAGATAAATAATTACTAATTATTTTGTTAATAGGAATATTTATAAGGAGAATTAGATATGAAAAGAAAAGTGATATTAATATTGGTTATGCTTATTTTAGTGGCAGGGTCTTTAACTTTATCCGCTCAAGATGATAAGGTTGTAGACTCCAAGTGGGTGGTAATCTATACCAATAACCAGTTTGTCCATATTAGAAATGACTCTTCCGAATACCTTATGATTAAGTTTGACAACTTCGCAGAAAGGACAGTAGGCGGGGAGAAATACTTCCTAACCACGGTGATTAAACCTCATGAAGACCTTGTGATGCCATTCTGCACAACCATTTATATTAAGGTAGACGGTAGAGAGGTAGAAAAGACCGACCTTAGAACCGTAGTCATTAGTGATTAATCGAAACCACGCCAATCTTTTATTATAAACTCCTTAACATTATATGAATGCTTTGATTGTATATGCGCATCCCTATGAAAAGAGTCTAAACCACGCTATAAAAGAAGCACTGGTTGATGGATTGAATGATGCGGGTCTCTCTGTAGATGTGGTCGACCTGTATAAAGATGAGTTCAATCCGACACTGGATAGAGAAGGGTTAAGACTATACAGGAAAGGCGAATACAAAGACCCTATGGTAGGGGGATATATGAGAAGGATTGAACAAGCTGACCACCTCTTCTTTATCTTCCCTATATGGTGGCAGGATACGCCGGCTATCCTAAAAGGCTTTCTCGATAAGGTCTTCCTCAATAAGTGGGCTTTCGAAACTAAAGGTTTTCATCCAAAAGGCTACCTTACACACCTAAAGGCTACCGTCATTACAACTATGAATACACCAGGCTTCTACTATTGCTTACGATATAGACGGGCGGTCAAACATACCCTCATCGATGGAGCACTAAAGTTCTGCGGTATAAAAAGGGTGAAATGGATAAACTTAAACCCGGTCTCACTGGTTAGCAGGAGAACGAGGGAGAAATGGCTTGATAAGGTCAGACGGTATGCTAAGAGCTTTAAGTGTTAGTATAAGACCCTGCTTACTTAGCATATTCGGTTATCCGTGTTTCACGAATCACCGTTACTTTTATCTGACCGGGATATTTAACCTCGCATTCAATCTTGTTTGCTATGTCCCTCGCTAGCTTCTTAGCGGAAAGGTCATCCAAATCCTCATGATTAACCACGATTCGAACTTCTCTCCCGGCTTGAATGGCGTATGCCTTTTCTACTCCTTCATACTCATTAGCTATCTTCTCCAGGGTTTCCAGTCTCTTGATGTAGTTCTCGAAGGACTCCCTCCTGGCACCTGGTCTAGAAGCGGATATAGCATCAGCAACCTGAATGATGACAGCTTCCAGACTCTTCGCTTCTACATCGTTATGATGAGCGGAGATGGCATTTACTATCTTGTCGCTTTCTCCATACTGCTTGGCTAAATCACCACCAATTATGGCGTGAGCTCCGAATCTTTCTACGCTGATGGACTTTCCGATATCATGCAGTATGCCGGCTCTCTTACACATATCGATGTCTGCTCCGAGTTGTGATGCGAGTAGACCCGCCAATTGGGCAACCTCGATGGAATGGTTAAGGACATTTTGACCATAGCTTGTTCTATAAAGGAGCTTGCCGATGTATCGTTGCAAGTCGTGATGTATTCCGGTAATACCCAAGTCCATACATGTCTTCTCGCCATCTTCTAGCATATTGGTTTCCATTTCCTGGTTAACTTTCTCCACCACTTCTTCGATTCTGGTAGGATGTATCCTTCCGTCTAGGATTAGCTTTTCCAGCGACATCCGGGCAAGTTCTCTTCTAATCGGGTCGAAGCATGAGATGACAACGGCTTCTGGAGTATCATCGATGATGATATCGACTCCGATGAGGTTTTCTAATGTTCTTATGTTCCTGCCTTCCCTGCCGATGATCCTCCCTTTCATTTCATCACCTGGTAGTGAAACCGTAGAGACCGCTGTATCGCCGACCACTTCGGGGGCGGTTCTCTGCATAGCTTCAACGATGACTTGTTTGGCTTTTTTCTCTGCGGTGAGTTTAGCCTCATTCTCTATTTTGGATGCTATCTGGAAGGCGGATTTTTCAGCTTCTTTTTCGGCTTGTTTAATAATCTGCTTCTTGGCTTCTTCTTTGGTTAATCCTGCTATAGCTTCCAGTTTAGAATCCAGTTCAAGGCGCTCCTTTTCTATATTGTTAGACTCTCTCTCTAATTCTTTTTCTTTATTTTGTAAAGCTTGTTCTTTTTTTTCTATTATACTAATTCTTTTGTCGAGATTATCTTCTTTTTGTTGAAGTCTATCTTCTAATTTATTAAGTTCTGCTCTTCTTTCTTTTATCTCATTCTCATTTCTTTCTGTTTCTTTATATAAAAGTCTTCTTTCTTCATCTATAGTTTTTTTTATGGTTTCAGCTTTTTCTTTAGCTAATTCCAATATTTCTTTGGATTTATTCTCAGAACTTTCTAAATTTCTTTTATTTATATATCTTAAAACCACATAACAAGCAATAGTTCCAATAATTATCCCGATTACGAGAGAGAGGATAAGGTATAGTATATCCATATAGACTTAATCCCCTCTAAATTTTTTCATTTTTACTTTCTAATATATTCAAAATCGATTATTAAAAAGTATTTTGCTGGTTTAAAATATCAGCAAATTCCGATTTTTATTGGTCTATAAACCATTTAATTCAAATATATTAGAATAGATTAATTTTTATAACATACTAAAAATAATCAATTAATAAATTAAAAGGCAAGTTTAACCAAGATAAATGTAAATTTTTATCCTTGTCTTTTTGTTATATTCCTCGATGATAAGCCATGGATAATTACTTAATAGAATATTATATTAACTCATAAACCTTTTCCTTATAAAACAATTATTTTATTTTGTGCTTTTTTAAGAAGTCACTCACAATTTTATTAAAGTAATCAGGCTTTTCCGCATTAGAAGCATGACCCGCCCCTGGTATGATGTCAGATTCACTATTCGGTAGCAATTCCATAGCCACTTCAGTATGCTTGAAAACTGACTTTGACTCATATTCTCCATTCAATAATAATGCCGGGACTTGAATTCTGGACAAGTCCTGTAACTTAAAATCATAAATAGCTGAAAAAATCTTGTTGAACTCCTTAACAGTGAAACTCATCATCTGTTCTTTCTCATATTCGATGAAGTCCTTATCCTTCATCCAGTTCTCACCACGGCTCTTCTTAGCAAACCAATTGGCAAAGTTAGCATACCTCTTTACACCCATCAACCTTACAAAACCCAAGAACATCCATTTAGGGGCTAGTATGTATCGCGTAATCTTATCCATAAGCGTTAATGTAGTCGATAATGCAGTATCAGATAAGATTAATGCCAGTAAGTCATCCGCTCTATTCACCGCATATCTCTGGGCTATCATACCTCCCATCGATAAACCGCAGATTATCGGATGATTTATCTTTAATGTAGTGATTAATCTTTCCAAATCATCAGCAAAAAGCTCAATGGTATATTTCTTCTTGGATGAACCACCAGTCTTACCATGTCCCCGAACATCATACACGATGACCTTATAATCCTTTGAGAAATATTCAATCTGGGGTCTCCACATCTGATAATCCACCCAAGCTCCATGTACAAACACAATGGGAGAACCATTTCCATGAATCTCATAGTAAGTATCGATATCACCTGTTTTGACTGTGGGCATAGCTATATCCTCCATTTTTATTTAATAGAACCGAACAGTCGGTTTTAGATTATTAAAATATAATATTAAACTTGAATCTAAGCAAATTTTTTTAGTTTTAGTTATTATTTCTAAGGTTGGTCCTTTTTTTTATGAAAGATTTATACGAAGAATCATCCCCTAGCTCACCTTATTGAAGGGGAGAATAAGAATGAAATCCAAGTCCCCCTTAACTGCGTCTTCGCAGAAGACGAGGGG
>CAYUUC010000013.1:0-30509 GCA_964447635.1 uncultured Spirochaetia bacterium
TAAGTCCTCCCTATGACATCTTCGGAGAAGATGAGAGGATATTAGGAGGGTCTCTCTTAAAACCAGAAATTTCACAAAAATAAAAAAATTTCATTTTTATGTTGAAAATGTGAAAAATAAGTATTAATATTTCCTATATTGGTTTTTCCGTATTTATGGAGGATTCACTATGAGTATCCAACCATTATTCTGTATATCTTAATGGATAATGTCTTATATAGAAAAGGCTTTTCTATAAAAAGGTTCGGGATATGCGACGGATTATTCAAAGCGGGTCAATTATTTATATGGACAAAAAATTCGCAATTTTTGCGAATAAAATCCAAAAAAAATTTAGAGGGTAATATTATGAATAAAACAAGATTAGTAATTCTCCTTTTAATTTTAGGAGTAATATTTGTATTTGCTAGTTGCGGTGGCGGTAATGTTGATAAAGCATGTGAAAACATGTGGGAATTTATGATGGGAGACATCGCTGGAGATGAAGGAAAAGACGAGTATATGAAAGAATGTAAAAAAGAATTAAGTGGTGAATCAGCTGAAATTATCAATTGTATAGCAAATGCCGAATCTGTAGCTGATTTAGAAGATTGTGAATAATATGTGTTAAAGGTTTATCCTTGTGAACACAATGAAATTTTTTTTGGATAGGATTAATTAAAAATCTTAGAAATAAAGTTATATCTGATATGGTTTATAGCTAAGAGGAATGATATTAAAAAGAAAATAGCCTAAACACGAAAGACCTGTCTTAACCTTTAGGTAAAGGATTGGGTCAGGTCTTTCCAGATATAACATTGTTCAGAGGTGGGTTAAATGTCATTAAAGGGGGGTTTATATAGTTCAATAAACATTAATAATATTAAGATATATTATGTATTTTTATTAAAATTGTTATATTCATATGTATGAAAGCAAAAGAAGAGTTAATATATTAAGAATAACAAGGCAAACGTTGACTAAATATGTAATACGAAAATTCATTGATCTTAAGCAATACAAAAAGAATCCCCCTAATCCCCTCGTCTTCTGCGAAGACGCAATTAAGGGGGACTTGGAGATGAGTTGCACAAACTTTTACTATTTCTTCTCCCTTAACAAGGGAGAAGATAGAAGAGGGATTCTCCCAATATTGCCTAAATTTATCGAATTTTGGTATAAAAGATTGTATTATAAAATTACGACACTTCCAAATGGTCATTATGATTATCATGAAGAAACTGTATATTCTTTCTTGAATAAAGATATTGAGTTTACAAAAGAATACGAATTAACTACAAAATTGACTAAAGAGAAACAGATTGATTATATTTCTTTGCCTGCTCAAACATCACAACAGATAATAAAAATATTATTTAAGAATTGGAAATCGTTAAAAGACTATAATAAAAATCCTTCCAAATATAAAGGAAAACCTAATTTACAAAAATATAAACATAAAATAAAAGGTAAAAATATTGTTGTATTTACGAATCAACAATGTAAAATAAAAAATGGATATGGAATTATTCCAGGAAGGTATTACCGCCGGTATTATTATCGAGATAGGTTTCATTAGTTATTATAAATCTTGATATTATTAGATTTACCCATCATCTTATATTGACTCACATTTTGCTATTCGTCTAATATGTTGAACGGTTCCTCGAAAGGTTCTCCATAATGTTTGGTTTCGGTGAAGTCTGTTCCGGATTCGAATTTAACCTTATTAAACTTTACCAAACCGTTAAACTGAACTTTATTGAAGTTGGCTTTTCCTAAGAATTTGGTTGATTTGAAATTTGCGTTGCTGTTGAAAATGGTTTTCTTGAAGTCAACCGTATCCTTGAACTGTGACCCGTTAAAATATGATACCCCAAGGAAAGTTACCCTCCATAGACTAGCTTCTCCGATAAATTTTGCTGAAAAGAAGTCTACCTTTGATATAAAGTGGATATGGTTCATGTTCGCTTTCTTGGTGAAGTATGTATTCTCGAAGTTTGCGTAGGAGCCGAAGTGGGTATGGCTGAGGTAGACATCATCCATGAATACCGAGAAGCCGAAATTAGCATTACCGAAAAACAACACCTTATCAAATTCGAGACCTGATGCAAACTTACATTCATTGAAGGCAACATTTCGCTGGAATACTGTGGAATAGAAGGTATTGCCTGTTTTCTTTCCGCCTATCACTCGTCCATTAAAGTTACAACTCTTGAAGCATACCGCCGAATTACAATATCCATAAGCCATTTCAGGACTTTCTTTGGATATGTCTTCTATGGTGGTAAAGTCGAGGTTACCTACTATTTCAGTGTCTTCGTAGTAGAGGTTTTCTTTATTGTTAATCTTGTTTATTATTTCTGAAGCGTTAATTTTATTCATACTAAAAATCCTTGTTGATTTTTGCATTAATATAAGATTATTCGTCAATTTTGTCAATCAGTTTTTATTTGAATTGAATTAATTTTCAGTTTTGAATATGTTAATCTTGTTATCTTGCTATAGGATTTAGAATAGTTCTTCCCGGTCAGCGGGGTCTTCATAATTATCAAGTCTAATAAGCCTTTCCGCCAGCATGGTGTATCTGGATTGTATGGTGGAGTTCCTGATGGCTATGTATATTGCTTTGCTCATCCCGATGAGGATGACCAGCTCTTTCCCTCTCGTTACCGCTGTATAAAGCAAGTTACGCTTGAGCATTATGTAATGTTGGGTATGAATGGGTATGATGACTGCTTTATACTCGCTACCCTGCGATTTGTGTATGGATATGGCATAAGCAAGGACAATCTCGTCAAGTTCATTCCCTTCAAAGTTTACATACTTATTTTCATCAAATTGGACCGTGATAGACTTATTCTCGGTATTGATTATCTTGATTCTACCTATATCCCCGTTAAACACATCCTTATCGTAGTTGTTCCTGGTCTGCATGACCTTATCACCTACTTTAAAGGTTGTTCTTCCTCTAGTGAGTTTAAGCGGATTATCGTTAAGGTTTTCCTGCAGGATGCGGTTAAGGTTAACCACGCCCAAATCCCTTACCTGCATGGGTGATAGGATTTGGATGTCTTCTATGGGGTCATAGCCGAACCTATCAGGAATACGCTCCTTACAGAGCTTTACTATGGTGGTTATGATTTCCGGTTTATCATCCTGTTCGATGAGATAGAAGTCCCACAGACGGTCTTTATCCTCTTTAACCGGTAAGATAAGTTTCTGCCCATGGTTTATGCGGTGTGCATTGACTATTATATGGCTATCCTTCTTCTGACGGTGTATCTCGGTTAGTTTGACTACGGAGACTTTACTTGAGCCGATGATGTCACGGAGGACATTCCCCGGACCGACGGGTGGTAGCTGGTCTACATCGCCAACCATGATTAGTCTGCCGTTTAGTGGTATGGCTTCGAGCAGGTGTCGGTATAGGTTGATGTCCACCATGGAGAATTCGTCTACGATTACGATTTCGGCATCGAGGGGTCGGTTTTGGTGTCTGGTATAGGTAAAGCTTTGCGGGGAGTATTCCAATAGTCGATGAATGGTCTTAGCAGGCATTCCGGTGGCTTCTTCCATTCGTTTGCTGGCTCTACCAGTTGGAGCGGCGAGACCTACTCTGAATCCTTGTTGGGAGAAGATACTGCATATACATCGGATTATGGTCGTCTTTCCTGTTCCCGGTCCGCCGGTAATTACCATGACCTTATTGTATACTGCTCTTTTCACCGCTTCTTTCTGCAGGTCTGACAGCATGATTAGTGTATCAGTCTGGAAGTCTACTATGGCTTTATCGATATCGGTTTTCAGGAAGGATGGTTTCATCTTCAAGAGATTGTTAAGTCTTTGTGATGAGCGCGTTTCTGAAGTATATAGACTTTTCAAGTAGACAGCTTTAGCCGATATGAGTTTGCCTGAGACGGTCTTTCCGGATGGCATTATGATGTCATCCACTACTAGTTGGTCTACCTCATGGGAGCTTAGCCTTTGTATCGCTTCTTCCACTTTGATTCTATCGATATCCAGGTCATCTGTGCACTCCTCTATGAGCATGTCATACGGATAATATACATGGCCTTGTCCGGCGAGTTGTTCCAGTCTGTATTTGATGAAAGCCTCCACCCTAATTGGTGAATGTTGGTCAATTCCGAAGTTCTTCGCTATATCATCCGCTTTCTTGAAGCCGATTCCATGTATATCATCCGCTAGTCGATAGGGGTTTTCCTTGACATAGGCGACGGTCTTTTCCTTATACTTCTTGTAGATGCGTGATGCGTATGCTGGGCTTATGTCTTGACCTTGTAGGAATACCATTACATCCTTTAGCTGTTTGTTCTGCTCCCAGCCTTTCTTAATCTTCTCGACCATTGCTTTTCCGACTTTCTCTACACTTTTCAGCTTCTCTGGGTTGTTCTCGATGACATGGAAAGTGTCCAGTCCGAACTTTTTGACGATGCGTTGTGCTGTTTTTACGCCCAGTCCTTTGATTATGCCTGAGCCGAGGTATTTTTCGATGCCGTGTAGGGTGGCAGGTGTGAGTGTTTCATAGGATGACACTCTGAATTGGGTGACTTTATACTTCTTGTTGTCTTCCCAGAAGCCGTATAGTCTAAGATTTTCTCCGATATTTATTGGACCGATGTTTCCTACGATAGCGGTTAGGTCTTTCTTCTGTGGCTCTTTGATTTTAGCTACGACGAAACCGCTTCCATCATCAGCCTTGTATGTTATCCTTTCCACAACACCTTCTATGCATTCCATTCACATTATCCTTTTATCAAGCGGACTTATAATATTATACATTCTTAAAATACTAAATCATTCAATGATATAGAAATTATTACCCGATTTTTTAAGCTAATCCCACCTAACTTATCGGTATCTGCCTGTCAAAGTCTGAAAAGCCTATCTAAAGCAGACCGCATTCCAGGTAGTCCAGTCTGTTAAGACGATTCGAGGGATACAAGTCAGGCATATCATCCCATATTACAGAGTAGATAAGGCTATCAAGGGACACACTCTTGTAGCCTTCCAGGACTTCCATCAATGGGTTTTGCTCTGTAGTTCCTACGATGAAATAGTTATATCTTCGCTCAGCCAATCTTACATTGTCTATGAAGGATTTGAAGACTGTCGGGTCATCGTCTTTCACTTGCCAGAAAGATAAAGTGAAGAAACGCATTAATCCGCCTTCCCGAGGGAGCTTCGGATAGCCGAATAGTGTAAACAATGATGGACAGACATTGAGTAGCTTGTAGATACCGCTGTATCGCTTAATGACATACTGTTTATAACTGGATTGGTCCCACAAACAGCCTGTAGCCAGCACTTCTCCTTGTTCATCCCTCATTATGCAAAACCTATCGTAGGTTACACCTTTATACTTTTCATCGATTATGTCCAGTTCATTGATTACAGGGAATAGGTTATGCTTCTTGCCGTGTTTATTAAGGAATTGGACGATAGAGGGGACATCGCTCTTGGTAGCTTTTCTGAACCGTGGGTTTGTTTTCCCTTTTCCTGTAGGTATCGTAAACAATCGATAATGTGAGATGACTTTGTGGAGGGGTATTGACTTGCGAGGTCTTTCCAGCAGAGACCTGGCATGTGTGTTCTCTTTTAGGATGGAAAGTATGAATAGACTTATTCCTTTATCCTTATACATACGGTGAAAGAACTCATAACCCTTATGTATTACCTTAGCTACTCGACGATACGCTCTGCTTATCCTCAAACCGAACAGATAGCCGATTTTAACCGGTCCCCCGTTTATATACACTGTATTCACCGAGCAATTACCGAATCCGACGACCTTGCCCTTCTCTTTTTCCCTACAGACAATGGTATCTACCTGTTCCCCCTCGTGTCTGAATGATGTAATCGGGTCTGGACGCCGTGTAAACAAAAGGGATATCTTCCCGTTGAAATCTATATCCTCGATGATACTGAGAATCTGTCCTGCATCCGATGCTTTCGCTCTCTCTACGATGAACTTATTTGGGGTAATCATCGAGGTTCTCTCCCAGGGGCAGTTCAGCTCTTCCCATAACATCTTTCTTCAGGTTTGCATTTTGGGAAAGGAACACATAGGATAATATCGGGTTAGGGTTCACTCGAAGCTGATTTAGCCAACGCTTAAAGATGTTTGAGTTCTTGAAGAATACATTCCTTGCCTCAGTACATCGTTCAAACAGCTCTTCAGGGGACATATTCTTAGGTATGAAAGGTATATCCCCGTACCTATAGCCGTTTTTCAGCCACCACTTTGGATGTCGCATCCGGTTCTCATCAGAAAGCCTCTTGTATAGCGGAGTATTGGGGAATGGTAGCAGATGGTTAAAGGCGGCGAAGAAGAACTTCTGTCTCAAAGCAAACTCCAGAGCCTTATCGAATGCTTCCGGCGTGTCATAGTCAAATCCAAACACAAATGTAGCATAGATGCCAATCCCAGCATCATGTATCCGCTTTACCAATTCACCCATCTCGGAAGGCTTGTTCCACTGCTTGTTCATCTGTTTTAAGTTTTCTTCAATCAGGGATTCAAAACCGATTAGGAGGACTTCGCACCCGCTTTTCTTCATCCACTTAAGGAGTTCGGGATTCTTCGCCACAGTTAGCGAGCCCTGCCCTGTCCACCTCACTTTAAGTTTAGATAGTTCCTTAAACATACTGATAGCATAGTTATGTTTAGCTACCACATTATCATCAACTAAAAAGTAATACAGCTTCCTATTAGCCTCTATCTCCTTCCGGATGGCATCAAGGCTCCTTTGGTGATAGGTAGAGTTATAGCAAGCACTTATCGTACAGAATTCGCACTTAAATGTGCATCCCCGACCGGTCTCTATCAAACCCAATGGGGCATAGCGTTTACCCTGGAATATCCTCCTATCCGGTACCATATCGGTGAAGCTTGGTTTACCTTTGTAGAAAGGCTTAATCCTATCATACCTATAATCATTGAGGAAGTCCACCCAGCATGACTCCGCATTCCCTATCAGCACACTATCACAATATTCCTTGACCTCATCCGGCATCAGAGTGGCATGCGGACCACCCATAATCACAGTTTTACCCCTCTCATTGAACTTTCTCGCTATCTGATATGCCCTTTTCGAGCTATAAGTCTCGAATGTGATAGCGACTACATCGGTATCCGTATCATAGTCTATCATCTCTATCCTATCATCGAAGAATTCCCTTTCTATCTCTCTTGGAGTGAGGGCATTCAGAACAGCAATAGTCAGGGGCTCCATCTTATTCCAGGTTTTGATGTATGGCTTATCCTTCTTCTTACCGATAGCCGCCAAAATGAATGTTACCTTCATATTGTTTATCTCTCCTATAAAAACTCATAAGGATCATACTCATCATTCTTACGTCGAAATAGTTTCTTCCCGTAATTCCGGAATCCCAATCCAATAAGCAAAGACAGAAGACGGCTGACCTTATTGTTATTCATAATCTTCCCAAATATACGCCTATAAGTATAAGTACGAGTCCATGCCTTGTAAAGGGCTTCCTGCAGGTCTTCCGGACTCATGTTCGCCGGCTGAAACACCACATGCTCGGTGTCATAAAGAGACCAGTCATGAGTGAGTATCCTATCCTCCTCTTCCAGAAGCTTGAACTGGTCTGTCCCTGGAAAAGGCGTCAACACCGCATATCGGGGCAATTCAATATCCAGCTCATCGATAGCATCAACCATACCAAGCAAGTCCTCCTTAGTATCACCGTCAAAGCCCAACACAAAGCAACCCAATATCGCCATGCCATAACCATGGATAGTCTTCACTACCTCCTTGTATTGATTCACCTTATTGTTGAACTTTCGGGAAGATGTCATGTTGGATTGAACCAGGGACTCGAAACCCAGTAGAGTCCCTATGCACCCACTTCTCCTCATAAGGTCGAGTAGACACTTATCTTGGGTAACATCCAACGAGGAAAGCCCTCCCCACTTTATGTTTAAGGGTATCAAAGCCTCGTAAAACTCCTTCGCATAGCTCTTATCAGATATGGGACTGGGGTCTAAGAACAGGTAATACTTGGATTGAAGGCGTTTCACCTCGTCTATAACCTCGTCTATAGGGCGTTTGTAATCACAATTACCCCACAACTTAGGTAGGGAGCAGAAGCTACAGTTATTACTACATCCACGGTTAGCTATCACCGTAGGTATCGACATGTACCCCTTTCCTAACAACTCTCTACGGGGGAACGGTGCAGATAGCTTAGTCTTGTCGTCTTGCTTATAAAGCGTTTTAGGCTTTCCATCAGCATAATCCTTCAAGAACTCCGGCCAGCTCTTCTCAGCAAAGCCTACAAACACTGTATCCGCCTTTGATAGGGCTTCATCAGGGCATAATGATGGGTGAGACCCGCCTAAAACAGTATATGCTCCTTTACCTTTCCAATAATTGGATAAAGCATAAGCTCTCACCGCTGACGATGTAACACAGCTTATCCCCACGATATCGTAATGCTTACCCTCGTAATCCGGTTTCTGGACACCCTCATCGATAAGACCCACCTCAGCATCCAGCTCTTCCGGTATAAGAGCGGCGAGAGTGGTCAGGGTCAGCGGAGCATAAGTCACAGAGGTTTTGAAAGACCCACGATAACGATAACATCGGTCAGATGCTAATATAAGTAGTATCTTCATATAAAAAGTCCTTTCCATTAGCTATTTCGGTAATTCATCAAGGCATTTTGACAGTTCCAATCCCCTTCTGCCACTTATCTCCTTCTTGAAGTTAGCACTAATCAGCCAGTAAATAAGGTAAAGAGCGGGAGAAGGCTTACGCTTGAGGATGCTTATGCCTCTACCAGCAATGTATCCAAGACGGTGGTAATCATACCTTATCCGGTCACACTCCTCCGAAAGCTCTTCTGGAGACATATTCTTCGGGTAAAATGGTATATCACCATATTGATAACCATCTTCTAGCCACCATCTATCGTAGATGAGCCGCCCATCTGACTTCAGACGATTATATAACGCTGTGTTAGGGTATGGAAGGAGGTGGTTAAATGAGGAAGCGAAAAAGTCCTGCCTGAGTGCAAACTCTAAAGTCTTATCAAAGGTAGAACGGTTGTCATTATCGAAACCAAATACATAGTTAGCATATATGTTAATCCCAGCCCGATGTATACGCTGGATAAGCTCCTCCATGTCACCAAGGCGGTTCATCCAGCCCTTACCTATCGAGTTAAGACTACCCTCATCAATAGATTCAAAACCAATAAGCAATACCTCACATCCACTCTTCTTTGCCCACTCCAGAAGTTCGGGGTTCTTCGCTATGGAAAGGGATGCCTGAGAGAACCACTTAATCTTAAGCGGAGCTAAAGACTTGAACAAGTCCAGAGCATAACGGGGATTCGCAACAATATTATCATCCACGAAGAGAAAACGCTTCCTATTACAACTTTTCACATCCTCCACCACATCTTCAACCTTCCTGGTGTGGTATATAGAACCATAATAGGTTTGAACAGCACAGAAATCGCAATTGTTGACACAACCTCTCCCCGTTTCAACCAGGGAAATGGGCGAGTAGTACTTGGTCTTTTCCTTGTAGATGGTTCTATCCGGGAAGACAAAACTACAAGCATCTCCTGACTCATATACATGAAGGGCTTTGCCTTGACGGAAGTCAGATAGGAAAGTCTCCCATACACCCTCAGCATTACCCTTAATCACATAATCTACATGATGAAGCGCTTCCTCAGTCATTAGTGTAGCATGAAAGCCACCCATCACCACCGGTATCCCCCTATCCTTGAACCTACCAGCGATAGTATAAGCTCGTTTCGATGTGTAAGTGTCAGATGTGATGGCAATAAGGTCGGTATTGGTATCGTAATCGATAAGTTCTATGCGGTCATCATAGAATTCCGTTTCTATTAAAGGCGGGGTCAATGATTTAAGTATAGCGATGGTTAAGGGTTCATGTTTCCAGCCCTTTAGATATTTTTGACCGTGTTTCTTGGCAATACCGGGTAATATAAAGGATATTTTCATATTTCTCCACAAAATATTAAATCTTTCTTAAATTTAACAAAAACCAAGTCCAATGTAAATTTCATATCTTTTAATATTTTAATAATATAAAAAACTAACCATATTTTCCAAAATATTAACCAATATCTTACAAAATCCCACGGGATTGAATATATTCAACCTCTACTAATATAAAAAATATACTTAACTTTGTGATAATGATAGATTTTTTAGTGATAATTCATTAAAATTACCAATAGTATTAAATACATTCTATCTTATTATACAAAAATTCATCCTCAACGGATATTGGTATTATATAGATAATAATCCGAAAATATTTAAAAGTATATTTATATATAAAATTGTTAACTAACAAAAATATGGAAAAAGAAAACAAAAATAAACATGATAAAAAAATTATATTCGTAACTATAATAGATAAAATACCCGAAATATACACGGATAAAGAAAGGTCGAAAGCAACCAGAGCCATCGCTCATAATATCGCTAAGAGTAAAATCCTGGATAAGCTGTCACTCATACATTACCTTATAGAGACGGTGAAAATCATCAATGACGACTTCTATAGAACCGATGTCATAAAAGATATAAGCATTGAGATAAACAATATACAAAGCGGAGATATGTATAAAATCTTCAATGAGATAATAGAATACGCAAATTCAATCTATACAGATGAAGACCGCTCCGAATCTCTTATATCTATAGCCAAACAGATTGCCACTAATAATACCCAGGGAAAAGACCTATTAATAGATAAGATTATAACCTATACCAAGAAAATAAGGAACGACAGAGTAAAAGCCGTCACCATAGGTGTAATCGCTACTGAAATCTCTAAAATAGAAGAAAAGGAACAAGCATATAAAATCCCCCTTCTGGAGAAAATGACCGACATCATACGGGCTGTAGCACATCCCCATAAACCAAAAGCATTCGGAAAGATAGTCAAAGCAATGGTCAAGAATGGCATAGACAATACTAAGATTTTCGATAAAATCATCAATAGTGCTAAAAACATAGTCAGCAGTAAGATAAAAACCGAAGTCCTGATAAGGATTATAGAAGAGCTATCGAAACTAGAGCAGGATACTTATGCTACATTCGATAAACAGCTGGTGCTGCTTAAAATCATAGATTCAGCGAAAGAGATATACAGCGATAAGTCAAAAGCTGAACTATACAGCTATATCGTAGATGAGCTATCCCGAATAGAGTCCGAAGGTGAAATAACATCTACATTCCTTTTCGATAAAGTAATAAGATATGCATCAACCATAAAGAACGCTTATCATAAAGGTAATACCTTCGAACACATCGTTAAATCACTCGCCAAGAAAGGTCAATTCGATAAAGCTATCTCTCTATTCGATTATATTGAAGATGACGAGAACAGAATGTTCGCATTAGAAAGCATCTCTGAAGAGCTATCCAGGTTAGGCTAATACAGTTTAATAAAAAAAAACAACTATAAATTACTATATTTTATTATATTTTTAGAATTAATTATAACACCTTTAAACCATGTTATATTCATACCCTCAATGAAGACCATCCCCATGAGACAGCCTTTCGTAAATCGATATGGTCTCTTTGATATGGGTATCTTCTTTAAATAGGTTTGCCCGGATGGACATCTTCTTCTCAAACTCCCGCTTTATGTTCCTATTAGTAAGTACTTTAAGTATAGTATTGGCTATATCGTCTATGTCCACTGGATTAAAGTATAGGGTGGCATCCCCGCCGATATCCTCCATCGGTGCTCTCTTCGAGGTTAGACACACCTTACCGCATTTCATAGACTCCACCAGCCATAAGCCAAAGCCTTCATACAGGGATGGGGCGATAGTCATCTCTGAGAGGTTGATTATGGATACCAACTCATCTTTGTTCACTTTCCCGGTGAAATGTATATTCCTGAGATGACGGTTCTTAATCTTATCCATAAGCCTGCCCTTCCCTATAAACACCAGGTGCATATCGGGTAAATTGCTTACTATTTTCTCAAAAGCCTTAACCAGTCTGTCGATGTTCTTCCTCTTATGATAACCGCTAAAATATGCTAAAAATCTCGGTGGTAGATTGAACTTACTCATTATTGATTGAAGTTTTATCCGGGTGGACCTATCTTCGGTTATGTCTAGTAGGCGGAACTCCTCACTTGGGAAATGTGGTATTACTGATATCTTATCTTCCGGATATGAGAAGAACCTGATGATATCGCCTTTTACATGCTCGGAGAAAGCGATGATATGGTCGGTATTCTTAATCATGCTCGGTTCTTTTATCCTTAGTCGCAAACCGGTAAGCGACATCTGGTCGAAGGGCATACCCATCTCAATGAAGGGTTTCAGACGGAACATCCTGGATGGAATTAAGTCATGTACGCTGGTTACTATCCTGAGTCCTGTCCTGCCGTTATCAATGCTGGAATGGTTTGCATCCTGTTTTATTTTGGGAATAACGAAGTGTGTAATATGTAGAACATCGGGTTTTTCACGGCGGAATTCATCAGTGATATTAAAACTGCAGTCCCAATCCCAATCAGATTTAAACCCATATTTATTACTGTCTATCGTTATGAATTTAATGTTGGCAGATTTTATGTCTATGATATCTTTATCTACCGGGTATTTAGTAAAAATGATATACTCATTCTTTCTATCATACTTGGATATACCCTTGATAAGATTAATCAGATAAGTCTTGTTCCCGCAATCACCCCTCGATAAAAACCTTGCAGTAATACCAACTTTCATTTAAAATCACATCTCCAGTTTATTAAAAAATGCCTTATGATATTATTAACACTTGAAGTTAGATTGACGTTTTATTTATTCTCGGTTAAATACGAGTAAAGTTTATCGATAATATCATCGATGCTTTCATTGCTTTGAAAAGATATCTTATATCTTACCTGCTTCTGTTTTTGCTTGGTTATATAGTTCATTTGCTTTATGTAATAATCCTTAGGCATAGTTTCCATTATCGAATATGTCTTCTGTTGTTTGGCTTTCTCTAAATCAGCCTGGAACACCACATCAGGTTTACCAAGGATGTAGTCTGTTCTGGATATCACCGACCCCAATCCCAGCAGATTTAGAGCCATATCACCGATTGAGTCTTTGCTTTCTTTATCCACCGAGTCCATACGATGGTATCTGGAGGTTATCTTTCTGCTTTCCTGTCTTAGTGCGTTAATATAAAGGTTAAACAGAATTCTTGAATCGGTCAATGCTTTCTGAACATTCTTAATCGAGGTCATACCCAGCAAATCGTTGGGCAGGAAGTCCAGCATCTCTTCTTTGAAGCCTTTAGCCCCCTCTAATGTAAGATTAAAGAAGTTTTTGGAGTTATCGATAACCATCTTGTTTATCTCGCCGAAATCCTTCTTGAAACGATTAAAATTGGACATAAGCTTCTGAGACTTCTCAACCTGGGAGCTTTCCCCGGTTATGGTCTTTAAGCTTTCAGATAATGTAGAAAAGGTTTTATTGGCGAAGTCGCCGAATTTCCTAAAACCATCAATGATTTTCTTATTGGTCTCTTCAAAGTTGTTTTTGAATTTCAGTATCTCGGTCTGCTTCTCTTTCAAGCCTGCCGTTGCTACATACCTTAGCAAATAGTCATTATCCACGGTGAAAGTCTTACCGGAAATCATATCATCGATGAGCTCTCTCAGCGGTAGTGGCTCTTTTTCTTCAAACATCATGTCAAATATGCTCTTAATCTTCTGTAGGCTTTTATCAGCGTAGATTTTAAGCAGAGGGGCTTCCAGGCTCAAATCTAAATCCTCATCTATGATACCGGTTAAGATATCAACCATACTTTCAATCTCATAAACCATAGAGGCGATGCTAACTGTCTTGGACTTGAAGTCTCTAAGAGGGTTTACACCCTGGTCGTTCTTGGTATTCGGCTTACTATCGGCATAATGCTTATGCTTTACCGTTTCGCTGAGGGCTTTCTTTCCAAGCATAAGGGCGAGTATAGCATAGTTCAGGCGGGTTATGTTCAGAAGATCCATAGCGATATCGAGCCCCTGTCCTTCCTCGCCTATGCGATTCTCCTCCGGTACTCTCAAACCTTCCATCTTTAGAAGGTAATGATGGATGATGGTCGAATCCAATTCAGGGTCTTGTTTAACAGGTTTAGATAGTCCTAGAGTATCATCTGCTATGAAGCAGGTCAGTCCGTCATTGGTGATAGCGAAGATTAGGAATACTTTTGAGAAGCCTCCGTTTACGATGAGCTTCTCTCCATTTATCGTATACTGGTTATCATGGGTAGGCCTTTCCGCGATGGTTTTGCCTATTTCTTTAGGATTAATGTCTTCGTGTTCTTCACCTTCGTATAGAGCATATGAGGCGACTTCCCCGTTAGCTATCCTGCTTAGGTATTTAGACTTGATGTCTTCGCTTGCGTACTTCTGTATGATATGCACACACGGGTTGTGATACATGCCTACGGTGATGCCGAGTTCTGGTTTAATGGCGAATAGCTGTTCCATGAGTGAGGTGTACATCTTATAATTGAAGCCGAAGCCTTTATACATACGATTGACGAATAGTCCGGTAAGCCCCATCCTCCCGGCATAGTCCAAATCGGTATCTGTTAATGGGTTGGCGAGATTAGCTGAGAATGCGGTTTCGATGGAGTCCATCTTCATCCGTACCTGCTCGCTTTCTTCTGGTGATATGTCGGGATATGGGAATAGTGCTTCATTTAGGATATCCCCACAATATAATGATTTCACGAAACTTTTTCTTGACTCTTCCATAAATTAAGACCTCTATTAGTTTATCTAATACTAAGATAATAAAATAACCGCTACTGTTTCAATATTTATTCTTATTAAGGCTTTTATTGGTTGTTTTTTATTATTCAAATTCCGGGTATATGCCTATTTATAATTCTATAAAGATAATAGACCAATCTGAAAATTCACCATTCATGAATAAAAATATTATCGAATTCTTGAATATTTTATTTAAAAGACCCTGTATAAATTTATGTTCTTATAAAAAGATATTTAGAGGAAAATAGGATATGGAAAGGCATCTTACTCTCTCAAAATGTATAACCAATCCTTCCGACAACTGTAAAAAATTACAGGTCTTGCTTGACTTCTGTATATTTTTACGGTATATTATATCAAAAGGACTGGTTATATACCCATGCGGTATTATCACTTAAGTGTAATCCGCAATAAATCTCATATTTACACATCAGGAAAGGGGAGACCCCTATTTTCCCCTCCCATAATAAATATGCGGCTTCCCTTCCTGATATTGTTGTTCGGGGGACTAAAATATATGATAAATAGCATGGAAAAGACAAAACAAAGACACAAAACCATATATAAAAAGATAGAATGCAAATCCGCTATCAATAAGATTAAGACAGGTAGATTCCATTTCGGGCATTCACTCAATGTGTATCGAGGATGCGTCCACTCCTGCCCATACTGTTACGCAAGATACACCCATCCATATCTCGGCTTGGAAGAGGCTGAGGACTTCAGCCGAATCATCCTCGTTAAGACCAATATCGCATCTGTACTGGAGAAGGAACTATCGTCGAAAAGGTGGAACAGAGACCTGGTCAGTCTCGGAACGGCTACCGATCCATACCAGCCGATAGAAAAGCAATACGAGCTGACCAGAGAATGCCTAAAGCTACTCTCTCGACATTCAACACCAGTTATATTCAGCACCAAAAGCGATT
Source organism: uncultured Spirochaetia bacterium (assembly GCA_964447635.1). Lineage (GTDB taxonomy): Bacteria > Spirochaetota > UBA6919 > CAYUUC01 > CAYUUC01 > CAYUUC01. The sequence continues at coordinate 15,737 of CAYUUC010000013.1, forward strand.
TAGTAACCAGAGACCTGGATATCCTATCCGGGATAAACCATAAATCACTCACTGCGGTGGCTATCTCACTTACCACAGCAGACGATGATTTAAGAAAAGTATTCGAACCGGGTGCTTCTTCGGTTAAGAGGAGGGTAAAGGCTTTGATGGAGTTAAAGAAAAGCGGAGTTAAGACCGGGATACATCTCTTACCAATCATGAAGTATATAAACGATTCTGCTAAATCTATATCAGAGATGGTTTACATAGCTAAGGAATGCGATGTGGACTACTTCATCTATGGAGGGTTAAACACCAGGTCTCCGGTGGTCAGAGCAAACCTGCTAGATGCTATAAAGCGTTATGACCCGGCGATATACTCTATCTACCGTAGGGAATTCAGCACCAACACCTTTAACGATAAGCGATATGCAGACTACATAAACAGATTAGTTAGTGATGAAATGAAGAGGCAGAAGCTGAAACCCGCTTCCCTAAACGATATCATGAGAAAAGCATATATAAATATAAGACAAAATGAAAAGCCAAAGCAGAAAAAGAAGAAAGACCCGCAGATGTCCCTCTTCTAAACAGGCTTACCACGCTCGATAGATTGCACCAGCTCCTTGATGTTGGTTGGCAGTTTCGCCCCTATCTGCTGGATGACCGATTCTGCACAGAAGTTGGCTATCTTTGCACAAGTCTCTAAATCCAATCCACCGGTCAAACCATACATAAAGCCCCCAGCATACATATCACCCGCCGCCGTCGTATCCACCACATCGATATCGCTTGCCAATACGCTAAGCACTTCTTTACCCTGCTTCTTCACCAATGACCCGTCCTTACCTATCTTAACGGCGGTTATATCGGCGAAACGGGAAATCTCATCGATACAGTTACTAACACTGCATTGATACATCATACGGGCTTCGTCCTTGTTAGCGAAGACCACGTCGGCATACTGCTCGATCACCTTCTTGAAGGCATCTTTGCTCCGTTCAACAGCGAAGGGGTCGGCGAGGTCGAATGCGATACGGGTATCGTTCTCCTTAGCGGTGCTGAGGGCGAGTTCCATCGCTTCTATCTGCGATTCGGTATCCCATTGATAACCGGTAACGAACAGGTACTTTGCCTGTTTTATCTCTTCCACGGGGACATCGTCCGGTGTATAGTATCGGCTGTTCCCCAGGCATGTGTTCATGGTTCGTTGGCCGTCTTGGGTTACGAGAATTATTGAAGTACCGGTAAGCCCGGTATCTGCTATCCTCACCCGGTTGATGATATTCAGTTCGTCTACCCGGCTGGTGTATTGGTTGCCGAAGGTATCATCGCCGACCAGTCCGGTTAAGGTGCACTTCCTGCCCAGTATTGCCGACGTCCTCAGGACATTGGGACCCGAACCGCCAATCTCGAGTAGTTTATCGTGCTGTTTTAGATGTGTTATGATTTCGTGTTGTCTATCTTCGTCGACGAGGTGCATTATGCCTTTTTCCATGTTCAGTTCTTTGATATCATCATCGGTAACCCTGATAAGTATATCCATGATGACATTCCCGATATTGACCAGGTCAATGGTTTTTTCACTCATAATCGATTTACCAGCCTTTTAGATTAGGTTTTTGTCAGACCTCCAATATAATAAAAAATGTAACTGAATTGAAATTTATGACAAATTATATCTTTTTTTATCATCAATTTTCTTTGAGATAACAATTAATTAACTTAATATTATAATCTTAACAACAAGCACAAGGAGAGAACAAAACCCATGAGAACCGCTGACCTTATCATGAAAAAGAGAAACGGCGGAAAGCTTACCGAAAACGAAATCCGATTCTTCGTTAAAGGCGTAACCGATGAAAGCATACCTGACTATCAGGCATCCGCTTTCCTAATGGCTGTCTACTTCCGAGGGATGGACGACGAAGAGACAATGCTTTTAACCAGAGAGATGATGAACTCAGGTAAGGTCATGCGATACGATGACCTCGATGACTACATCGTCGATAAACACAGCACCGGAGGCGTCGGCGATAAGACCACCATCATCCTTGCCCCCATGGTTGTGGCATGCGGAGGAAGGATAGCAAGCATAGCCGGCAGGGGTCTCGGTCATACCGGCGGGACAGTGGACAAGCTGGAGTCAATCAAAGGCTTTACCGTAGACATAAGCGTGGATGAATTCTACAAGGCTATACGGGAGGTGGGATGCGCCCTCATCGGACAGACCAAAGACATCGCCCCCGCTGACAAGAAGCTTTATGCCATCCGTGATGTCACCGCCACCGTTGAAAGCATACCTCTCATCACCGGAAGCATCATGAGCAAGAAGCTATCTGAGGGTGTCCATGGTCTGGTCCTCGATGTAAAGACTGGTAGCGGTGCTTTCATGAAGACCTATGGTATGTCGGAGACTCTCGCTAGAAGCCTTGTCTCCGTAGGGAAGCAGATGGGACGGGATATGGTCGCCCTTATCACCGATATGAACCAGCCCCTCGGTCATTATGTGGGGAACTCGCTGGAGATAATGGAGTGCATAGATACATTGAAGGGTAATGGACCGGCTGACCTGACAAGCCTGTGTATCGAGCTGTCAGCACAGATGGTTTACATATCGGGAAAGGCTGACACCTTGGATGATGCGAGGGAGAAGACCTCCCGCACTCTTAAGGATGGTTCGGCTCTGGATGCTTTCAGGCGTATCGTTTATTCACAGAGGGGTATGCCTGAAGTATGTGAAGATTACGGATTACTACCGCAGTCAGAGAAGCAAAGAGAGGTGAAAGCAGGTCGGGAAGGCTTCGTTACAGAGATAGATACTGAGAAGATAGGTCTGGCATCGGTATCCCTTGGTGGTGGTAGGACGAAGGTAGATGATGTACTGGACTATGCGGTGGGATTAAGGATAAATAAGAAGTTGGGTGATGAAGTGAGTGAAGGCGATTCACTGGTCAACATTTACTATAACCCTTCATCAGAAATAGACCTAGCATGTAAATTGATTGAAGATGCTTATTCAATAAGCGATGATAAGAAAGAAAGCAAAAAGCTAATATACAACATAATCAAATAAGGAGTGAGTGAATGCTTCAAGATGAAAATGTACAGGATGAGCTAACCGAAGCGAAGGACTTCATAGAATCAGAGATTGACGGATTTATACCTAAGATAGGCTTAATACTGGGTTCGGGTTTGGGCTTCTTTGCCGACAACCTCAAATCCTCTGTCCGCATCTCTTATGGTGCTATACCGGGCTTCCCGGTCTCTACCGTATCAGGACACGAAGGCAAGCTGGTCTTCGGAAACCTCCATCAGAAGAGTATCGTAGCCATGCAGGGCAGGATACACTACTACGAAGGCTATACCATGAAACAGGTTATCTATCCGGTAAGGTTAATGAAGAAGCTGGGGGTGGAGACCCTCATCGTAACCAATGCCGCCGGTGGGGTTAATCCGGACTTCAAGCCAGGTGACCTCATGGTCATCACCGACCATATCAACTTCATGGGAACCAACCCCGGTATAGGTGACCCCGAAGATGGTGTATATCCCCGATTCTTCGATATGACCGAAGCATACGATAAAAAGTACCGGGTTAAGGCGAAGGAAACGGCAATAGAGTTGGGCATCGATTTGAAGGAAGGAGTATACTTCGGGGAGACCGGTCCATCATACGAAACACCGGCAGAGATACGGATGATTAGGATACTGGGTGGAGACGCTGTGGGTATGTCCACCGTACCTGAGGTTATCACTGCTAGAAAGCTGGGGATAAGGGTATGCGGTATCTCATGTATAACCAACCTTGCTGCCGGTATATCCACAAAGATACTCACCCATGACGAGGTCAAAGAGACTGCGGAGAGGGTAAAACCACTTTTCGTAAAGCTTCTGGATAGTCTGATAAAAAATGTATAATTTTAGCCGGGAAAAGAAAGGATAAACTCCGTTCCTATATCAATCTTAGCAAGTCGTACCTTACCTTCTAACTGGTCTACAAGCATCTTTACTATCAAAAAGCCGAATGTCTTAGGGTCTTCCTCAATATCGTGGGAGATGCCTATACCATTATCTTTTACCGTAATATGAAGCTTATCGTTGATTTGTTCGAGTTTAAGCTCTATTGTCTTATCCGGTTGGTCCTTTCTGAAGGCGTGTTGTATACAATTGGTTATGAGTTCATTTAAGATTAATCCACAGGGTATTGCTTTATCAACCGTCAGCATTATCCTTCTGTCCATATCCTTTTTTATACGGATATCCTGCAAGTCTACTTTATATGAAACGATCAGGTTATAACTCAGTTCTATTATGTATGATGTAATATCGATGTTCCTTAGGTTTTCCTTTCTGTATAGTCTTTCCTGGATTAGAGCCATAGACTTCACCCGGTTCTGAGTTTCCTTTAGTATCATGTCCATATTATTTCGGTCGATATAATGCGTTTGTAGTCTCAATAAACTGCTTATTACCTGTAAGTTATTTTTCACCCTATGATGTAGCTCTTTGAGGAGTATCTCTTTTTCCTTAAGCGATGTTTCGAGTTGTTTTTTAATCTGGTTTCGCTTTTTTATCATTTTATTTGCCTGGTGTGCTATTTTCTTAAATTCATAGTAGTTTATATTATTTAGATTTATATGGGTGGATTCCCTTTGGGACTTCTTAAAAAAGTGGGTAAAAGCTTCTAAATTGTTACCAACCCTTTTGGATATCTTTATGGCTACCAATATCGAAAATCCGATAAGTATCAATAGATAGATGCTTATGATAACCAGCTTCTCGCTAAAATTCTTACTGGCGAAATTTTCCTGAATTTCATATATTCTCTCAATGTCATCCAGATAAACACCCTTCCCTATTATCCATTTCCAGTTATTACCGAGATTTTTGAAATATGATATTTTGGGTACATGCTCTTCTTTACCCGGTTTATTCCAATCATAAGATAAATACTCCCCAGTATTATTATCATCAGATATTGACTTTTCATATATCCTTTCGAAAGCTTTCTTTTTACTTGTATCCCCTATATTGTATACATTCTTTCCTTTTAGGTTGTCTTTCTTATTATGAGTTAGGAAATTTCCATCATGATCTATCACAAATACATAATCATTACCCTTACTTTCTATTTCCTGTATCCAATTTAAGACATTATGCTGGGTATCTTTTTCAACATCATCCAGGTATTCCCCAGTTCCTATCAAGAAGTCCATCGGTTCGAACAGCTTTACGAATGAGATTTTAGGGTAAATCATTTTGTTATCAGCATTAGGTTTAATCCAGTGTGCCTTTGCGAATCCCTCGCCCTTTTCCTTAACCAGTCTTATCTCTTCCTGGATAACATATTTCCCTCTATCATCGGTTAGATTAAGGAGGTTGGTGTTTTCATATTCCGGTTTGGTAGGGTATAGGAGTTCGTTTCCTTCCAAATCAACGATGAAGTAATAACCGCGTCCATCATTGAATCTTACCGGTCTTAGGGTCTCTTTTATCATCAGTAATATTTTGTCTTTCGGGATTTGTGCATCTTTATTAACCTCATAGATATTACTGACAATATCATGAGCCATATAGACTTTTTCTTTAATGGTTGATTTAAGTTTTTCCTCGGTAAGAGATTTCTGATATTTTATATAGTCAAAGATTTTATCAACTTCGGCTTTTATCTTTGCTTTTTCTTGTTCTATGTAATTATTTTTGTTTCTTTCGGTTTCTTTCAGATAAGTAAAATAGCTATGAACACCAAAAACCACTCCCAGCAAAAGGTTCGATATAGCTACTACGAGTATCATATAGATAAAAACCTCTTTGGTAATACTATCTTTTTTCATAAATAAAACTCAGTTATATTTAATGATTTTCTGGAATAAAGATTTAATAAAGAATTTAAATTTTACTTTTAGATTGCCTATTATTTATAATATTAACAATAAAAAGAGGAGTGAAAAAATATTAACTTTCTTTTTTTCTCATATTATCAATCTTTTGCCTTTTTGATTTAGATAGGGTTTGTATGACTAATTCGTAGGATTCATCAATCATCTCAAACATTTTTTCATCGGGAACAGAACCGTCAATATCGATGGTGTTCCAATTCTTCTTATTCATGTGGTATCCAGGCTTGATAGCTTTATATTTACTCCTTAATTGAGTGGCTTTATCCGGGTCGCATTTTAAGGTCATTTTGGGTGGATGGTTAACATTATTGATTAATACAAACATCTTCCTCCCAACCTTTATGACCATTATATTATCCCCATAAGGAAAGTCTAGACTCGTTCCTTCTTTCTCTTTACAGTAATCTACATATGAATCTATGTTCATATATCCTCCATTCATAATTCTAAAAAATTTTGTTTTATATAAGAAAATTTCATTAATATTCAATTAGCTTAATATTTTTATTTCGTCACAAAATAAAAATATATTCATTTTTAAACGAATTGACAAAAAAACAGCTTTTATTTTTCTTTATTAATTTTTCTTTTCTTTATATAAAGTTATTTTTATTATATTTTTTTTAAGTTTTTTTGTTTTGCCATCTTGTATAAACACTTTACGGAGTAGATTTATGATTATTTCTTACAATTGGTTAAAAGAATATGTAGAATTCGACTATGATTGCGAAACTCTAGAAAAAAAAGTTTCGCTTCAGGGAATCGAAGTTGAGGAAGTCCACAAAATCGGTGGACATATCGATAATATCGTTATCGGACAGATTACCGATATCAAAAAGCACCCCGACGCAGATAAACTATCCATCTGCCAGGTGGATATAGGCAATGGGGAAACTAAACAGATAATCTGCGGTGCGCCCAATGTATGGGATAAAGAAAACCCGAAAGTCATAGTGGCTAAGGAAGGATGCTTCCTACCAGCCGTCGACATGAAAATCAAGAAAGCGAAAATCAGGGGGGTAGAGTCCAGGGGTATGATTTGTTCCGAGCAGGAACTCGGCCTCGCCGAGAAGTCCGAAGGGATATGGCTACTGCCGGACAATGCCAAAGTCGGTGATTACCCAAAAGACTATCTACCCGAAGAGGACTACATCATCGATATAGCTATCACCGCAAACCGGGGAGACCTAACCGGCATCATCGGCTTCGCAAGGGAAATCGCAGCCATGAACGGAACTAAGGTCAAATACCCCCAACCTGAATTCGAAGTGGATAAAAAATTAGAAAAACCTAATATCAAAATTCTCGACCCTGACTTGTGCTATCGGTTTACATCAAGGGTGATTAAGGGTATCAAAGTAGGGGAAAGCCCGAAATGGCTAAAAAAGAAGCTGAAGAAACTCGGTCAGAGACCGATAAACAACATCGTCGACATATCAAACTATGTTATGTTCGAATTGGGACACCCTAACCACATCTATGACCTGAAAAAGCTCAAAGGTGGGCAGATAGTCGTGAGGAGAGCTAGGGAGAACGAGAAGATTACCACCCTGGACGACATAGAAAGGAAACTCGCCCCAGACATGCTGGTCATCGCCGATAAGGAAGACCCGGTGGGGGTCGCCGGTGTGATGGGCTCGGAGTCATCTGAAGTGTCGCCTGATACCGTCGATGTCCTGCTGGAGGCGGCATACTTCAATCCGGTAAGCATCCGAAGGACGGCTAAGAGACTTGGTCTGTCTACCGAAGCATCTTACCGCTTCGAGAGGAATGTGGATGTGGAAGGGACTAAGCTAACCATCGATAGGTTGACCGAGCTTATACTCAAGTTATGTGGAGGGGAGGCTGTTTCACCAATGGAGGACAACTATCCCAACCGTATCAGCCCCACCGAGATGAACTTCAGCATAAGCTATCTGGAGAAGATGGCGGGGCATCACATACCCAACCACAAGACCAAACAGATACTCCAAGCGATGGAATTCAAGGTGGAGGAGAATAGCGACGATTTGCTCCATCTAACCGTTCCCACATTCAAGACTGATGTGTTAAGACCAATCGATGTAGTGGAGGAAGTAACCCGTGTCTATGGCTTCAACAACATACCGGATAGGATATTCCCCATCACCCTAAATCCAGACATACTCGACACCAGGATACACCTCAAGGATAAGATACGGAACATCCTGGTAGGCTTTGGTCTTACCGAGTTTGTTAACCATTCCTTCTCCTATCAGAAGGATGTGGAGATGATGAGGCTTCCCGGTGAGGACTCGGTAAAGATAATGAACCCTTTCACCAAAGACACCGAGTATCTCAGGCAGTCTTTACTACCGAATATGGTTCAGAATGCGATATTCAACACCTCGCGAGGTAATAGGAATGTCTTTGCATTTGAGGTAGGTCGTGTGTTCCAGAAGCGGAGCGATGGAGATAAGGCATACAAAGAGTTATACCATCTGGGCTTGCTATTGCAGGGTGATATGCAGGAGAAAGGACTCTATAGCCAACAGAGGGAAGCGGACTTCTTCGATATAAAGGGCATCATCGAAGAGCTACTGGCTAACCTAAACATAGAAGGGGTGTCTTTCCGCACCTCGGGAAGCGAGCTTCTTCATAAGGGTAAAAGTGCCGATATTATAATAGAAGGGAGGAATGTCGGATTCATAGGAGAGCTTCATCCGCTCATATCGAAGGACTACAAGCTTAACACCAACCCGATAGTGGGTGAGATTGACATACAGATGCTAGAAGAGGTGAAGATTCCACAAAAGATGTTCAAAGAGATAAGCAAGTTCCCGCCGGTCTACCGTGACGCTAACTTCGAGATAGATAAGGGTGTTAGTCATGATGAGCTTTCCCAGGCAATATCCAAAGCAGGCGGGAAGTTGTTAGAGAGCTTCCGTCTGATGGATATCTATATTGATGATAAGCTGGAGCAGTCAGGCAAGAAGAGCATGACCTATGAGTTCGTATTCCAGGATATAAAGCAGACCCTCGAGGATAAGGATGTGGATAAGGTGCTTCAGGAAATCATCCGGAGGGTGGAGAAAGAGACCGGAGGAACTTTGAGAGGGGCTTAAGTCTATGAGGAATGCCGATGAGGCTCTCGACATACTCGAAGAGAAACTGACCTTAGCTTTACACCGATTGAGACTGGCGGAACATGACAACCTTGAGTTTAAAGACCGTCTGAGAAGGTATAAGTGGCTCGAGGATGAGTATAAACGCTTACAGGAGGAGAACTCCACCTTGAAGAATAGGTTGAAAAACCTTCAGCAAATCGACCATAAGTTTGATGCTATGGAGAAAGAGAACCAGCAACTCAAGGACAGGATTGATACCTTGAAAGGACTGGAGACAGAGAATCGGGAACTAATAGCCAGGTTGAACGAAGAAAGGCGAAGGGTGGAGCAAATCAAAGCCAGCTATGATAAGCTGGAAGAAGAAGCAAAGTCCCTTCGAAAAATCAGAGACTCCGTCCGTAATAGGGTTATACAACTCATCGCAAAGTTAGAAGGTGAACAGTCACACTCCTCTACGGATGAACAACTGAAAAGCACCAAAGATGAAACTCAATCGGGTAGCGGAGAGAAGGAAGGCTTCGAGGAAAGCATCTCTTTCTATAAGGAAGACAAAGCCTCCTCTTCGGATACTGATATTGACAGTGATATAAACTTTTTCATAGAAGAAGAACCGGATGATGATGGGCAGAACAACCTCTCTTCATCATCTTCCAATAAGGATAAACCAGACGGGGAACAGGAGAACCTCTTTTAAGAAGCTAACATGGATGATTTAGGCAAGAACCGAAAAAAGCGAAACAACCTATGGGATGATAGACAGAATGATAAGAACTACTGCGAGGTGGATATCTTCGGTGATATATATAAGCTGGTCAGCAATGAGTCTGACTTTGACCGGCTAAGAGAGATATCATCCGAGGTAGACCGGCAGATGAGGATGATTGCCGATAAGTACCCCGATTTCCCCAAGTATAAGATAGCTATCTTAGTTGCTCTTAATGTGACGGATACCCTTTTCCGTAAAGAAGACGAGAAAGGAGCTTCTGCGGAGGGTTACCGATTAAACTCTCCGTCAGAGAAGGAAATCGTAATGCGGATAGAGAAGCTCATTGACGATATTGACCAGGCTATTTAATCGATTGTTCTTCATTGTTATGAAAGATTTAAACGGAGAATCCCCCTAGCCCAACTTATTGAAGGGGGAATAAGATTAAAACTCAAGTCCTCATTAACTGCGTTTTCGCAGAATACGATGGGATTTAGGGGGATTCTTCTTCAGTTTCATTAATTTTTGCAGAAGAATTATTTAATCTATTAGAGGTGAAAGCTAATGATGAATAGAGATGATGTATATGAAAGGATAGAATATTATCTGGAGGGTGCTGATTTTGATAAGGTCCTCAGATATTCCAACCGTCTACTAAAAATCAATCCCAATGATGTTGATGCTTTGGACTTTAAGTATAAAGCATATAAAAACTTAGAAGAATATGACAAGGCTTTAGAGTGCATAGACAGGATAATGGAACTGAAACCGGAACTTACCGGATACTTTAACGATAAAGCTTACATTTATGAAGATTGTAAAAACTATGATAAAGCCATTCAGATGTATGATACATCGATAGAAGTAAATGAGGATAACTTAATTCTATTGCACAACGCTTATATAGGTAAAGGTAGAACGTATAAGACTATGGGTAAGATGAATGATGCTTTACAAGTTTGCGATGAATGGATTAATATAGTAGAAAACAATTCTCACGAAATAGAAAAAGAATACAGTAAAAAATTGAAATACAACTTCTATGCATTAAAAGGTAATGTACTAAAAGAATTGGAAAGATACGAGGAAGCGGTAAAAATCATTGATAAAGCTATAAAATGTAAACCCGCTCTTAATGATGACTATGATAGTTATGATTTAACTCTGAATAAAGCTAGCATATTGAAGAAATTAGGCAGGGTAAAAGAGGTGGAGAAATGCTATAATAAAATATTAAAAAAAGACCCAAAAAATATCGATGCTAATCTTGGTAAGGTAGAACTGTTGATAGATAAAGGGGAGAAGGACAAGGTTTTAAAATATATAAAAACCGGAGTTAAATCTTTATTAAGAGTTGAATTAGATATTGCTCGATTCTTTAATAATACTGATATAATTTTTGACAAGGATATGATATATCATTATAACAAAAATAAGATAGAACAAGAAAATCAAGACCCCGCACCCGAAGCAAAAGAAGATGAAGAACGGGAAGAACTGATAGAAAAATCACAAGAATCACCAAAGAAAACGAATTTGAAGGAGTTACTCGGTGAGAAACTATATGAAAAGGTCATCTCAGCGGGTATATCGCCGGAAGATATAATAAGTCCCAAGATGCAAGATGATATTGATAAGCTGAATTCAATAAAAGAAGACATGCAGACTAAATTAACAGAGCCGGATTGACCAATCTAAGCGAAGTATGTAGACTCGATATGGTCGTAAACCTTCTCCAGATTTAGATAAGCATTCTTATACTTAGGATTGATGTGAAGCGCCCGTTTATAACATTCGATGGCTTCCTTGTGACGATTGAGCTTGTTCAGGAGAGTGCCCAGATTGTTATAAGCCTGTGAGTAGTTGGGATTAAGCTGGATAGCTTTCTTATAAGCCTGCTCGCTATCCTCGTAGTTCTCTATCTCTTTTAAGGAGATGCCCAGATTATTATAAGCTATGTAGTAGTCGGGATTAATCTCTACCGCCTTCCTATATGACCTTATGGAGCTTAAAAACATCTTCTTCTTGTAATATATAACCCCCAAGTCATTGTAGGCGGTGTATAGATTGGGATTAATCTGTATTGCCCGATTCAGACTTCTAATCGCCTTCCGGAAATTGCCCATTGCTACTCTGGATTTGGCTATGTTGGTATATACCTTTATGAAGTCAGGCAGTACGCTGAGAGCTTCTTTGAACTTGGTCACCGCTGTGTTATATCTTTCCAGATAGTAATGACACATACCCAGCTTATTTAAGGTGAAGGCGTTATCCTTCTTATAGGTAAGAGATACGTGCAGATACTCGATAGCTTCTTTGTAGTTGCCCTCTTTAATCAGGTTTTCTGCTATCACGTTGTATAAGTAAGACAGCTCATGCTCCTTGAAACGGTTTTTGTTGTTTAGTATTATCTCGTCGTTCTTTATCCGGTACAGCTTCAGCTTAAGCAAGAGTGTATTGAAGTTTGTATTCAAGGTATCGCTTTTCAGATGGTGCAGAGTCTGAGTAGCCTTATCATAACTGTTCTCAGCATAGTAAAGATGAGCGAGAGCTATAATAGTGTCTTTATGGGAAGGACCCAGACTAAGAGCGACTTTCATCAATCTTTTAGCTACTGATAAATAATCTTTCTCGAAGATAAGGTTCATTGTAAGATACTTTTGAAGAGATATATAAGATAAAATCAGTTTCGAATAATAATCTAAATTAGATTCGTCGATAATCCCAGCTGTATTATAACATAATATCGCATTCTTCCAGCCTTGCGGGGTAAATTTGCTTTGTTCATCGTCTCCTATTTCTGAGTAAATCTCTGCTATTCTAACTTTGTTATTCATTTTTTTACTTCCTATCTATTCTATAAAATTAATACATTATTCTTATGACTTAGTTTTCTTTCGACTTTCCTTTCTTGGTACGATTTGTTTGATACTTAGTCTTCCTCAATGGAAGAATTCACCTTATTGTAAGCGGTTTCGCTCTCTTCCTCATTACCCATAAGAGATGCGCATATCCCGGCCCGTATAGCTGATGCTATCACATATAAGGAGCTAATTACACTTATGTATATGAGCATGTATAGATAGTATAAGGGGCTAGAACTCAACCCCCTGAATATCTGTACAAATTGGATAATCAGCGAGCTTTCTCCTAAGTATATATAACCGCCTATTGTATTAAACAGCATGGAGAATAGATATCCTACAATAAAGAATACCAGATGAATTATAACATTTACTAATAACAATTTTCGGTAACTTTTCATCCCCATATTAATCGATTTGCCCAAAGCTTGGCGGAAGTTCAATTTCTCCATAACCATATACGGGTAAACAAGATAGATGAATGGCGATACCATCACAAGCAGGATATTGAATATAAGAATCGCTATCTTAACAGCCAGCTCTCCACCAAACCTGTTCAGTAAAACAAGCAGGATTACATATACTATTTGAATAGACAAAAGAATCATCGCCAGCAATACCCATTGAAGGGTCTTCCTCATACCGTATCGTATAGATGAGGTGTTTGCACGTTTGCCGATTATAGACCTCGCCTGAGCATGGTAGATGATGCCTTCTGCGGTTAGTCTTACGAAGTATACGATAAATGATGATACAATCAGTATGCCGATTATGATAATGATTAAGATACGCGGTTCTATCTCAACATTATGGAGGATAAAATCGATAAGCTTCGTGGTGAGTAAGCTTATTAGGATAACCATAACCATAGACAACCCTTTACTCAGGTAAGAAGCGGTGAATGAGTTCTGGGCTATCTTGAAACCCCGTTTAATAAGTCCTCCCGGTCTCGCCGGGGTGAAATATTCATGGCTTTCTTCCGGTATCATTTCTCTCCTCCGATTATTTTTATAAAATAGAGGTGTACATTGAAAATATACACAAAATCGACCTAAATTCAAAAATAGAGTTACTTTTTTGTTAAAGTTTTAACAAAATTTTACGATTATATCATTTCACATAATTTATATAAACCCTTTATAAACATATTCTACACCAAACCTTCCAAAATCAATCCAAAATTCCAGTTCGAATTTCCATTTGACATAAAGACTAAATTCGCATCCAATAATCGTCAAAACAAATCAAGACCTTTATTCATAAACGGAGACAAAACCATGTTAGAAATCACTCTAAAAAACATAGAAAAAGCATACGGAATACAGATTGTGCTTACCAAATTCTCTATGGAAGTAAACAAGGGCGATAGAATCGGTATAATAGGTACCAACGGTTGCGGTAAGACCACCGTCTTTAAAATCATAGCAGGCATCGAAGACTACGATAAAGGCATCATGTCAGCGCGTAAAGACTTAACCATAGGATATCTCGACCAAATACCCCAATACCACGGCACCGTCGAACAACACCTGCAATCCGCCTTCGTTAAGCTAAACCCGTTAATAGACGAGATGAACCATCTCGAACATAAGATGTCCAACCCAGATACACCTCCAAAACAGCTTGAAAGATGCATAACAGGATATGGCAAGCTCCAGGAAGAGTTCGAGAGATGGGGCGGATACCGGATGGAAGAACAGATTAACCGTATATGCTATGGACTAAAGATAAGCGATGAGATGAGGAAGCAGATGTTCGATACTCTCTCAGGCGGTGAGAGTACCACCGCATCTCTGGGGCGTATACTCCTGCAAAACCCGGACATACTCCTTCTGGATGAGCCAACCAACCATCTCGATATCGAATCCGTCGAATGGCTGGAAGAATACCTGAAAAACTATGAAGGAACAGTCCTTATCATCTCCCACGATAGATACTTCCTCGATAAAACAGTGAACCAGATAATCGAGATAGAGAACGGCGAAAGCAAACACTATGCAGGGAACTACTCCTTCTATCTGGATGAGAAAGACCGCTTACTACTCTCCGAGTTCGAAAGATACAAAGACCAGCAGAAGAAGATTAAGGCGATGAAAGAGTCCATAGAAAGGTATAAGGTGTGGTCAAAGAACGGACAGAACGAGAAGATGTATAATACCAATCTCATGTAATTATTGGATATTTTATCATCCAATGGTATAATGTTTGACTTTTTATTTTCTCACTATGTTTTTC
>CAYUUC010000014.1:0-29508 GCA_964447635.1 uncultured Spirochaetia bacterium
AGTATTTCTCTAAAATATTCTGTATCTTCCTACATTTGTATTTGTGAATAATTACTTTATATATTATCAAGTATAATAGTATAAATAATGAATATTATAAGTATAAGTAAAGACTTTATTTATATTTTTATTAAAAGAGTATCTCGAATTCCATACAATACAATCCATCTAACGAAAAATCGTATTTTTATTCATAATCGTATCCAAACTTTTTATTTTCTGTATTATATAAGATATGTTAAATCTCGTCAAATGATACAACATATGAAATGAGATTTTGATGTTTTATATTAACATTTAAAAAACACCCGGAGGTTTAATCCTGTATATGGAATCAGAAAACATAAGCGAAATGAAACCGCTAAGGGAGGCGGTGAAGCTTTTCAAGAGAAATATTCCCGGGTTTAAGGAAAAACTCACTGTAGCACAGCTCAGAGAGAACCCATACATCGTGGCTATGATACAAACGTCACTATCAGATGGGGGTATCTCTATTGAAGAAAGGTTCATCATCAGGAAGGTGACCAGAGCGTGTTATTCCTTCGTCAGCGGGAAAATCATAGACGAGGTTCTGCCACAGGCTATCGAGGCGGAGCAAATCAATCCTACCCCGATTTTCAGCATAGGAAAGATGACAAAGAACCTCGCTAAGGATAACAGGGAAATAACCGAATACGACTGCAAGATACATGTCCTCACTTTCTCATACATAGCGGCCTTCGAGGATGATGCATATCAAGCCAAGAAGCACTTCGTAGACCAACTGGTTGATAAGTTCGGTATTACAGACCGGGAGAACAAAAGGGTCATCATGGAAGTGCAGGAGAACTTCATCCCGCGGGGCAAGAAGCGTGATGGGAATATCTTCAGAGAGATTGTCAAACCAACAGAGGAGAAAGGCGAGGAGTATCGCGGGTCGAAACTCAAAAGCTTAATCGAGATGTTCGATTTTGTGAAGGACTACAAGGCTTTATACATCGGTTCGCTTGTACTGATGGCGATTATGTGTATCATAGCCAACGCTAACCCGGTCATCATCAGGTACATCATCGATAATGTATTCAAGCAGAGTGACTACAGCGTCTTTCTAAGGCTGTTGATAGGCTTCTCCATGTTCGCATTCGGATTAAGGGTCATCATGGCATTGACGAGGTTTATCAGCCAGAAGTTCACCGTTAGGTCGGCACACAAGGCATCGCGGGACATCAAGGATAAGGTATATGACCATTTGATGCATCTACCCTTCTCATACTACGATAAGAACAAGACCGGCGAGATCATCTCCATTTGTACATCAGACATAAACAATGTCACCAGGACCTTTGCAACGATAAACGCTCAGCTGGTGAGGATTGTGGTGACCTTCATCCCCGCTTTCATCATAATGATACTGATGAACTGGAAGCTGGCACTCATCTCCATAGCCACTTTCCCCATAACCGTAATTATGTCCATGATTTTCTTCGGCATGGAGAGCAGGGCTTACGAGACATATCAGGAGCAGGAAGCGAAGGTCTCCGCTGTGGTTCAGGAGAATCTGACTGGAGTAAGGGTGGTGAAGGCTTTCGCAAGGCAGGAGTTCGAGGAAGAGAAGTTCGAGATGGAGAACAGCGAGAAGTACGCTAAGGGTAAGAAACTGATGAGCATACATGCTCTATTCTGGCCGGTTACCGATGTGATTGGCACAGTACAGATTTGTACTTCCATCATCATCGGGTCTATGATGACACTTGCTGGGACGATTACGCTGGGTACTATCGTGGCTTTCGTCCAGTATCTGTTCATGATTATATGGCCCATGAAGATACTCGGTAGGATGACGGTTGAGCTGGGTAAGGCTTCCGTATCATGGAAGAGGATAAACAAGATACTCCATACCCCGGCAGAAGAGATACATAAGGGCTTAGAACCGGATAAAAATCTGAGAGGTGAGATTGAGTTTAAAGATGTCACTTTCGATTATGAGAACGACCTTCCAGTCATTAAGGACTTTAACCTGAAGATAGAAGCGGGTGAGAAGGTCGCACTCATCGGTCATACCGGCTCGGGTAAAACCACTATCGTCAACCTGCTGAGCGGGTTCTATCCGATAAAGAAAGGCAAGGTGCTGGTGGACGGCAAAAGCATCAACGAATACGCCAGAGCCTACCTCAACGACCAGATTGGGCTTATCCATCAGGAGGGTTTCCTCTTCTCCAAGTCAATCAAGGAGAACATAGCCTTCGCCAGAAAGGATGCCAGCGAAAAAGCCATCATCGAAGCGGCTAAGAGAGCAGACATCCACGATAATATAATGAACTTCCCCGAAGGCTACGAGACGAAGGTGGGAGAAAAGGGTGTGACCCTTTCTGGTGGACAGAAGCAGAGGGTGACCATCGCCAGGACGATACTTAAAGACCCGGCAATACTCATCCTCGATGATTCGCTGTCCGCTGTGGACACCGAGACGGAAGCCCGGATACAATCAGCTCTGGATGAGGTTATGGAGAATCGCACCTCTATCATCATCGGACATAGGATAACCAGCATTATGAAAGCTGATAAGATAATCGTGCTGGAAGACGGTCAGATAGCACAGCAGGGAACACACGATGAATTGATAAAGGAGGAAGGTATTTACAAATCCATATTTGATATACAATCCAGGATAGAAGAAGAGATAGAAAAGGAGGTTACCGCTAATGAGTGATTATGTAGATGAGTTCCAGGAGGAGTCATTCGATAAGAGTAAGACCGGCGAAATACTGTTAAGACTTGTCAAGATGGTCAAACCCGTCTGGATTAACTTCTTCTTCATCTTCTTTCTTATGATACTGGTAGCATTCGGGGAGGCTTACGTCCCGATGGTACCCAAGCGTGTCATCGATAACGGGCTTACACCATCCCTGCTTCTGGACAACACCAACAAAGCCATAGAAGGCATCACCGGAGAACCTGTCCGGTCAGTGATAGATGAATACACCCCTGATTACATGGATACCATCTGGGGTGAGGTGGTCTTCTTCCTTGTACTATGGGTATTTGTAGCATTGGGTGTTTACGCATTCATCAAGCTGGCAGGATATGCGGGGGAGAAGATCACTTATCTGGTAAGGAGGCAGGCTTTCAACCATCTGCAGACTCTGTCCTTCTCCTACTTCGATAAAACACCGGTAGGATGGATAATGGCGAGGATGACCTCTGACATCGAGCGGTTCTCTGAGATGCTGGCATGGTTCACCGTGGACTTTGTGTGGGGCTTCTCGGTAATCATTATGTATATGGTTATCATGTTCTTCATGCACTGGCAACTCGCTTTGATTGTAGTGGCAACAGTGCCTCTACTCTGGTTCCTAACTTACTTCTTCAACACGAAGATACTCAAACACCAGAGGGAAGCAAGGAAGCATAACTCTCAGATCACCCGCAAGTATAACGAAGGTATAAACGGAGTAAAGGTCATCAAGTCTTTAGTCCAGCATGAGAGGATGCACAACGAGTTCAAAGGCTCTACTAATAAAATGTTCAAAGCCTCATACAAGGCGGGATGGTTCTCAGCACTATACATACCGCTTATCGTCATCGTATCCAGCGTTGCCCTTACTTTGATTCTGGTTGTGGGCGGTAACATGGCGTTCCTTAAGTATGGTGTTACGGTGGGGATGCTGGTCCTATTCATATCGTATGCCCAGAGCTTCTTCGAACCGTTGAACCAAATAGCCGTGATACTCGCCGAGTCCCAGCGTGCACTCGCTTCAGCAGAAAGGGTGATATCACTACTCGATACCAAACCTGACATTATGGACACCGAAGGAGCAAAGGACAACGGGGCAATCAAAGGTGAGATTGAGTTTAAAGATGTATATTTCGCTTATGAGGAGGACAAGTATGTCCTGAAGGACTTCAACCTGAAGGTGAACCCGGGAGAGACCATCGCACTGGTAGGACCGACCGGAGCAGGCAAGTCCACAGTGATTAACCTGATATGCCGTTTCTATGAACCGACTAAGGGTCAAATCCTCATAGACGGTGAGGACTACCGGAAACGAACACTACACTCCCTGCAGTCCAAGCTGGGTATCGTCCTGCAGACACCACACCTCTTCTCCGGAACAATCAAGGAGAACATCAAGTACGGCAAGCTGGATGCTACCGATGATGAAGTTATCGAAGCATCTCATATGGTCAATGCAGATAAGTTCATCGAAAAACTGCCACGAGCTTATGATGAAGATGTAGGAGAAGGAGGTAACCTCCTATCAACGGGTGAGAAACAACTTGTATCATTTGCCCGTGCCGCTATCGTAAATCCGCAGATTTTCATCATGGACGAGGCGACATCGTCTGTGGATACGCTAACCGAACAGTACATACAGGAGGGTATGCATCGTATGCTGGAAGGGAAGACCTGCTTCATCATCGCCCACCGTCTATCCACGATTAAGGCGGCAGACCGCATCATCGTGCTGAAAGACGGCGAGATAGAAGAGATGGGAACGCATAAACAGCTTCTCATCAAGAAAGGACACTACTATAACCTGTATACAAAACAGCTCAGAGAGGAAAGAGAGCAACAACTCGGCTTGGTTAGAAGCATAGAAGAGCAGACCCGCGATAACGACTCTTAATAGCTAAGTCAAAGCAAAGCCTTTTTCATCCCCACGAATGAATTCGGGGGCGTTTAAGGCAAGGTTGGGTAAAGACCTTCTCCCGAGTAAAGAGCATCGGGAGGGGGTTTCCATTATCTTCCCCTTATTTACCAATCTTATTAAGGTTTTCGATGTTTTTGATGTTCTCTTCACCGATTTCCGGTATGTTCTTGGTTTCCTTTAATGATTAAAAATATCTAGCTGTTTTTGAATTTTAACTTTTCAAAAGGATTTAAACTTATCCTTTATCTTTCCTTTGTCATATCCTGACATTTTTCTGGTGACCAGTTTTATCCGCATTTATAGGTTTTCCAGGATAGCATCTTCACTCTCATAGTTAAACATTTCCGGATTGATATTCTGGGGTATGTTGGAGCTTTCCCATTCTATAGCCTTATTCAGGGCTTCATCGAGTCCTACCACCTCCTGGAAACCCAGTTGCTCCCTTATCTTATTCGAATCTATAGCCATATTCTGCTTGAGGTTACTTCCAGCAGGCATAACATCTCCGGATACGGTAACTATCCTACCATCCCAACCCATATGCCGGCTGATTTGCTCTACCCATTCCTTCTCGGTAAAGTTATGCGGATCTGCTACATTGTATATTTGACCTTTTGCCTTATCACTAATGATTACCATGGCAATAGCTTCTGATACATTCTCCACATAAGCCCTGCCAATAATCCAGTTAGCGCTATCTTCATTCAGGATGATAGCGGGTCTTTTGTCCTTCATCCTTTTTATGTATGGAAAGAGTCTATGCTGATAATCGTTTATCCCATAGACGATGGGTAGCCTTAGTATGCTTGCATCGAATGCTGGGTCATCTAGATAGACATTTTCCGCTAAAATCTTGTCATACTCTTCCATACCTTCATACAAACCGTCATAAGGGTGTAGAACACTCCTTACCGGTGACTCTTCGGTTAGCGGTGAGTTATCAATCGGGGTATCATCCGGCTCCTTACCGATTAATATACCATATGCCTGATATACATCACAACTGCTAATCGCGACTATACGCCGGGTTATCCCATTCATCACATCGGCAATCTTCTGTGAGGTTTTCTCTGAAAAGGGGACCATGTCCAGAACCACATCCGGGCTTAGTTCTTTAAACTCATCCCGGTATTTCTCCAGTTCTTTCTTATCGCCGATGATTTGTCTTACATTATCCGGGATGCCTTCGTTATGTTTTCCTCTATGGAACACTGTAACATCGTTACCCTTACTCAATAGGTTTTTCACGGTCTCCAAACCGATAAAGAGCGTTCCACCAATAACTAATACTTTCATATATCCTCTCCTCTTATCTATCTGATTCTTCCGCAAAAATTAATGAAACTGAAGAAGAATCTCCCTAAATCCCTTTGTCTTCTGCGAAGACGCAGTTAAGGGGAGTTGGGATTTCATTCTTATTCCCCCCTTCAATAAGGGCTAGGTGGGATTCTCGGTTTAAATCTTTCATCACAATGAGGAACAACCATCCATCTTAAGCTCATTCTTTCTCTGAATTAAACTTTTCGGTTATGCTTTCCATAGACCATTTATGGAAGTCGAATTTGATGCTGTCGCCAGGTTCAAGAAGGTATTCCGCCGCTCCTTTCTTAGGCTCTTCCCCGTTTACATAGTAAAACCAGTCCCTTCCTCTCCCTGCTCCTGCTTCGGTAGTAGAGTTAATGCCCTCTATACTCTTGACGAAGCCACCGTTATAAGCAGTCTCCACCTTAAAATTGAGTACCAATACATCCATTACTGTCATACCTTTCTTATATGGGAGACGTTTTTCGGAAATGAGCACGCTTCCGTGGTCTCTGGTTATCTGTATGCTTATATCATCTTTGCTTTTCGTATCGCTTTTACCATCTGAATCCCCGCAGGATAGGATGAAAATAGTTAGGATTATCAATATGGTTATCCCAATCAAATTCTTCATGGTTTACCCTCCATAATTTGTGTCTATTGTTCCGTAAAAATTAATGAAACTGAAGAGGAATCTCCCTAAATCCCCTCGGCTTCTGCGAAGACGCAGTTAAGGGGGTTTGGATTTCATTCTTATTCCCCCCTTCAATAAGTGGGGCTAGGGGTTTTCCGTCTAAATCTTTCCTAACAATGAGGAACAAGCTTTGTGTCTATTTATTAAGTATAAGCAGATTCTGAACCAATTCAAAATAAAATGAAAGTCGTTTTTATGGAGCTTTTCTTAATTGTGTTATCTTTTATATATGGTTGAAATCTATCGTTTGTGGTATAATATTGCTAAAATATTTTTCTTTTTCCTATCATGGATTGAATATATTCAACCCTTACAACAGATTGTATATATAGGACAGTATTAGCAAGATTAATACCATGAGATTTACTTTCGATATTATAAATTCATATTGAAAGCGGATTATTATAAATTCGCAAGGAGTAAAAAAAACTATGAAAAAGCATATTCTTTTTTTGATATTAGTTCTATCCTTTGTCTTATCGCTATTCATTGCCTGCGATGTCACCCCGGATGGCGGTGATGCTGGTGACGGAGGCGACAGCGGTGATGCTGGTGATGGAGGAGATCCAGGACAGTTCGGTGAGGTTAAACTTACCCCAGCAGGCATATCAAGCGGGGACAGATTCGGTCAAGGAGTCGCTTTATCCGGTGATGGAATGACGCTGGTCGCTGGGGCTGACGGGTATGACAATTTCAGAGGAGCATCATACGTCTTCCAGTTCAGCACCTCTACAGCTGAATGGGAAGAAGTCCAGCAACTACTAGCATCCGACGGTAGCGATGATACCGATGGAGATAACGGCGACTGGTTCGGATACTCAAACGCAGTCTCTCTAAACGGAGATAGAATCGTCGTGGGGGCACATTATAACGATAGTGCATACCTCTTCGAGTGGGATGGTAGCGATTATCAGGAGATACACATCTTTACTCCTTCATCCGGCGAAACTGGTGACCGTTACGGAAGGGATGTAGCCATCTCCGACGATGGAGCAGTCATCGCCATTGGTGCTGATGGTTACACAGACCCTGATGACTCATATTACAATGCCATCGGTGCTGTTTATGTCTATCACTGGAATGACGGCACATCCTCATGGGATGAGACCCTGCTGGTATCCAGCGACCCGGTACCCGTAGAGGTCATGGGTTACACCTTAGACATGTCATCGGATGGGGACACCGTCATGGCGGGGGCTACCGGCGAAGGCGACCTGTCGTGGCCCGGGTATGAGATTGAACAGAGGGGTGCGGTGTATGTTTTCGAGTATAACGGTACATCCTGGAGCGAGACTGAAGTTCATACCTCTGAATACGATACGGATGACGCCGCATATGACTGGTTCGGATACGATGTAGGTGTGAATGGTATCGGGGACATGTTCGCATCTGGTTCTTATATGGATGATAAAGCAGGCGAAGACTCCGGCACACTCTACATCTTCGACAAGAATGGCTCCAGCTGGGATGAAACGACATACATCACGGCAAGTGACAGCGAATCGTCTCACGGTTTGGGATACAGCATCGATGTATCTGATGATGGCGGTGTCATAGCGGTAGGTGCTGACAATGGCGGACCGGAGCTACCCCCGGATGACTTCAATGCCGGTGCGGTCTACATCTATGAAGGCGGAGGGACAAGCTGGTCTGAGACTAAGATAACCGCTTCTGATGACGACCCGATGGCTGGCTATGGGAAGTCGGTTTCCCTGTCTGACGATGGATTGACTCTTGCTGTAGGTGCTTTCCGTTCTGATGGTCAGGGGGCTGTTTATGTTTACGATTTAAGGCTGGATAGATGGTAGACTCGTTTTAGTCGCTGTCTGACTCTCTTTCCAGTATAGCGATGTCTATGTATGATGCTTCATCCGGTGATATGTTCTCCCACCTCCATAGTGATATGTGAAGGGGGCTTATCTTATCGATTTCGCCGGTGGTTGGGTCAATCATAATCCACCCGCCTTTCTCGCCAATCCACACTTCTACCCAATAGTGCTGACCGAAGTTGTTATCGTAGATGTTACCATATAGAAGACCGCCCACGACCCGTGCTGGAATGCCTAAGGAGCGTAGCATGGCGATTGTCAGCTGTGACATTGACCCGCTGTCTCCTTTGCCGGTTTCGAGTGTCTTTAATGCTCCTTCGCCCAATAGCTCATACTGTATGTTGTTGAATACCCATTCGCCGATGCTGTTTGTTACTTCGAACACGGTGATGTTACCTTGTGCGATGTCTTGAGCTTTTGCTTTGATGTCCGGATGTTCTGATGGTATGTTTACTATACCCTGATCCATACTGGTAGCTTTGGTATAAGGTTTGACAGAGTCGGGAATATCTTTTAGAGGATAATCATCTGATGGATAAATGGTGTTATTGATGGTTTGCACTTCGACGGTGCCTTTAATCTCGTTTTGGCTGGTTAAACCGTCGAAGGTTTGCAGACGGTTATCCATGTAAAAGTCGATGGGATTGCCGATGGGAGATTTGCCTTCTATTCTCATAATGACTGCGAGGTACTCAAAGTCTGGATAATCGGTCAGCTTTACTTCTCCGGGGTCTATTCCTTTATCTTCCACATATAGGTTACTCAGTATATGCGTTGAGTTTAGCGATTCGGGGTTTATGCTGAGCTTATCAGAGAGTCTGATAACGATGTTTTCCGATGGGTAGTCTATCTTATAGATGGAGTTGTCATCTTCGTTTAGGTATATGATATAGTCCTTACCGCCTATAGTAGAGTTAATCTTAATCTGAGCGAAGTCGGTATCTACCGAACCGCCTTTCAATAACTCGGTTGAGCTTATGACCATCCGGCTTTTTTCGTTGGTTTCAGGGTTGACTGTATTGATACGGATGGGCTTTTTGCTTTCGATGTCTATGTTTTTAAGTAGAATCTCGATATCGCTGACTGTGTATGGTATCATGAAGTAGGTTCCTTTCATATCATTGGAGTCGAGCTTCAATTCTTTCCTCTCATTGTTGCTTTCCCTTATCAGGTAATGGTTATCGTCTCTTTCATTGAGTGATATCAGCACATCCTCGCTTCCATAGTTGATGCTTGCATCATAGCTCAACATCTTGTTCCCGTTCTTATTCCATGTATAGCTTATGTTGTACTTATGTTCGGTTACCGATGGACCTTTGCTCAGCTTCATTATGGTTTGTTCTACTACCTGATAAAAGGTTTCCGTGTTGATGGTGGTATGTTTATTGTATCCGAAGGTAACTCCGCTTATGGACATCTCATAGACCTTGGTGAATTCATCGAAGTAAGAGTCTTCATCCAGCGAATTTGAGTATAGCTCGGATGTCTCGTCTGTCTCTATGGTCTCTATGTATGGCAGGTCATCGGTGTCCTCTTCGGTTATTTCCTCATCCAGAGAAGGGATTGCGTCGGTAGTATCTTCCTCTTCCAGCAGTGGTTCGGTTACGATGGCGTCGAAGTCTCTCTCACCTTTAATCAGGTTGGGTTCGTGCAGACTCAACAAGTCCTGTTCTTTATCGATTATCCGTCTTACCTCAATTTCACCTTCTTCCACTACCAATTTGATTAACTTATAGTTCTTCTTATCCAGCCATATCTTTTGTTTGTCACCCGCCCTGGATACCTCGAACACCCATGTCTCTACGAGGTTATCATTGATGTTGAGCTTTTCCTCGTACAGCTTATTGATTTGGGTTTCGAATACTTCATTAATAGATGGGATGAAGCTGAGGAAGGTGTATTTATCATCCATAAGGTTCTTATCATCAAACTGATATTGGATTGACTGAAGGGCGAATTCGTAAGCCTGGAACAGGTTTGTGTTTATGATATAGGTGTTGGGTTTATCGATGAAGATGTTATCTGCTGTCTCACCATTCTGTATATATGTAACATTGTATTCATCCGTGGAGTTGTCTCTGCTTATCGATATGCTGTCCTCGCCTTCTTCGGTGTATATAGTGATGTCCATATTGGTTATCGTCTTTGCCTTGGAGTTGAGTTTGTAATCAGCCTCTTTATACAGCTTACCGTCGAAGCGTGTTTCCTCTACGACTTCCCATATTGGTGAGGATTTATCTATGGTTGCGGTGGTTTCTCCCACAATGGAGGCTCTACGCAGTATCCTGAATCGGTTAATAAGGACATCGGGTATCTCCGATTGGTTCTCGGTGGTGGTATCGGTCTTGTTATCCTCTGCAGTCTCGGTCTTATTCTCATCCCTGCAATAGATTATAGAGAATAAGACCAGGCTAATCAGGATTAATACCTTCACTTTACTCAATATAGAATTCATTATCGGATTCCTCCTTTTATATATATATATTCAATAAATATAAGACCGGGTCTGTCATTCATATCAAATCCTCTAAGACCCGCTCCACTTTACTATTCAGTGCATCAATCGTACCATCGTTGACCAGAGTATAGTCAGCAATAGCGATAGGTCCACCCTTCTCTATGTTATCAATCTCGGCATAGTCGCGCTCTTCGGCTTGTTCCGGGGTGAGTGGTCGAGTCTCCCTCCGGGAAAGCCTTTCATAACGGAGTTTTTTCGGGGTGAACACGGCTATGGTGGTGAGGTATGGGAAGGTCTCCCTCAAGACTTTGTATTCACTCATGGAGTATAAGCCATCGATGAGCACCTTTTGCCCATCGTGTATGTGTTCTTCGATCTTACCCCTGGATAGGATAGCCATCGCTGCCATGCCGTATCTGTCACGGAGCTCTTCCCGCACTTCCTTCTCGTTTTGTTCTATAACGGGTAAGCCCCGACGTTTCACTTCGTCAATTACTATCCCGCCGAAGTAGACCTTCTGGTAGCCTTTACTCTGTATGTAATTGCAAACCACGGACTTACCAGAACCGCATAAGCCAACCACTGCGATGATTGTATCCCTAGTCTTTACCATAAATCACCTCGTTTTCGTTGTATACTTATTCTAATTTATAAGATAATCAAAATAGGACATAGAACCGAATATTATACCTAAGATTATTAATAGTAAAGGAATAACCGTTACACCCATCTCTATGACTCTCGTTAGGGGGTTCTTACCGGCATAGAACACTCTGAACGGCAAGCTGATAAAGATAAGGATTATTAACCCCACTACAGTGAGGATATGGTTCGACCTCAACAGCTCGCTCAGGAAAGGAAGTAACCGACTATCCGGAGCATTAGAACTGATTATAAGGATAAGCAGTATCACTGAACAGCCTACCGACAAAGCGTATAATCCTTCATGAAACATCTTAGTTATCGAGTAGACAGATTCCGTATTAATCCTAAACTGATGAGGTTTTCCAAATATGACCACCTGTAATATAAGCCTGATAATAAGGTGAGAGACTAAGCCTATTATCACAATCATGGATAAGGTGTTAATCGTATCGATTAGAAGCTTCGTCTGGTATAGGTTTTGTATTTCCATAATGTCACCTAGCCTTTGCTTTAGTATCCGGTATAGTTCCCGATTAGGTATAAGATAATCGAGATAGCGAGCAGGAATGATACAATGCTCCGTCCACCTTCTATCTCGATGAAACCTGTAACCAAATTGAATATGAATGCGAGGATACCCAAAATGATCGATGATAGAATTAATAAACTGTATTCATGGTTATAAAGCAGTATCGTCCCCGGAATAAGCAATAACAATGATGCGATGAAGAACCCCAGAAAGATAATCCCGCTTATCACACGGTAGGATAAGTCGAACAGCTCCTTTATCCTGATATCAGGTACTCCATGGATATGCCTTTCGATACGGCTTGAACTAAGATTGACTACAAAAGCCGTAGCCAGTAACATAAACCGGCAAACCATCAACCATGATACACTGCTCAGACAGGATGAAAACATAATCGCTTTTTGTACTTCCTCTATCATCGTATCTCCCTTACCTCCTCCTCAACTAATAAGGGTGTAAGTGATTTCTCCGTGGATATACCCTTTCCCGTGTAGGCATCGAAGGTGTGCATCGTCCTCAAAGATGTCAACACCTCCCCATTGTACCAAAACCTTGTCCTGTGGTTGATGGTCGGGTCATGCCTGAGGTAGGCTTTTAGATATAACTCACCATACTTGATACCCTTAATCAGTATGTAGTCGTTGGTTGGAGCGAACCCATTACCGTTAAAATGGTCTTCATAGATGTATTCCACATTCCTAAGCCTTCTCATCTTATCGATGTCCCCAATGGTGTAGTTCTCGGCGGTAGCCTCATCTAGGTATTTACCGGTCAGCCTGTTTCTATAAATCGTCTCCGCATGGGTATAGACGGTATACCTGATGGACTCGCCCTCCTGTAGACTGCTGAGTCTTTCTTTAGAAATAGCCGTTGCCTGTTCGATGGTTTTGCCCTGCCTTCTCGAATCATCAACGCTTGCTATAGCTAATTGATAGAGTAAAGCAAGGGTAAATGATATAATCAGTATTAATATTGGTATAATGAACTTTTTCATATCCGCCTTTCTTAAACTTTAATATAGGTTGAGTCCCATAACCAAACCCATACCATATACGATATAGCCTGCTACTAACAAGCCGAGTGAGACCAAGCTTTTGAGCTTCCCTTCGATAGACTTAATCAGGTTAACTACCACCGACGCTAAGACCAGGATAAAGCCAAACAGCATGGGCAGGCTGAAGACCGATACATACTCCTCCAGAGATACTAGCCACACATTCCGGTATACAAGGATGACTGACATGATTATAAGCCCACCATATAGGAATGCTTTCCTGAAAAACTTATATGCTATGTATATGCCGGTTTTTGTCGGGTCTTCCGCTTCGGTATAGAAGCTGTCGATGGTTATCAGGAAGAATCTTTCCGAGATGTAAAACAGTAAAGCCATCGTCAACAGGATGAATCCGACCAGGTTAATGTTTATAAGCCCGATTAGATTATCAATGTCAAAGAACGATATCTTCACTTTTTCCAAAAGTTCATGATTCAATGTTTCCAAATGAATTCTCCTTACGCTCCGTTAAATATGGCTACTACACCTATATAGGTAACTAAGACTAATGCCAGGGATAGGACATTAATCACTATCCTTATATACCAGTAAACCGTATTGGATGAGTAATCGATAAATATCTCCGATATCGTATAGACTATCAACAAAACAGCACCCAAATACAACCATATAAAGCCATCTATAAAAATCCAGCCGGTAGACAATCGGAACAAAAACACCACCACATAAGCCGATATTGCCAGGAAAGAAGCAATCTTCTTCAGGAAGATGTATCCGGTAAAATAGATGTCCTGTGTGTATTTAAGGGTAATTCGCTTGACTCCCCTTATAAAGTATGGCTTCAGCAGAAAAAGCACTCCGTACACCAGATGTGATATGATGCCCACAGTGACGAATGTGAACAAAGACGATTCCAAAGCAGTCTCCAGCATTTCGACCCCCATAATGTCCTAGCTTACATAGAATAAATTGTCCGTATAGAGTTCGGCTATTGTTTATTATTAAAATCTTATTATATTGCTAATAATATATTATAAACAAAAGTAATAGACAAATCTTAATGAATTAAATTGGTTATTGTGTATAAAAAGCACTAAGGGACAGATTAACAACCTGCCCCTTAATCGGCAAATTAAATTGGGAAGGGATAGGCAACGGTAAACTGCCTATTAAAACTTTAGTAAAGTATGTAATAAAGGTTCCATTTTCCGTATTAAAGTAAAATCATTATTGCTTATGCAATATATATACCATATTCGACATTTTATCGATTTACATGAAAAAAATTTTATGATTAATGCCCAAATCTTATTAAAATGCTTTTCGTAGATTGAATAGTTGTCTAAAATGTTTAAAATCAATAATCGTAAACATCATCATCCACATAAGTGGTCAATTCTTCCAATTCTTCCTTGGATAGGTAAGTTTGATGGATATTAATCCGGTCGTGACGGGAGGGTTTACTCTCCCCTGATATCTCATCCGGTGAAATGGCTTCCTCATCAACCTTCTTGGGGAGCATATCCGGATTGTCTGAATAGCAGGAATAAGGGTGGAGTGTGGTATTTCCTAACTTTATCGCTTTCCCGTAGTTCAATATGTATGAACCCTTTTCTGTGTTTACAATCTCTACATCTTTCGGCCACTTAGCCTGGTAACCTAGCCATATGTGAAAAAGTCTCTTCCAATCTCGCCTATCAAGCACCGTTGAAACATACATAACATCATCAGACCGGGAAGTGATGATAACCGGCTCTCCGCTTAGACTGCCAGAGTTCCATCTCGCAAAAACCTCCCCTTTGTTAAGTTTAAGCTGTTCCATCCAGTGGTCGCCTTTCAACAGATGGGAGGCGTGGACAAAGCCCTCTCCATGGCAAGACCCGAAGTCGATTATCTCAAAGCCTAATTCACGTATCCTCCATCCTAATGGGTGATGGGATATGATGTGGCTATGTTCGTCTTTCATGTTACTCATACAGGTGATGACGATTTTCGCTTTACTGGATGATAAAGCCTTTATCACACGATTAGGTAGGTAAAAGGCGTATGGTATAATGATAAGCTCATACTCATCCATGTCGGTATCCTTAAACACCATGTCAATAGACTTGCTCGCATCCATCAAGGCGGAGTATATGTCTATGACGGCGTCTAAGTAGTCAAAGTCATTCGAGACATGGTTTATCCGATGCATCCAAGCTACTTCATAATCGAAGTATATCGCTACATTTGATTTAGGGCGGTCGGGGAGTATCAATACCTCTTTAGATAGGCTCTTTACGATGTCTAATCGGGGGCTTTGGTCCGGTTTCCCGTTGTAGTTCAATATACCGTTGTGGTATTGTTCCGCACCGTAGGGTAAGGCACGGTATCGGAAGTAGAGCAGGTCGGAAGCTCCATGCAGGTAAGCTTGCATCGTGGATGGGATGAGATGCTCAGCCGGGTAGTAGGTGTTCCTCACCTGCCAGTTGACCCGTCCGGGCTGTTGTTCCATCACTACAAATGACTTACGATGGAGTGACCAGATAAGGTCAAGGTTGAAAGCGGATATGTGATGGTCATACCTTTCTGTTGGCATGTAGCTGTCGTATGAGATGAAGTCGTAAAGCTGTTTGTGCTGGTGATAGTCGATATCGGTGAAGTTTACCATAAAGTTATGGGTGACCGGCTTATCCGAGTACCTGCGTATGATTTCTATCTGATGGGAAGCAAAACCCGTTATAGATTGGCTGGTGAAACGGTAGTAGTCGAGTATCTGATGCGGGTTTGGTAGAGCATTGGTCTTTCGTGGGGGGTCAATCTGTGCAAACTCATTATAGGACTGTGACCAGAAGGCAGTACCCCATATCCGGTTCAATTCCGATATCCTGTGATGGTAACGCTCTTTCAAGTATTCCCGGAAGGCTTCACCACACTTCTCGCAATAGCATAGGGTTGTACCCTCACATCCAAACTCATTATCTATCTGGAAAGCGTATAGATTGTTTCGGGTAGCGTAACGCTCCGCCAGTTTGCTTACTATGATTTCAACATATCGTTTATATGTCTCGCTGTTGTAGCAGTAGTGTCGACGGCTTGTGAAATGCCTGATGTTGCCGTAGATGTCCTTTTGATGGATTGAGGGATGCTTCCTGGCAAGCCAGGCTGGAGGAGTAGCAGATGGTGTGCCTAATATGATGTATAAGCCATGCTTTTGGCAAGCATCGAAAGTCTTATCCAGTATGGAGAAGTCGAAATGATTTTCCCTCGCTTCCAGCCTGTCCCACATGAACTCGCCTACCCGGACTATCTCTATGCCGCTATCAGCCATTAACTTAATATCAGTAACAATTCGGGATTGTTCCCAATGTTCGGGATAGTATGCTGTTCCAATCATTCCTAGACCTGCCTTTATGAGAAGAGTTTGCCGAAGAATATTGGGTAATCGGGGATGTCAGTGGTGTTGAAGTCTATCTTCATGTTGTGATAGTCGAAGCCCATTTCGCTAAATACCTGGAAGTGGTAACCACGCTTATCTTCTGGATATGCTGTATTATTGCTGGATACATACTTCAAGCCCTCTTCATCGGAATCTAACATAATGATTATCTGTTCACCCGCATCATAAGGGAATTCTAACACATTATTATATTCATATACGAAGCTACCGTCTTTCTTCACGGGTTGTATTGCTTCTGTTTGGTTATAACTACGGATTTTACTGCCATCATAGTCTTTCGTGCTTGGATAAGTTACTATCGATACAGACATTTTACCTAAATCCTTATCCACAGTTAAGCTATTGACGGTAACCTGGAATCTATCGTAATCGGAGAGGGTCTTCAGGTATGTCATGGCTTCGTTTATCATTGTTACTTTAGCCGTGATATGGAATTTCATAACGAAATCTTTCTTCAGATAATTCTGGAAGGTATCTTTCAATTGTTTAACTGATTTTTCATTGATTATATTTTGGAATCCATGACTGGTCACATATTGGTTAAGCATGCTGGCGATTCCATTTTCGAAATCGTCATAGTAATTGGAGACGAGGTCATTTTGGAATCGTATTATCCTTTTTTTAAGGCTGAAGCTTCTTTTAATCGAGTCTGCTTCTTTTAGTTTTTCTTCAAGCCTATCTATTCTGCTTTCTATGCTTAGATTGATAGATTCATATATCTCCTGGGCATCCTTTATCTTTTCTATTATCCTGTTCTTATCCTCGCTGTATTCCTGCCATATATACTTGATTCGACTGATGGATTGCATAAGTTCAGCTTCGATATTAGGTAGTTTGTCGTTAAAAGGAATTTCAGAGTATAATGGTATGGTTTCTTTCGCTATATCGTAAGCCCAGAGGAGGTCGTCGGTCTCTGTAGCTATCTGATGTCTTGCCTTTAGGTATTCTACCAGGCGAACACCATTTGCAATCAGTTCCTGCCTGCTCTGTTCCCATCCTTCTATCCCTCGATAACCAAGCTTTTTGGCAATTGTATCTATGATTTCTTTAGCATCATCGTTGAAATAGTCGTATATCGGGTAATAGTTGTTGTATTGGCTGATGTATTCCTGGATAAGGTCTTTCTCGCCAGAGTTAAGCTCTTTGGAGTATGTCTGTTTTAAATCTTCCATGGAGTCTGCGATAGGGAGTTGGGGGAGTTGTTCGTATAGGTTAATCAGCTCCTGGAAGTCCGGTAAGGTGTCTATGGGGTCAGTCTGTGTTTTACGGGTAGTTTTATCGATATCGGCTACCATTTCCCTTATCAACTGGTTTTCCGTTTCTATAATTGGCTGGGGTATATTACCTCTATTGCTTACAAACTCCTGTTTGGTCTGTTCAAGTGTTTGGTACTGTGATTTGATGTTATCCTGAGCATAGATTTGGTTAATCTTATCTTGAATCGGTCGGGACACTGCTTTACCATTGTCAGGATTTCGATACACAGTTACATGGCCTCCCGAAAGCATGATTAAGATTACTGCAACCCCGATAATAACTATCAATATAAAAGTAAAAAATTGTGATGGTTTAATATTTCTTTTTTTCGATTGTTTCATAAACTCCCGATTGACTAAAATTTATGGTTTTATTTCCTGAATGGTTATTCCTAATTCAATTTCTAAGTCTTTAATATCATCGAACCAGCTTTTTGGAAAATTCTTCTCATCCACATTAACGATTTTTAGGTTTTTATCTTCAACCAAGTCTTTGAGTTTTTCTTTTAGGTCAGCTCTCCAATCATTCATATTCAGCTTTTCACCACCCAGGTATAAGGTTTCTTCGCCTTCTTCGTATTTCAATGTTATAGCCTCGATTTCGGTTTGCTGGTCATTTTCATTATCTGCGTCGGTTTCTTCTGTTTCTCCTTCTCCTCCAAAGATTGATAAGAAGCTGAAATCAGTATTAAACTCGATTAGGAGGATAATCACACCTATAAGTATAATAATAGCTATTAGTTTAATCAGGAAGGAGCTCTTTTTCCTTTTCTTTTTATCCTTCTTTTTATTCTGTTCTTCTGCTTTATCATTTTTTTCCATAATATGTCACTCCATAATTTTAATAACACTTATTTTTATCAAAATATTCAGTTCTAAAATTAATCCAAATTATAAACCAAGTAAATTAATTAATTTAATAAATTCATATTTTTTTCATTTCTTCTCGAGGTTTTCAAAATCCATCAGACTGTATTATTTTATTATAGTAAATTTCACAAATCTAAAAGGATTAACCAATGAGATTACTCCTGGAGAGATGCAAAATCGATAAAAGCATAAGCAATATACTGATAACCGATGACAGGATAGGCTATATCGGGAATGAGCCGGTGAACTTCGATAAGAAGATAGACTTGGATGGAAAACTTGTCTTACCCGGTATGATAGACCCTCATGTTCATGTAAGAGACTTGAACCAGTCTTACAAAGAGGATTGGTCGAGTGCCAGCCGTGCATCGGCTTGTGGGGGAGTCACTACCATCATCGATATGCCAAACACCATCCCTCCAACAATAAACATGGATAACCTTAGTCTAAAGAAGGAAAAGGCGAAAGCATCCTTTGTAAACCATGGATACCATTTAGGAGCGGTTAAAGGCAATTTATCCAATTTAGAGCATGCCTTAACCACGGTTGGGAAAAGTATAGCAGGTATTAAACTCTTCCTGACCGCTTCCAGCTCAAACGAATACCTAACCGATGAGGATAGCATCATCGATGTATTCCGATTGGGTAAGCAATATAGCAAACCCATCCTAGTCCACACCGAGCTGGGAGACCTTATAGATAAGTATAAGCAAAAGTATAGCGGTGATGAATACAACTCACCCGTCTATCACAACAAGATTAGGGATAGGTCTTGTGCGATAAGAGGGACTGAGCTTGTCCTTAAGCTAGCCAGAAAGGTAGGCAACGAGTTATACATCGTTCATGTAAGCACTTCCGAGGAGTTAGACCTTATACGCCTTTACAGAAAGGAACATGGGGTCAAGGTCTACTGTGAGGTAACCCCGCATCACCTCTTACTAAATGAAGCAGTTCTGGAGAAGGTTGGCAACCATGGCAAGGTCAATCCGCCACTCCGGACTATCGATGACAACAAAGCTCTATGGGAAGGAGTTATCGATGGGACAGTGGATACGATTGGTTCTGACCACGCCCCACATACACTTGAGGAGAAGGACAAGCTTTACTTCGATGCCCCGTCGGGCTTTCCCGGCTTAGAGACATCGTTGCCACTTTTGGTAAACGAATACACGAAGGGTAGGCTTGCTTATGACCGGCTCACCAAGTTAATCGCAGAGAAGACTGCAAAGGTATTCCATATCAAGGAGCGGGGTAGCCTTATAATCGGTAACCATGCCGACATTACGGTTATCGATACTGATAAGCGATATCGGGTTCATTCTCCCACCTTCCATTCCAAAGCTCGCTACTCGCCATATCATGGGATGGAAGTGCGTGGCAAGGTCTATCTAACCATGGTCAATGGTGATATCGTTTATCACAAAGGCGAAATCATAAATAAGCATTTAGGAAAGGAAATAGAACATGACTAAAGAAGAATTCATATTAAGTTTAAAAGAGATTGATGCTTTGAAGTTCGGTAGCTTTACTCTGAAAAGCGGTATCGTATCGCCTTTCTACATTAACCTACGGGACATCGTATCCTATCCGGACATCATGCGTGGATTGACCAATCTTCTTGTAGATGAGATAATCGGTAAACTCGACTTCGATGTGATTACCGGAGTGCCTTATACAGCATTGCCCATCGCATCTCTAATCTCGCCACAGTTAGGAAAACCCTTGGTCTATAAGCGTAAGGAGGACAAGGCTTATGGGTTGAAAGGCTCTATAGTAGGCAGATTCGAGGAAGGAGCGACCTGTCTCGTCCTGGAAGACCTAATCACCACCGGGGAAAGCATCATCGAGAACGCTGTGGCTCTGGAGAACGACGGTTTACGCATCAAGGATGTGGTGGTGTTGGTTGATAGAAGCGCTGATGGAGGTGTATCCATTGAGGAGAGGGGTTATCGCCTTCATAAGCTACTTAACCTAGATGACATTACCAAAACGCTGGTCAAACATGGTAAACTCTCCGAGGATAAGGAGAAAGAGATATTCACCTTCATCGAATCCCTTAAGGTCGACCGGGACCGACCGAAAGAAGCAGAGATGAAAAATACATCTACCAAAAAGCTCTACGATAAGATGAAAGAGAAGAAGTCCAACCTAATCCTCTCACTGGATGTGGAAGATGATGAAACCTTCTTTGAGATACTGGATAAGGTTGCTAGCGAGATAGTAATGCTGAAGACGCATATCGACATCATCCGAGATTTCCCCACCGACTTCATACCAAAACTGAAAAGCTATTCTTTGAAGTATGACTTTCTCCTGTTCGAGGACAGGAAGTTCGCCGACATCGGAAACACTGTAAGGATGCAGTATCAGGGTGGTGTCTACCGGATAGCGGATTGGGCGGATTTCGTTACAGTACACATGATAGCAGGTGAGTCAATACTGGATGGGCTCTTCGGCAACATAGAAGGCAGAAGCTCCTTCCTACTCGCCCGTATGTCTGCTAAGGACAACCTCATCACGGAAAGCTACACCAGAAAAGTGATTGAGATAGGGAAAGCAAATGAAGGGGTGGTCTCCGGCTTCATCGGACATGGCAGGGATGAGCATGATATAAGGCGTTTCAGAAACAAGATACCTCCGAACTTCCTTCTGTTGATGCCGGGAGTTAAGCTGGAGAGTAAGTCAGACGCTATCGGACAAACCTATATCACGCCTGACATGGCTATACGGGGTGGGGCGGACTGTATCATCGTTGGTAGGGGCATCATCCAGAGTGATAATCCTGCTGATACAGCTAAACGATATCGTGAGTTGGCATGGGATGAGTATATGAACCGTTTATGAGGACGGGTTTAGGCTATATCGGTTTACCAACAAGCATCTATGCGGATGAGACCTATTTAATCTCTTTGTAGCAGAACCACCAATCGTATCCGTCATAGTCTTTAAGACGTTTGTCCGCTGTTTCCTTGTCCTTAGCCGGGGGTATGATGACCTTCTTGTTGATAAGCTCGTTCTCAGGCCAATTAGCAGGCATCGCTACCTTTTCCCTGTCTGATAATTGCATAGCCGATACCATCCGTAGAATCTCACCAATGTTGCGTCCCAATTCCTGCGGGTAATAAAGGATAGCACGGATGATACCGTCAGGATCGATTATAAAGACGGCTCTAACGGTGTTCGCCCCCTTATTCGGGTGGATGAGACCGAGTTTATAGGAAACCTTTCCCAAATCATCCGCTATGACCGGGAATTTGATTTCGCTGTCCAGGTTTTCCTTTATCCACTGCACCCATTTGATATGCGAGAAGACCTGGTCTACACTCAGTCCGATGAGTTCGCAGTCCAGCTTCTTGAAATCATCGTATCGAGACTGGAATGCGTGGAATTCGGTAGTACAAACCGGTGTAAAGTCTCCAGGATGGCTAAACAGGATGAACCATTTACCACGGTATCTTCGTGGTAGTTCAATCTTACCATGTGTTGTCTGAACGGTTAATTCGGGGAATTCATCACCAATTAATGGCATTGATCGTCTTTTCTTTTTCATCTAAATCTCCTTTTATATTTGTAATTAAGTTATAACAATAATAGTAATTATTACTATAATCAAAGTAATATCAATATAACATTACTAATAAGAATAATAATATCTCAAAACAATATCAACTAAAAATTCATACATAAGAAAAAAATTTTTATTATAGAATTTTAGTAATATGGCTAATTATATAATTTAGATTAAAATATCTTTTCGCCTGTAGATAATTGCAGAAATGATTAATAGAACAGCACTTAAACCAATAAAGTATAGCAGACGCCACCAATCAAAGCCATAATCTGTAACTATGACATTCGTATCAGAGAACTTGAACGGGCTTATATAACCTATGAAGTCCGCTTCCTTGGTCATATTCGATATCACATTGATGAAATACGCACCAAGAGTGATTCCTATCGCTATTGTCCATATTGACTTCCCACGTTTAACCAGTAGCGATATAAAAAGACCGATAGCACCGAATGTAAGCATGACTAGGAGCGAGTAAACCGATATCACCATATACTTATCCACCTCATAGTAAACGAAAACACGATGCTCGATATCCGAATTCAGCTCATATCGAGTGATAAACTCATCGATAAGTTCAGGCTTACCTTTCAATTGACGCATGAAAGCCTGGGTCGATGTTTTGAAAAGTTCAATAAAGGTTTTAGGATTGGTCTTCACTTCCTCCAGGTAGCCATAGAACTGCCTTTCCTGTTGCTCAATCAGTTTTAGAAACTGCTCCTTGCTTATACCGGTCATGTTCATCATCTTCATATACTTTTCCGGTTCTGACTTTACATTTTCGTAGAAATCTGATATGGATTGTGCCTCCTTTAAGTCTTTGAGCATCTGGCTTATTGTTCCCGCTTCTATCCCCAATTCATCCAGTGTTTGCGGGTCTATTGGATCGGCTTGCCTCTCTAATTTGGATATCATAGCGTTGAGTATCATGGATTCTTTTATAACGAAGATATCCTTATATACCTGCGGGTGTTTCTCCATAGCAGAGACAATCTCCGTCTTCACATCTTCGCCAACCCTTACCTTGAGGGAGTTATCTGTCTTGAATATCTCGAAATTCACTATCCCAACGAAAAACAGGACGATGTTTATCGCTATCAGAAAAGTAAAGTAAGCAAACAGCTTTCCAGAGTAAACCTCGTTACGAGTAACCGGCTTGGAGAGGAGGAACTCGGCTGTCTTGTTGTTCTCCTCTTTGGATACGATATTGGAAGCGAGGAGGATGCTGTAGACCGCACCCAGTAAGGTATTATAGATAGCACCATATGTTACATAAAAACCAAGCAAGTCACTGAAAGTAGCAATATCAGCACCGAAACCCGCTAAGAGTGTATTCATAATCGGCGTCTCAAACAGAGCCCTCATCTCTGATATGAGGTTGCCCTCCATAAAGATAGGATAGAAAATCATCCCGACGGTTATGATGATGGATAAAGCAACTGTCCAAATAACCCAGCTTTTGAAATTGCGTCTTAACTCTTTTAAGTATATATGTTTCATATTTTCTCCTATTAGTTGGTGTAGTAATGCATGAAAATCTCTTCCAGATCTGGTTCTTCGATGGTCAGGTTCTGTATATCCTTCTCGATAAGCACCTCCAGTAATCGATTTATCTTGCCAGCATATAGGAAGTAAATCGTGCTGTTCCGCTTGTATACATCACTCACACCGGATAAACCACTAAACTCATCCTCATTAATTCCGGACGATAAGGTGAGGGCTACTTTCTTAAGCTGTTTCTGACGCAAAGTATCGATGTCCTCCACCTGAACTATGCTCCCATCCTTAATGATGGCTACTCGCTTACATAGCTTCTGAACCTCGCTTAGGATGTGCGATGAGAAGAAGATGGTGGTGCCTTTACTATTCTCTTCCCTAAGCACATCGAAGAAGCGGGACTGCATAAGCGGGTCTAACCCACTGGTAGGCTCATCCAGTATCAACAGCTTCGGTTGGTGAATAAGGCTCTGCAGGATGGATACTTTCTTCTTGTTGCCCATTGACAGGTCGAATATCTCTTTCTTGAGGTCAACATCAAAGATATCCGCCAGCTCGTTTATCCTTTCTGAACAGTCCTTTCCGTAGAATGAAGCGGAGTATTTCAGCAACTCCCCCGTATTCATCCCTTCGTAGTAGTTAACCTCTGACGGCATGAACCCGACTTGCCTTTTTATGTCCTTAGCATGTCTGACGATGTCCATTCCAAAGATGCTGGCAACCCCTGATGTTGGATAGATAAGGCTTAGCAGAGTTCGGATGGTGGTCGATTTACCAGCACCGTTCGGTCCGATAAAGCCGAAGATTTCACCCGCCATGACTTTCAGGTTGACATCTTCGATGCCCCTATTCTTCCCGTAATACTTGGTCAGGTTTTCAGTCTGAATAACCGGTCCTTCCCGATTAGTATTCATATGTAACTCCTTTAATATTTAAGATAAATTTCAGAAATAATTAGCCAAATTTAATATTTTTCCTTAATTAGACTCTCTAAAACAATGTCTATTAGCTTATTAATGACTTTTGGGTAAATGCTTTCACCGATTTCCTCTTTGTGAAGCATAATCAAGAATATCGTCCTTAGTATTCCCGCTACTATTGACTTATCCTCGTTTATGGTAAAACCTCTCTGCTCTAATGCCTGTATTAAGTTTCCAGCCGTGTCAATATCGACGGTAAGATTCTCCTCTTTCATACTAGCCGGTAACTTACGCCATAGATGGTTCACTTCATCCTTGTCCATAATCCTTTTGAGAAATGAGTTGCTTTCTACATTGAAGTATAAGTCTTTGAAGAATACCTTTACCTTTTCCACAGTCAGATTATCGATGTCCAATAGATTATGAAGAATCTCACCGTGAATCTCTTTCTCGGTCTTCTTCAAGATGTGGAAAAACAGTTCCTCTTTGGAATTGTAAAATATATAGAAAGACCCCTTAGCAATCCCTACAGCATCGGTTAGGTCAGTTATACTGGTTTTCCTGATGCCATACTTCCCGAATAGCTCCTTACCCTTTTCAATAAGTGCCATCCTTATATCCTCTTTCTCCCCATCAGTAAAACCCTTAGGCATGAAACCCCCCTATCTATATCTATATGACTATATAATTTTTACGGTCAAATAAAAATATATGAAAATCTAACAAAACAGTCAAGACTTTCTTAAAAAAAAGTGCCTAAACCAACAATAGCAGGCATCACAAAGCTAATCATAATACTTCCTCAGAATTGATAATACCTCCATACTGTGCTCTACCGCTCGGTTATCCTTTTCATTTTATTCAAATTTCTGATTTATTAGCAAATTCTAACCAGGTCTATCTTTAAAATATAGCATTAATATATTTAATTTGTAATAATGGGTGTTAAAGAAAGTTAGTATAATCCGACCAATTTCATTAATATTTTTAACAAGAAATCAACTTTTTATTGTTAGCTTGATAATAATAATAGAATAGGAGAACTCATGAGAATAAATAGAATTTTAATTTTAGTCTTAATAATAGCTACAGCAATTGTGACTTGTAGTAAAGAGCCGACCAAACCGGAAGGCATCGTAACAGGCGATTACACATACACCATCGATTACCTTACATACCAGATAGAAAAGGAAATCGAAGAGGAGAACATCCCCGCAATATCAGTGGCTATCCTCGATGAAGGTGGACCTATATGGAGCAATGGCTTTGGAGTGACCGACAGAGAAGAGAATACACCAGTATCCAAGGAAAGCATCTTCAAGGCAGGCTCTATGGCGGGACTATTTGTTCAAACCGCCATCATGAAGCTGTATCAGGAAGGGAAACTCGACATCGATGCACCTCTTAAGCAGTACCTGCCTGAATTCTCCATTAATAGCCGATACGACACCACCGAAAACGACATCACCTTACGGCATATCATGAACTATCGGTCCGGACTACCTCGTGATATATACTTCCAGGCGGGTTTCACCATGGAAGATGAAAAGAAGCCTACCTATGATGAGCTTCTGAGGAAACTCTCCAAACAATACCTCGCTTTCCCCATTGACTACAAGTTTAATGAGAGTCAAATCGGACTGAACCTGTTGGGGATTGTTATAGAAAAAGTAACCGGCGAGGACTTCGCTCAATACATGGAAGAAGAGGTCTTCCTTCCACTCGGCATGAAGAACACCACCTATCAGTTCAAGCCTGAGATGGCGGATAGACTGGTAAATGGCTATTATGAAGTAGATGGTGAGCAGGTCGAAGTCACCCAGACCGACTTCCATGACCTGCCAGCGAACAATGTATATATTACACTAGAAGACATGTCCAGATTCGCCGTGGCTATGCTGAGGGTTTATTCAGACAATGAAGAAAGTCAGACCGTGATTAGCAAAGATACCCTGGATATGATGCTGAAAGATGAATACTCCACAAATCAAGACCCGAGGAAGACCGGTCTCGGCTGGCTGTTGGGTGAAGATGAGAAACGTGGAACCACCGCTTACTATATGGGAAGCCTTACCGGATATGCTTCATATATCGGTATTAAGCCTGAAAAGGGCTTAGGCTTTGTTATGCTTTCCAATGGCTTTATGATGGCATCTTCGGGGAGTATCGCATCTAATACATTCCGGAATGCTATAGAGGCTAAATACGGTATCAAAAACGAAGATGAGAAGAAAAAGGAATATACATATATAGATTATAAACAGATTGATACATCCTTACTAGAAAGATACACCGGCAAGTTCAACATGGGCGGAATGGGTGGAAGGATATATAAGAAAAACGGCAAACTCGAATTCCGCATGGAAAATACCGAATCAATCCCAATACCTATCATATTCAACCTGAACCCTATCGATAAAAGGACATTCATCCCCAGAAACTCAATTATGGATTTCTTCGGTATGTCTGACAGATTCGAACTGACTTTCAAGTACTTCCTGGAAGAACACCTCACCGTAAAGCGTGGGATTAACCAGTCAGATAGTGTTGTCGGGGAAGAGTTCGTCCAATCCAATATGATGAATGTGATGT
The DNA here is from genome assembly GCA_964447635.1 of uncultured Spirochaetia bacterium. GTDB lineage: Bacteria > Spirochaetota > UBA6919 > CAYUUC01 > CAYUUC01 > CAYUUC01. The sequence goes on from CAYUUC010000014.1 coordinate 27,249, forward strand.
TCGTAAACATGTATAAGCTGAACCCGCCGGAGGAAATACCCGATTATTGGAAGAACTTTATCGGCAGTTACGAGATGATGCTTGGTGATGAGCTTATGGCTAGAGTTGAGTTAGAGATTGAAGATAACATCCTGATGATGAAGGTGGTCGAGTTCATCCATCCAGTGTTCAATGGTGCTCCTTCAATGTCGCCTACCGTGACCATACCTTTAAACCCGGTTAACGAAAACGAGTTGACTTTCATCGGCGGTATGATGAGCATGTATGATGGGGAAACCCTCTTCTATGATAGTGTTACCGGGCAGATACACTTCCTGGATATGAAGCTTGTCCCCGTTTCCGATGATTAGACAGCTGACCTGATACGCTTCAAGTGAACCATCAGTATCGATATGTCGCTGGGATTCACTCCTGAGATTCGGGAAGCCTGACCAAGTGATTCGGGCATCACCTTCTTAAGCTTCTGCCTGGCTTCGGTGAGTAAACCCTCCACAGTGTCATAATCGAAGTGTGGCGGTATCTTCATCTTCTCCAGCTTGCGGAACTGACCGATAAGCTCGTTCTGACGCTTGATGTATCCTTCGTATCGTATCTGGATGTCGACCTGCTTAAGCTCTTCCTCGCTCAATTCGGATAGCTCCGGTACAATTTCGAACAGGTCTTCTATACGGGTGCGGGGCATCTTGAGATACTTCTCCAGCGGGTCGCCCTGCTTCAGTTTACCGCTCCTTATGACCATTGAGCCTTCGCTGTTCTCCTTCCCCAATGATGTGCTTTTAATCAAGTCTATACCATGATAGATGCGTTTGAACTTGTCTTGAAACGGCTTATACTCTTCATCAGAGAGGATGCCGAATCGACGGGCATTGTGCATCAGCCTCTCATCAGAGTTATCGTAGCGGAGGTTGAGCCTATACTCCGCCCTGCTGGTGAACATGCGGTAAGGTTCGTCTACACCCTTTGTCACCAAGTCATCAATGAGTACTCCAATATAGCTCTCCGTCCTATCAAGCACAAAGGGCTCATCCCCTCTCAGCTTGAGACCTGCATTGATGCCTGCAATGAGACCCTGTCCTGCCGCCTCCTCGTAACCACTCGTCCCGTTGACCTGACCGGCGAAGTAGAGGTTCTCGATGCAGTGTGACTCCAGTGTGTTCTTAAGTTGAACCGGGTTGATGAAGTCATACTCCACAGCATAGCCATAATTGAGTATCTCCGCATGCTCCAAACCCGGCAATGAGTGAAGCATCTTAAGCTGGATGTCCTTCCCAAGCGATGTAGAAAAGCCATTGATGTAAACAGAATCACTGGCCAGACCCTCCGGCTCTAAGAATAGCTGATGCCTGTCTTTATGCGGAAAGCGGACGACCTTATCCTCGATGGATGGACAATAGCGGGGACCAGTCCCCTTTATCTTACCGGTGAACAGTGGCGACTCATCCAGCCCCGACCGGATGACATCGTGCGTCCCTTCATGCGTGTAGAGGATGTGGCATGCTACCTTGTCCTCCGGAAGGAAGTTGGAGAAGTGAGAGAAGGCGAAACGATACCGGCAAGGCTCTTGAGCTTCAACTTTGGAGTAGTCGATGGACTTAGCCGATACACGGGCAGGTGTACCAGTCTTGAGCCTGCCTACATCGAAGCCGAGACGGATAAGCGACTGAGTGAGAGTCTTTGCAGGTGCTTCACCCATCCTTCCACCATCGAACTGCTCAAAACCTATGTGCATGATACCACCTAGGAAGGTGCCAGTGGTGAGGATGACCACATCAGCCAGGTATTGCCTGCCATCTTCCGTTTCTACGCCAATACACTTGCCATCCTCGGTTAGGATGTCGCCCACAGTGCCTTTGATGACGATGAGTCCGGGTGTGTTCTCCAGTTTGTTCTGCATATACTTCTGGTAGAGGAACTTGTCTGCTTGTGCTCGTGGTGCCCATACGGCGGGACCCTTGCTTGTATTCAGCATGCGGAACTGTATCCCGGTGCGGTCGATGCACTTACCCATCTCACCCCCGAGAGCGTCTACTTCACGGACGATGTGTCCCTTGGCCAATCCGCCTATGGATGGGTTGCAGGACATCCTGCCTATGGTGTTGGGGTCTGTGGTTATGCATGCCGTTTTGTATCCCATCTTTGGCAGGATGAGAGCCGCTTCTATCGCTGCGTGTCCACCCCCCACTACAATGGCATCAAACGAGTTGCTGGCATCAAACGAGTTGCTGGCATCAAACGAGTTGCTGGCATCAAACGAGTTGCT
>CAYUUC010000014.1:29608-29748 GCA_964447635.1 uncultured Spirochaetia bacterium
GGCATCAAACGAGTTGCCGTTGTATCTGTTGTTCATGGTTTAGTGGTAAGTCCTCCGTTTATGGTTTGGTGTCAATAAAAATATTATTTCGCTCTTTAGTTAAATGTTGTGGAATTTCTAAACCCGACCCCCTAAATCCC
>CAYUUC010000015.1:0-28875 GCA_964447635.1 uncultured Spirochaetia bacterium
ATCATTCATAAATGATAACTCCCAAGAGTCATTTCCTAACCATTTAAAATATAACTATTGGAGTAGTCTCAGTCAATATTACTATGTGAACGTTACACTGTAAAAACTGGTTAATTTGTTATAATGGGATAGTTTTTATATATTCTTTACTTTGATATATTTGTTACTTAACTGGAGGAAGATGTATGGTTGGTAAAAAACAAATAATCATTTTAATTGTATTGATATTGCTTTTGGTCTTTAATTCCCCACTCTTTGCTCAGGATGATTGTATTGATGAAGTTGTGGATAATGATGATAATTGCTACACTTTCATTTATTTTCAGGAAGAAGTGATAAATGATTTTGCATTGGATAAGCTAAGCGATTTACGGAATGGATACGCATGGTCAATAGCGTTATACTCTGTGCCGACTTATGCTGTCGGTGGTATACTGACATTTTACTCAATTCAATCTCTTATTACACTTGAGACATCAGTTCCGATTTATGAATTGCTTTTTATTACTGGTGATATCCTTTATTTATGTTCCGCAACGGCTTCTACTACAGCCTACCTTTATAACTTAAGAATATACAAATATATCATTAATAACGCTAGATTAGGAAACCAAATAGATTGGGATATGCTAGATAATATATATAATAATACAAAGAAATGGGATATATACAATGGAATACTAAATCTAACCATTGGAGGGGGAGTGTTAACAACATCCATAATCCTTCTTTCTACTTACAACTTAGTTAACCAGCTTCACGGTATGACCGGTTTATTCATATCAGCACCATTTCTAATCATGGGTGGGATTGAGCTTGCTATTGGACTTAACCTTAAACCACCGAAGCCGGAAGACTTTATCAAACCTGATGACGATGATTCACTCCTGCTCTCATTCACTCCTTATTCAATACTCGCTATAGATAGAGGATGGAAGGGTCTAGGAATGGGATATGCTTTGTCTTTGAAATGGTAGATGAATGGAGGATAGTATTGGATTTCTACGATGATAAGAAGAATGTGGATATGTATATCAATATGTCAAAGGAATACGACGGCAGGTGGCAAATCGATGAGTTAAAGAAACATCTTGAAGAAGAGTCAACATTATTGGAATTGGGTATGGGACCCGGTAAAGACTTTGACATGCTAAGCAAACACTATAAGGTTACAGGTTCAGACAAATCACAAGTATTCATTGATCTATACAGAAAGAAGCACCCAAACGCCAGCTTACAGAAGATCGATGCAGTAAAGATGAATATAGACAGAGATTTTGACTGCATCTACTCAAACAAAGTCCTGCATCATCTTACCAGAAATGAGTTAAAGCTATCATTTGAGAATCAGCACAAAGTACTTACGAAAAACGGTCTCCTGTTTCATTCTTTCTGGTATGGTGAAAAAGTGGAAAAGCATGACGGACTGCAATTCGTTTACTATACGGAAAAAACATTACGAAAGACATATAAGGATTATTTCACAGCACTGGAATTCAAACATTACTCGGAGTTTGAGAAAGACGATTCTTTCTTTGTCGTATTCAAAAAGAAATGATACGCTTAAGCAACCTACCAAATTCTACACAGATAAATAAGAATAAAAAAAGCCAAAAGAATTTTGATAAACATAATATATGTATTATATTTAATTATGAATGAGTAAAAAAATATTCATTCATTATCTATATTGCCTTATTCAAACTATAAGAAACCTAACCATTTTTCATAAAGGTATGGAGTTGAATAAAACTTAGGAGGAATATCTTGAGTAATGATAAAAAAACTGCAATCAAGGAAAAAGCCAGAGAATTATTCCATAATCACGGGTTCAAAGATACCAATGTGTCAGCGATTACAAAAGAAGCACACATCGCAACAGGTACGTTTTACCTTTATTATCCATCAAAAGATAAATTGTTTATGGACATCTTTCTGGAAGAGAATGCCAGGTTAAAAAAAAGTATTATGGAAGCTGTAAACCTTGATGATGAACCTATGAAAGTTATGCAGGAAATGATGTATCTGAATTTCAAAGGTATGAGCGAGAATCCCATATTAAGAGAATGGTATAATAGAGATGTTTTCAATAAAATCGAACAGAATTATCGTGAGGAAAACGGACTAGATAAGGTTGATTTTTTATACGATGCTTTTTTAAAGGTAGTGAGAAAGTGGCAAGTGGACGGCAAAATCAGAAACGATATCGATACGGAAATGATTATGGCCATCTTCAGTGCTCTGGTAAATATCGATCAACACAAAGAAGAGATCGGATTGAAATATTTTCCTAAGATTATGGAATATATAGCAGAGTTTATCATGAAAGGATTAAAGGATGTCCCCTAAAAAGATTAATTAGAATAATTACAAATATGTCTTACAAAACGCTTTTTTTTATATATAAATGAATGAATAAATATATATTCATTCATTAAGAATATTTAGTATACAATTATAAGTCAAATTATTTTTAGGAGAATGATTTATGAAAATAAAAAACATAATAAAAAAATACCAGGTGATTTTCTTTTTCTTATTAACATTCATCATATCATGGGGTAATATTATAGTATTAGCTATAGTCTTTTCTACCGGGGTACCTGCTTCCAGCATCCAATTCGATAGGCTATACAATGAGCTAGGTCCTATCATAATGATGCCGTTTCTTTTCGGACCAAGTATCGCCGGTATCATCATGACTGCTATCGTAGATGGTAAGAAAGGCTTTCGTAATCTATGGTCCAGTCTTCTGAGATGGAAGTTTAATATTAGATGGTACGGTTTAGCAATATTGATGGTTCCCGTCTTTGTAATAGCTATACTATCGGTGTTTTCTGCGATATCACCGGAGTTTCTTCCCCAGATTGTCACTTCGGATAGCAAGCTGGTCATTTTATTAACAGGATTAGGATTGGGCTTCTCTACCATCTTTGAGGAGATTGGCTGGACAGGATATGTAACACCCAAGTTAAGGGAAAGGTATGGTTCTCTGTCTACCGGTCTTATTGTCGGTTTTATATGGGGAATATGGCACTTAATGCCGACTATCTGGGCAAGTGGAGACCCTACCGGTTCATTATCTTTTGATTTGTTTATAGGTCCTTTTAGTTTCTATTTCCTAGTTCTTCCCATTTTTAGAGTGATAATGGTTAAAGTATATGATTATACTAAAAGCTTACTCTTTGCTACCCTTATGCATGGCAGTCTTACAGCGAACACAGTAATAATACTCAGTCCGCAGGCGCAAGGTATCAGTCTAACTATATATTATGTGATATTAGCCTTGGTATTTTTGATTTTCTATCTTGCTATGAAGTTTAAACTAAAAACAACAGTGTTAAGTAATGACACAGAAAGCATGATGAGTAGCATAGGCTCACATTTAAAAAGTTAACTATGTGAAACCTGCTAACTCAATTCAACAAGCTTTTCCACGAAATACCTATGAACATCCAAAGACTCTGAAAGCTCCGGATGGAAAGTCGATACGAGTATGTTACCATCTTGTGCGATGACTGGGTCGCCGGCTTCAGTTCTTGCGAGAACCTCTACTCCATCGCCTACTTCAGTTATACGGGGTGCGCGGATGAATATGCCGGGGACATTAACCTGCATCTTATCGAAGTATATATGTTCCTCGAAGCTGAACTTCTGGCTACCATAAGCGTTACGCTCTACACCAATATCGATAAGCCCCAAGGGGTCAACCTTCAACAGGTTTGATTTACGGGAAAGGACGATGGTACCTGCACATGTACCGTACATAGGAAAACCGTTTTTGCCCATACTTTTTAGCATATCATATAGTTTATACATTTGCATCAGTTTTAGTATGGTTGTGCTTTCACCGCCGGGTAGTATAAGCCCTTGGATATGGATAAGGTCTTTTGGGAGTCTAACCTCGATATTATCGATACCGAGATTGGTTAATGCTTGCTTATGTTCTTTGAAGTCTCCTTGAAGAGCAAGAATGCCTATCTGTATTATTGACATGTATAATCGTTTACCAGCCCCTTCTTGCGAGTTGTTCTTTTTCGGATAGTGTCCCCATCTCTAATCCGGGCATTGCTTTGACCATACTTACATCCTCTGATACATTAACTAGGATTTCGGGATTATTGTAATGTGTGGTTGCTTCTACGATAGCTTTTGCCATTATCCGCGGGTTGTCGGATTTGAAGATGCCCGATCCTACAAACACACCATCAGCACCGAGTTGCATCATCAGGGCGGCATCAGCCGGAGTAGCCACGCCACCAGCGGAGAAGTTCACCACTGGGAGTTTACCGGTTTGGGCAATCTCGAACACGATTTCATATGGGGCGGATAGTAGCTTTGATTCTCTCATCAATTCATCCTTGGACATTGATGATAGCTTTCTGATTTCGTCCATCATAGCCCTCATATGTCTTACGGCTTCTACGATGTTACCTGTACCAGCCTCACCTTTTGTTCTAATCATAGCGGCACCTTCGCCGATACGCCTTAATGCTTCGCCTAAGTCTCTAGCCCCACATACGAAAGGTACATCGAAGTCGTGTTTATATACATGATGTTCTTCATCGGCTGGTGTGAGTACTTCACTTTCATCGATATAGTCTATGCCTATTTCTTGAAGGATTTGCGCCTCGACGAAGTGACCGATTCTTGCTTTAGCCATAACTGGTATTGATACAGCTTTCTTTATTTCCTTGATTAGCTTAACACTGCTCATTCTGGCGACCCCGCCTTGTTTACGTATATCGGCGGGGACTCTCTCCAGAGCCATGACGGAGACTGCTCCGGCTTCTTCTGCTATCTTTGCCTGTTCGGGAGTAACAACATCCATTATCACCCCGCCTTTCAGGTTTTGTGCTAATCCTACCTTGTTTCTATATGTTGATTTCTCCATTATATTATTTCTCCAAAAATAAAATTCGTATAAACTTAGTTAAAAATGACTTCCCCTACTAAAATAAGTTAATATATAAGTTGAATTTTCCAAATATATTTTAGTATAAGAAAATTCACACAATATCTAAACTGGATATAATAATCATAAGATTTTATTGTATTCGATTCATTTTTTTACGATATTTATAAAAAGGCTATTTTTTAGAGGATGAAAATGAAAATAAAATATAGAGTCAAGATTTTAATCATAATGTTAATCCTAATTTCCCCTCTCAGCTTGTCTTTCTCTCAAGCAAGCAAACCCTCTATCTCGAGTGCATCTTATCTAGGTGTATATCTTGGTATGCTGAGAAGTGATATCGTAGACGAGAACAGCAATATCCTTATTACACCGCTTAATAAATATCTCGAACTTGATATCAATCGTAAAGACATCGACCCTTCCATTATAGAGGGGAAAGCCATACCCTTCGTCGAAAAGATATACTTCCAGTTCATCAGAGACCCTTACGCATCACCCATCGAAGTTAAACCTTCCGGAGAAGAGGTTTATGAGTATAAACTTTACGAGATACTTATTCACTTTAACGAAGACCACATAGGTTATTATGAATTACAAGATATCCTCACCAATGGTATGCCGGAGGTGGAAGTACCACCGAATCCCAAATCTACCACTGGAGGCACTACACCTAAGATTATCTCTTATAAGGGGTATGGACAACCTTCATCGGTAGAACCACAGAAAATTGTATGGGGGGAGGATGATGGTGAAGTTAAAATAACATTAACCCGGTCTAGTAAAATTAACCAGTTTGGAAACGTCGTCAGATTAATTCATAAAACAGCATTTGAATATATCAAAGATTTAAATGACCCCAAAGATAAGCCTGCTTCTGAATTAGTTAATTTTAGCGATATTCAGGTGCTTGGTACTCCGGGAACTAATCTTAAACTAGAAGATATTGATATAGCCAGGGTTGGGAGAAGAGTGTTATTCCTCACAGCACTCTTACCACAGGATTAATGATAAACCATCATTCTAAGGATATGTCTAACAATACTAGAGAACTAACTCCAGAAAGCGTCAACTATATGGAAAGTACACCGATAGAGTATAGAAAGAGACTGGGACAGTACTTCACCCCGAAGACTGTTCGGGAAGCGTTACTCTCCTGCCTTCCTCATCTGAAATCTCCCATGGTTCTTGACCCTGCTTGCGGGACAGGTGAGTTCCTTCTTTCCTGCCAGGTTATATTCGATAAGCCTTCTTTATATGGTATAGAAATAGACTCTAAACTCAGTGATATTGCTAAAAGCATAACCAATGCCAACATTATGCATTACGATGCATTAAAGTGTGAACCAAAACCCATCTACGACCTGGTGGTAGGTAATCCCCCATACTTTGAATTTAAGCCCGAACCGGAACTTAAAGCAAGATATAAGGATGTGATTAGCGGAAGAGCCAACATCTTCGCCATGTTTGTGAAACTCGGACTAGATTACCTAAAAGAAGGGGGATTCCTCGCCTATGTAATACCACCATCGATGAATAACGGGGCTTACTTTAACTCTCTGAGAAGGTATATACGTAGGCACTCCACTATCAAGCATCTATCATTATTAGAGAATGAAACCATCTTTCACAAAGCACAGCAAACCGTCATGCTTCTGGTTCTAAGGAAGGAGAAACCGGTCAATGATGATTTTATCTTTGAGAGGAATGGTATCGTCATATTCAGTGAAGCTTATAAGCAACTTCGCGAGAAGTATGAGGGTTCGGTATCGATTAAGGATTTGGGCTACAAAGTGAAGACGGGGACAATAGTATGGAACCAGCATAAAGACAAACTCACGGATGACCCTTCCGGGGCTGTCCCGCTAATCTGGTCTCATAACATACAGGATAATCGATTGGTCATCCCATTAATCAAGGAAGGGAAGCCTCAATACATACGATCACATGATTATGAGATAAGGAGGTCAATAGTGGTAAATCGGGTCACAGGGACTGCTTCTAAAGCAAAGCTAAAAGCTGCTATCATCCCATCAGGCATGCGATACCTGGCTGAAAACCATATCAACCTAATTTATAAAAGTAGCATAGAAATAGCTGAACCCCATCTGGATAAAGACCTACCCGATTTGTCCCTGGAGCAACTCCACCAAGCCATCATCCATCCAACCACCATTGAGATAATGAGGAGTGTCACCGGTAATACTCAAATCTCCAAAACCGAATTGGAAAGACTTCTGCCGGTTTTTCTATGATATAGATAATATAAATCATTTCTATAGTATGGTTTAATTATATTCAATTCCAACAAAGACCAAAATATAAGATATACTCAAAAATTTGAATGCAATGAAATTGGTATAATGAATTTATTCTATGAAAAAATCGAATAAATTCCCATAATAAATTTTATTTTTTGTAATATAAATTAACCATGATAAAATAGAAATAATACAGCATTTAAATTTGACCAAAGCAAAAGCTTTTTTTATTATTCATAAGAATATATTAATTTAATGTGAATTTCAGTATAAATTGAAATAGATAGGGATTTAGACGCATAAAAAAGGATAAACCGAATATAACCCTACTGTTACGATTAAAGAGGTTAAGATACCGTGCTAGAAAATATCCAGAAGAGATTCGACGGTTTGCTGAAGAGGATCAGCGGTAAACATAAAATCAGCGAGAAGAATATACAAGAAGGTATACGAGAGATAAAACTTGCCCTGTTAGAAGCGGACGTTAACTATAAAGTGGTTAAGGAATTGGTAAAAGAGCTTAAAGAAGAAGCACTCGGGGAAAAAGTCCTTAACAGCGTTTCTCCTAAAGAGCAGTTTATCAAAATCGTCAATGATAAGCTTACCGATATCATGGGTGGGGAAAACGTCCCACTCGAAGTGAAGCCTAGCGGAAAGACCATTATATTGATGGTAGGGCTTCAAGGTTCCGGTAAAACCACAACCTGTGGAAAACTCGCCAAGAGAATTCAGAAAAAATTCGAAGGTAAAAGTGCCATGCTAGTCGGTGCAGATATTTACAGACCGGCAGCCAAGAAACAACTCGAGATTGTAGCAAAGCAAGCCGGAGCAGGATTCTATACCGATGAAAAGGGTGTATCTGCTCAGCAAATCGTTAAAGATGCTCTTACTAAATCTGATATAGAGAACTATAATGTACTCATCATTGATACAGCAGGTCGTTTGCAAATAGACGAAGAGCTTATGAAAGAGCTGGAAGATATTAAAAAGATAGCCAAACCTAATGAAATACTCTTCGTTTCAGACGCGATGGCAGGACAGAATGTCGTAGATGTTGCGGGTGAGTTCGATAAGAGGCTTGGTGTTAGCGGAGTCATCCTTACCAAATTCGACTCGGATGCAAGAGGTGGTGCTGCTCTATCCATAAAGAAGACCACCGGTAAAAGCATCAAATTCATAGGTGTTGGCGAGAAGATGGAAGACCTGGACCCGTTCTACCCAGAAAGGATAGCGGGTAGGATACTCGGAATGGGTGATGTGGTAACATTGGTAGATAAAGCGGTGGAAGCTGCAGACGAGGAAGAACTGGTGAAGTTGCAGAAGAAACTCGCCAAATTCGACTTTGACCTGAATGACTTCTTGTCCCAACTTAGGCAGGTTAAGAGGATGGGTTCCTTGGATAAGATACTCAAGATGTTACCCTTCGGTAAGGATTTGCCATTAGACCAGCTTCAGGGGAACGAGGTTAGCAAGTCCGAAGCTATCATACTCTCTATGACACAAAAAGAGCGTAAGAATTACAAAATCATGAATGTAAGCAGGAAAAAGAGAGTATCTAAAGGAAGCGGGACTAAACTTAAGGATGTAAATAAGCTTTTACAACAATTCGACAAGATGAACAAGATGATGCGGAAAATGCGTAAGAATAAAGGTTTAGAGAAGATTCTGGAAAACTTCGACGGGAATTTTGAGGATATGAGTACCGAAGACCTGAAGAAACTCCGGAAGAAATTTGGTGGTAAATTACCTATGTAATGATTATTTTATTAGATTAGGATTATTTTTGCAAAGTTATTTTTTTTATATATATTAGATAAATCGAGAATTAAGAAATTAATGAGGAGGACAAAGCCTTGGTTCGCTTAAGACTTAAAAGAGGCGGTACAAAGAGAAAACCGTTTTACTGGATAGTGGCGGCTGATTCAAGATCGAAAAGAGATGGACAGTCCATCGAAAGAATAGGATTCTATAACCCTATAGCTAAAGGACAGGAAGAGAAACTAAGCATCAAAGAAGAACGATTGATAGACTGGTATATGAAAGGTGCGAGAGCGTCTGATAGAGTCTATTCACTGATGAAGAAAGCCGGTATAGTTAAGAAAATCCACGCTGTTAAATACGGTCGTGGTGATGTGAATTCCAGTAGTGAAGAAGAAACAGTAAACACTTCTTCTGAAGAAAGAAGCTAATTTTCAAGAAAGAAGCAGCAACAAAGTTATACCTTATAGGATGAGATTAGCGTTGCTCTTCTCTGAATTGAAAATAAAGTGGGTCATGCTATGATGAAAGATAATAGCATGATTTTTTCTAAAAATTAAAATCGATTCTATTTCAAAAATCAAAAGGAGAAAGAAAAATGGAAGAAAAAGAACTGGTTGAATTTATAGTAAGAGCTCTTGTTGATAATCCTGAGGATGTTCAGCTTAATGTTGTAGGTGGAGAAAAATCTACCATTCTTGAACTTAAAGTTTTATCTGAAGATATCGGGAAAGTTATCGGAAAACACGGAAGAATAGCAAAAGCCATAAGAACCATTTTGAGTGCTTATGCAACTAAATCAGGAAAGAGAGTCGTTCTCGAAATCCTTGATTAATTTTTGAAATAAATTTAGAATAAGGAGATACCATAAAAAGTTTCTTTTATATATGATTAATAAGATTAATAACATCAATGACCTAATAGAAGTGGGTAAGATAACAAAACCCTTCGGTATTAAGGGTGAAATGATTGTAATAGATTATGCTAAAGATTATTCCACTTTTAAGAAATTTAAGAAATTCTATATATATATAAAAGAAAATGGTATCTCTATATTAAAACAATTTTATGTTAGAGAATTCAGGGGCAATAGCAATAAGATTATTCTAAACCTTGAGAATATAGAAACAAGGGAAGCATCGGAAAAAATAAGCAAAAATAGCCTATATGTACTAAGAGAAGATATCCCCCTGCAGGAAGGGGAATACCTGTTTGATGACCTCGTCGGATGTGTATGCTATTATCAAGGGGAGAATATCGGAAAAGTTATAGGCATGCCCAACTATGGAACATGCGATATGTTCTTTATCGAGTCTAATATTAAACCTTCCGGTAAGAAAGGGAAGGTCTTTTGTATGCATGTTCCTTACTTCAAAGAACTTATTGAAAAAATTGACCTGAAAGATAAAATTATATATTTTAATCAAAGTCTTAAAGACTATCTATAATCTTAGTAGATTACTAAATGTTAAAGTCGTGGAATTGTGGCTGTTAAGTTTAAAATTTTAACCTTATTCAAAGAAGCATTTACTTCATATCTCGATTCCAGTATTATCAAAAGAGCTATAGAGGCAGGAGAAATAGAAGTAGAGCTTGTAGACTTTAGGGATTACTCTAAGAATAAGCATAGGAAGGTCGATGATACAACCTATGGAGGTGGTCCCGGAATGGTGCTGACTGTCCAGCCACTATACGATGCTATAAAAGATGTTAAAGAAGAAGAAGACCTACTTATCTTCCTAACTCCTAATGGTAAGATATTAAACCAGCAAAGGGTTATACAATACAAAAAGAAACACAATTCTTTTGTATTGGTTTGTGGGAAGTATGAGGGCTTCGACAAACGTATATTCGAATTCTTTAAGCATGAGAAACTCTCTATTGGTGATTATATCTTAACCGGGGGAGAGCTCCCAGCTATGGTCTTCCTAGACGCATTATCTAGATATACGGAGGCGCTTCATAATGAGGCTTCCGTGGAAGAGGAAAGCTTTACCAACGGCTTGTTGGAGTACGACCAGTATACAAAACCAGCTGAGTTCAGGGGGGAAAAAGTACCCGATGTGTTGTTAAGTGGGAATCATGCTAAGATAGAAGAGTTTAGAAGAAAAAGTAGTATTATTAATACTTTTTATAATAGACCGGAATTATTAGATAATGTTGTGTTGAATAAAGATGAACACAGGCTTATCAATAAATTAAAAAACTCTATAAATAAAATGGAGGATGAGGATAAAAATGGCTGAAGAAAAACAAAATATGGATAATGAGCAAAACATAGAGAACAATGATAATAAGCAAAAAAAAGAAAAATTTAAACCTACAAACAGAAGCGAAATCATAAAAATGGTGGAAGCTACCAATTTGAGCGAGATAAGCAAGAAAGAAGAAGCTCCTAAAGAAGAAGAAAAACCTGTTCAACAAACAGGTAAGAAAAAAAAGAAAAAACAGAAAAAAGATGAGCGTTTCGACTTTAAAATCGGTGATACAGTTAAAGTATGGGTGAAGATTATCGAAGGACAGGGTAATAAACTCAAAGAAAGACTTCAGGGCTTCGAAGGAATCGTTATCGCTATAAATGGTAAAGGTCTGGCTAAATCATTCACCGTAAGAAAAGTCTCATATGGAGTAGGTGTAGAGAGAGTGTTCCCATTCCATTCACCTCTTATTGGAAGAGTGGAAATCACCAGAAAAGGTAAGGTCAGAAGGGCTAAACTATACTACCTGAGAGATAGAATAGGGAAAGCTGCTCAGGTTAAAAGAAAAGAATATAGAAAAGCTAGTAAATAATATACTATAAAATAAAACAGCAAACCTCAAATACCCATTCAAAATAGCAAACAGCCTTATGGTTATACCTAGAATCGATTTTAATTAAAACTGTTAGTAGTCTTTTTTATCTGATTTTTATATGTTACTTTATTTATGTATAGATGTTATAGATAGTATAGCAGGCTATCTTATTAAGATATAGAGAGGTTAAGCGGTGAATAATTTACATTTTGTGGTTATTGGCTTACTGGTTCTAATTTTATTCCCTATTTCCGAGTCTGATGAAATAGGCGGAAACTTTTTTGGGGAAAATGTTACATCCTCACCAAAAGATAGTGCTTTAATCGTAATCACCAACCTATATGAAGAACCTGTTGTTCTGGTCTTAGGAATTGATGACTATTTCGTCGAAGTTGACAGGAGCGGGGTACCTACCCAAATCGCTGTAGATGAGAGTAAGGGAGAAATCGTTTCTTCTCCGGTTGAACCCGGTGAAAGGCTTAGCTTTAACCTGTCTATACATGATGGGGAAACCGTAAACAAGGATTGGGCCATATATAAAGCTAATGAAGAGAACCCAATGAAAGCTAGCCTTGAGTTTAGCGAAATAAATGATGCTTACACTTTTGAAGCGGGTAAATCATATCTCATCATAGTAAATACTGATTCATCTTTAAGTATTGAAGAAGAATAACATGTTTAATAGGGCTATTATGCTATGCTGTTTGATAAATCACTAATCAATAAAGATTATCCAGATAATTATCTTTTCGACCTGAAACTCTCTCGCTATGAGACTCGTATCATAGGCATAGATGAAGCAGGCAGAGGTGCTTTAGCCGGTCCGGTTGTTGTTGCAGGGGTCATCCTCGATTATAATACTCCAATACCCGGTATAAATGATTCCAAAGAGCTTTCCTCTAAAAAGCGGGATGAACTTTATGAATGTATCACTTCCAATTCTAATCTCAAGTATCACATATCAATCATACCTAATGATGTTATAGACCATATAAACATATTGAATGCGACCAAGAAGGGCATGCTGGAGTGTCTCGATAATCTATACCCGGATTATCGAATAGCTATAACTGATGCTGTTAAGGTATGTGTAAAAGACCGCATAATATACCCCGTAATAAAGGCTGATTATAAGAGTGCATCAGTAGGAGCGGCGAGTATATTGGCTAAGGTTACTCGTGACCGTATCATTATCGAATTAGAGGAGAGCTTTCCCGGTTATGATTTAGCTAAGAACAAAGGTTATCCGACAAGGTTTCATCTGGAAGCGTTGAAAAGGATAGGGGTGTGTAAGATTCACCGTAAGAGTTATGCTCCGGTTAGGTCGGTATTACATGATGGAAACCAGCCGGAATTCTTATAATACAAAAGTTAGACAACGATTAGTAAGATTTAATTTGGATTTTTAATAATTTTTACTTTTTCATATTTTCTATAAAATTCTTATTTTATTATCTTTTGTTAAGATTTAATTAATAAGACAATACCCAATCCTTCCAAAGGAAGAGTCAATTTATATGAATAAGATAGACTCTAGTGTCTTGATTGAAAAAATAAACTCCGGGGAAAATATCTACTTTTACAAACAGGAAATCACTGGAGATTTCAACCTTAGCAAAATTAAAGATAAAGCCAGAACCCATGGTGAAGAAAGCATAAGCTATGTTAAGTCACACCTAACCTTTGAGAAATGCGTATTTAAAGGAAAAATCATCGCCAACCAATACGATGATGAATACTATCACCGAACAGTTTTTCAAAGGAATGTATCCTTCATAGATTGCTTATTTCAAGATGAAGTGCATTTCGAGATGAGTCACTTCTTGGGAGTTGCTGACTTTACCAATTCTGTATTCGAGGAGCTGACTACCTTCTGGCATGCGGTATTCATAAGCGAGAGTAAGTTCAGCCAGACGGAGTTTAAAAGCTATGCTAGTTTCCCCAGAATACAATTTCAAAGTAAAGCTTCCTTCCGAAATTCCATATTTCATGATAAAGCGGATTTCAGATTATCCTCTTTCTCTCACAAGGCTGATTTTTGCAAAGTTAGCTTCATGGAGAACAGTTATTTTGTAGGCTCTCATTTCAAATGCATTGCAAATTTCAATGGTTGTATATTCGATGGTTTTATTGATTATTTCAGGTCTTGCTTTAGAGAAGATGCCTTATATAGTTTAGCTGAGTTTAACGGGAATTCCAACTTTTCGGAAGTCATTTTTCAAGGTGATACAGATTTCAGTTCGACTATGTTCTGGAAAGAGGTAGATTTTACTAATTCAAGTTTCTCTGGTAAGACTAGCTTCAACTTTACCAAATTCGAATCTGGGGTAAGTTTTAAGAAATCATTCTTTACCAACCATGCAGATTTCGATGGCTCCATATTCAGGAAAAGCAAAGGGCAAAAGGTCACCTCAATAAAAAGGGAAAATTTGGTTTCTACATTGGATGATGTGTTTTTAGAGTCTAAGATGTTTGGTAAGCCTTTCAAACCTATTTAGAGTAATATTATTGCTTAATTTTCTGGTGATGGTTGTAGTGATATGGGTTAATCTTTCTTTTCCAGGTACTGTTTTATTTTTGGTAGTAGTCTATTTATTGTTTCTGCTATGATTTTCTTACTTATTTTTGTTATTCCTTCGCTTTCCCAGTATTCCTTGATATCTTCCTTTATCTTTTCTGCGGTGATTTTTATTAATTCTTCACTATCTTCTGTTTCTTCTTTATCAAGACCCGCTATATCGCTAAAACCGCTTAGGCTATCTTCTAAGCTTGAGCCTAGATTATCCTCATCTTCTTCCGATGGGTTTTTATCTTCAGCAACATCACTCTTAAGCCTATTATAGATAGTTTGGGCGGTTTTTTGGGCGGTTTGGTCTATTGCTTCTTCTATTGTCATTTTTTCTTTCTTAGCGGTTTCTTCTTGGACGCTGAGCATATATTCCATATCGCTAACATTATCTTCCCTATCCTTCAGTTCTTGTATTTTCTCGCCGATTTTACCAGTGACTTTCCGCAGGGATAGTATTTCGTCTTCACCTTCCTTTACTTCCAGTGTGCCGTATTCTTCTTCGACCTGGCGTTTCTCTTCATTTAGCAGGAAGAAGTCGTCTGCTTCCAATGAGTCAACGATTAGCTGAACCACCCTGATATCCTTCGCCATGATGAATCCTATATAGAACAGTTGTAGTAGTAGTAATATGACTAAAGTCACTACTAGAGTAAGCATAATCGAGTTATGGAAATCCCGAGATGTTTGGGTATTCAATGCGATGCTTGTATCAGGTAGGCGATGGTCTGTAACTTCGGTTATATAGTTTTCACGTAGTAATAATCTATACTGATGAGAGGTTATATCTATGATTTTTGTTTGTATAGTGCCGTCTTCTTGTTCTTGCTGGATGATTCTTTTATAATCTTCTCCTGTTCTATAAGCTATGATATTAAACTTATCAATATTATCGAAGAATTCTTCCTCGCCAGCTGCTTCGAGGTATACGTGTATCTTTTCCTGCTCCAGTTTCATTAGGTTATCCGAGTTCATTATGTCTATGAAGAATAGTCCAACCAAGACGACCAGGACAGTAGAAACACCAATTTTCATTAATCTATCCTGGATATATCTGGAGTCTGCCCTCATCTTCTTCAAGAAGTTAAACATACGCATAAACCTGAGAATCCTTATCATCTTGAAGAACTTACCTACACGGGTTAGCTTGATTATACCGAAGAGATTATTACCTACAGTTTGTGTTCCGAGAATTCTTTCTATAGGAACCATCAAACCGGGTATTGCCGCTAGCATGTCTACCCAGCCGTAATTCTTGAGGAAGTATTTCTTGCTTGAGCGATAGGCTACCATTCGGAAAATGAATTCTAATAGGAAATATACATCTATACCCTGGTTGAAGAATATAAGTGGTGGAAAGGTCGAGAGTTTTGTATATTCAAATATTAATCCGATTATTGATACTATTACCACATAAGGGTTAATTAAATCGACCACATACATTATATTTTTAAATGGTTGTTTAACGTCTAACTGCATATGGAATCCTCTTATTTATTATCAATTAAGTTAAAATGAAATCATTAACTTTTCAAAGTCAAATACATTAGAAAAAATGTCTTCTTTCTTCAGGAAGTCTCCCTGCTTTTGTAGGTATCTTGCTACAGTTTTCATTACCTTATCTTTATTCAATTCCATCCTCTCTATCACTTTCTGAGCAACAGATAGAGAGTTTTGAACCACCATGCGCAGTCTATCTTCCGATGAGTATAGTTTATATATCTTGGCTTTCTTATCATCATCAGCTTTTTGATAGCTCTTGTTAATTTCGTAAATCTGTGCACATAAAGCATAGAAGAAGGTGTCCAGTAGACGAACCATGCCAGAGCCTTCCGGTGAGAATGGATAAGGTTTTCTCGCATCCATAAAGTCTTTGGTCTTCGGTTGAAAATTGGCTAATTTTAAGAACTTTTCGTCTGCGTTTTTAAATAGTATATAGAATATAGTGTAGTTTATTACTTTCTCCGGGTTTTCTCCGAAATATTTTGATAATTCTGCCATAGATAAGAATTTGTGATACATGGTGTCGCTTTTATGAATACCGAATAGTATAAGATAAGGATAGGCAGGGAAATTCTTGTTTTGTATCTTATCAACCAGCATATCTCTCATAGTTTCCCGATCTATCTTGGCTCCTTCATTAATCTCGGTGATGGTTTGCTGGTTAATCCTCTTAGGATAGACTAGACCAAGTAGAGCGGATGCAACTGTCTGGAAGAATTTCTTCTCTTCGATTTTCTTCTTAGCTTTGACTTGTTCTTCACCAGCTGAAATTTTAATTGCTTTAATCAGGGAATAGTATAGAATAACCTCCTGACGGCTTAGTCCTTTTGATTCTTTCTCCAGTGCGGATATAATCCTTTTTTCGACATGCTGGTCCATATTGGTTAGGTCTAAACCTCTCAATCGGTTATGGAAGATGTCTTGATTGAAAACAAGTTTATCAGCGGGGAGCCAATTCTTCACCTCGGTTTCGGAGAAGTCCTCAAAATCACGGGTGAACCTTAAATATCCATCAAGACTCCTTTTCTTCTGGTCTACGATTTGTCGTATCTCTTTAGCTGAATTGCTACCGTATTCTTTATATATCTTCTCTTCTATTTCTTTATTCCTTTCACTCCAATGTTTCTCTACTTCAGCTACCAGATTTGTGTCATCCAATGCATGAGCTATATTATTCAAAAACTTCTTCGGGTTTATCTTATCCGAGAAAAAATGGACAATGAAAGCGTTAATAAAATCCTGTCTTTTCTTGATGCTATCTAGTGCCATAATATGTTATCTCCCATTTATAAAGAGCATAAACCAATATAATGCTAATTAAAAGGTATTGTCATTTTAAAATAATAACATGATGAACATGAAATCAAGACTCCTCTCATTATTTATGATAATCGGATGGTTGAGTCTAATATAAAAGTTTTTATGTTTTTGATAAATTTACAACTTTTGGAGATGATTTTCAATCATATATCTTAGGATATTTAGATAAATTTATCTGTAAGTTACTCTTATCTTTTTTAGGATTGATACTAGGTCTTATGAATATTTTCTAATTATTTTTTACATAGTATGAAATGATCCAATGGGTTATGGATAATTACTTATTAAATATGTATTCCCATACTAAAACATTAAAATCTTCACTAGCTGACAATATCATATAATCGTTTGATGGGTTATATGCTACAGAGTTAACCGGTCCAGTATGACCAACTATTGGCGTCTTTTCTACCCAGTTTCCTCCTTCTAAATTCCATATCATGATAGAGTTGTCGTTTAAACCTGCTACAATCTGCATATCATCGCTTCTGATATCTACAGAGTTAACACCCGCAGGAAGATTGTCTATGGTATGAGTTAACTGCCAGTTTACACTATCATAGGTCCATATCCTTACACTCTGGTCAAGACCTCCAGATACTATCATATTCTCGTTTTGATTACCGTATACTACCGAGGTAACTGCGTTGGTGTGTCCTGGGAGAGTTTCCTTATATTCCCATGATGTTGTATATTCCCATATTATTATATTGTTATCCGAACCACCGGAGACCACTTGTATATCATCACTCCTTATATCTAAGGTATTTACTGCATCTGTATGATTATTTAATGATAATATCTCCTGCCATCCATTGATTATATCTTCTTCCCAAAAGACTACATTAATATCATAACCCAATATAATCTGATTTGCATTAGAGTCTAATAAGACAGCATTTATAGGGTAGTCATAGGTAGAAAGACTATTATTGCTATAAAAACCATCTAAAGAATCCCATAACCATAAGGACAGGCTATTATCGCTTCTGCCCGTTATAATGCTGGTTGAGTCGAGGTTCGCATCTAAATCATTTACTGTTATTCCTGAAGAATCGAGTGTGTGAGAGTTTGTCCAATTTGTTCCATTAAATTCCCATACAATTGCGGAACCATCACCACCTGATACTATTTTTCCATCAGGAGTAAACATAGCGGTCTTAACCGCTCCTGTATGGTCGTATAAACTTTGGCTGTAAACGTATAGAGGAGCTTCTTCAGATTGAGCATACATGGTTATATCTTCATTAACTACAGTGTAGTGATAGTATCCTTCATATCCGGTAGGTACAGTATATTTTGTATCCCAATTTGTGAACTGGTATTGATTTGAATCATTTACAAAAAGATATATGATACTTCCTGGTTGTACTTTTATTTCATGTGGTAATACGCTACCTTGATCATCTATTTTAGGGAAAAATGGAGACATAATATCGATATTGTTCGGATTTATTGTTGTATCTCCATCCAAATCATGACCTACATCTATCCTAAGTCCTTCTTCTATATACAGGTTAAGTGTTTGTGTAGGGACTATATTAATGGAGGTTTGTGTATCGTATGTGGTTCGTGCGTTTGCGAAACGTGCATAAATCGTGTTTTGACCATCATTACCAGCTAGTTCCATAAAATGTATGCTTCTAAAAGGCATCCATGGTTGGTTATCCAGGTCGTCTATGCTGACATTACTGAATTTCATCATATATGCATATTTAATTCCATCATTAGGGTCATCTGTTAAGTCTCCGGTAAGGTCTAGAATAACCTGGTTGATTAAGGTATTAGTAGCTCCCCCATTTATATTAAAAGAGCCGCTGGGGTCGACATCATGGTTTAAGTCAACAACGATGTCTGGAGGAGTATGTGTACCGTATGGGCTATTAAACTGAGCAGAGATTGTGTATGTCCCGCTCCATTCAGGAAGGATTATCCTTCTGAATAACTCGAAGTCCTCATCTACTACAACGGGTGTTCCATTTACGGCGAAACTCATCTTATTGGCACCTAGTACTTGTGTATTATCGATAACGACTTGTCTGGTAGGTAGATATTCTCCGTTGAGTGTTTTGATTTCACCTGTGGGTTGGGAGTTAGTAGATACCGGGATAAATGATGTTGCTGCGGACCATCTCTTTCGTTCACCGTCAATCTTAACTGCTACTCTCCAGTAATATACATGACCCATAGTAAAATTACTTAGGTCGATATTGTCAATCACTACAGTAGGATTACCGGGAGGAGATTGCGGTATCTCCGTAGAGAATGTTAGATGAGGTATAAAGTAAGGATTCTCGGATATTTCAAAAGCATAACTTATCGTCTTATCTATCTGTGGAGGTAATAACACCTTAGTCCATTCAAAAGCTCCTTGAGGAGGATTATATGGATCTATAATGATTTCCCCTCTAGGGCGTATTATGGAAATGTCCAGACCATTAATAATCAGGTCGTTATCATCATCCAGGAAGATATCTGGGTTTGGTATGTTAACATTTTGACCTTGACTTTGGAAATAATTGATTAGCAATTGTCTAATAGCATTAAAGTCAAGATTAGAAAATCTCTGTGCGATAAAGTCACCTATATTTTCATTAAGGACAGCCCCATTCTCTTTTATCTGCTGTAATACTTTTTGTAATAAGGTCTCGTCTTGCTTATCGGTACCATCAACCTCGGTTAGCATGCTATTAGCTATGAATAAAATAGCGTTTCCATCTCCTTCTTCTCTTATGTCCATCTGTTCGAAGTCGGGGAATTCATCTACATTGGTTTCGATATTGAACATTGATAGGATTTCTTCTTTAGATTTAATATATGCCTCGTAAAAGCTCATATTCTCATTTTCGATGAGCCAGTACATCCTTTCAGTCTGCAGGAATGTCATAGAATTAAGATTGATATTAATGTCCACATCTTCGGTAGCTGGTAGCTCAATGCTAAATTCGGAAAGATTATCGGTTTCTCCTTGTAGGTCTGATATGAATTCAGAGTCTATCTCTATTCGGTTCATATCTTCGTCTATAAGAGTAATAGATACCTGCGAGCCTTCAGTAAAGGGTCCTTTTGCGATAAAGCCGTTAACATGAGCTGTACCTGAACCGGACACGGTAGGAGCAGATGCATCAAAGCCTGAAGAAGAGTTGAATAGAATACCTCCTCCGTTGGGGAAGTATCCACCGCCTACTACTCTACCTCCCCTCTCAATCTCATATAGGTTAATGACTGCTCGAAGCTCTTCTTCTCCCGTAGTGGTATCGCCAGTTATTTCATTATAGTAAGTACCGGTTACAGTAATTTCCAAAAATGAGCCTCTATAACCTCATTCTTATCTTTAGGAAAACAAGATGTGAATGATATTAATAGTAATATCATAATTGCACTTTTTATTAAATGTTTCATAAAGTTTCTCCTTGTTGATAGGATATTTTATACAATTTAATTAAAAAACCCTCTTGAAACGAATAATCTTTTATACAAGCTGATTAATACATTATCTTTAAGTAAGATTTCTATTATACACTTTTTCAAGAGCCAACATATTCATTCTATCTATAGTAATAGATGAAATTTGCGTAAACTAAGTTTACCTTATTAAAATATAACTCATTTTTTATTAATTTACTGAATAAATATCTTTAAATTTATCTAATAAACCGGATAAATAACAAACGAATTTGAATATAAGGAGCATAACAAATGAATAAAGATATATTTTCCGAAAGACTTCACGATGAGGAATTCCTAAAAAAGATACCCAAGACCGACCTCCATGTCCATCTTGATGGCTCTTTGAGACTTTCCACCTTAATAGAACTGGCTAAAGAACAAGGCATAACCTTACCCAGCTATACCGAATCGGGACTAAAGGAAATCGTATTTAAAGATTACTACGAGTCACTTAAAGAATACCTTCGCGGTTTCGCATATACCTGCGATGTGATGAGGGATATGGAAGCCATAGAGCGTATATCATACGAAATCGCCATCGATAGTCAGAATGATGGGGTACGATACATCGAAGTGAGATTCGCCCCTCAGCTTTTCATGAGTGAAAAATTGAGTTTTGAGCACATCATGAATGCCTGCTGGAAAGGACTTGAGAAGGCCAAGAAGGAGTATAACACTCAAGATTTAGTGATAAAAGGAGAAGAACCCCCCTTCGATTATGGTATTATCGTATGTGCGATGAGATTTTGTGCTCCTAACTTTTCCCCCTTTTACGAGTCGTTTTTTAGAAACCACAAGTATTCCGAACCATTGGAGATAATCAAACTCGCTTCTATTGAACTTGCTAAGGCGGCAAGCCAGATGGTTAGGGATACTAATATCCCTATTGTAGCATTCGACCTGGCTGGTGAAGAGGCGGGTTATCCTGCTGATAACCATATAGAAGCGTTTCAAATAGCCCATAGAAACTTCCTTAGGAAAACAGTCCATGCCGGGGAGGCTTATGGACCGGAATCCATCTTTCAGGCTATTACAGACCTGTATGCAGACCGTATCGGTCATGGCTTCTATCTCTTCGACCACACTAAATTAACCAGTGAAAAGAACAAGAAGTACCCTCAGAGATATGTCGAGGATTTAGCAGAATATATAGCCAATAACCGTATTACCCTCGAAGTATGTCCCACAAGCAACCTACAGACCAATCCGGACCTTAAAGGTGATATAAGGAATCATCCGTTAGGTAAAATGCTTAAGTATAACCTTTCGATAACCATCTGTACAGATAATACATTGGTTTCGAGAACCACAGTTACTCGTGAACTTCAATTAGTTATTAAAGCGTTTAAGATAACAGCAGGACAGCTTAAAAACATCATTGCTTATGGTTTTAAGCGGTGTTTTTATCATGGTTCTTATGTAGAAAAGAGGAAGTATGTTCGTGATATCCTTAACTATTATGATAATCTAGTAGAAGATGTTTTATAAAAAGTAAATTATTCTTCTGGTGAAAGATAAATTTCTCCCAGGTCTACGAGTCTTTGTCCTTCTTCCACTTCGAATTCAAATTCCATGTCGTAGTAACCTTTGGATTTAATCCTTATCTTATTATAGTCTAAACCACCACCATGAGAAAGAGTAGCAATGAAGAAGATATAACCTTGTATGATATCGCACCATTCCCTCTGCCCGTCTTCGGTGAGTACCTCTGCTAGAGTAGTATCGCCCGCTGCTTTCAGTTTAGCCAGTATGATGTATTCAGCTCCGATAAAGTCTTCATCCTTTTGGTTTATCCTGTTTCTTAATTGAAATGGTAGCATTGCCATTAGGTTTTTACCATCTTTAGATATCCACCTATAACTTAGTTCTTTTGTGTATGGTTTATCGTTATGATATAGTATAGCATACACTCTTTGGACAATAGTACTGGATTCTCTCCATGTTTTGTATTGTGTAAAGTAGACATTCTCCATTACTACTTTTTGTCCTTCTGTGGATTGCATAACGGTGTAGTCATATTTAGCAAAACCGTTTTTCTTTGGGAATAATCTTTGGAATCTATAGATAATTCCGTTTTGATATAGGTAGCCGATTTCTACACCTTCTGGATATTTCTCGCTGGCTACAACTTCCCAATATTGACCTTGGTTGACCATTATAGGTGGATAGTATTCGGTGGTGATTTCGCCTTGTTTGTCTTTAACAATTTCTCTTACCAGTTCTCCATCTGGCTTGTGTTGAGTAATAACATTCCCGTATTGATAATAGTATTCGAGATTCCCGTTTTCATCGAAATATTCTTTCTTAGATAGATGACCTCCACTATAGTTCATAACTACAGATTTGGAAGTAATCTTTCTTGATTCATTAAAATTGTGATATTCTTCTTTTATTATTCTATTCATATTGTTATAGTAATAAGTTACAGATTGGTTCTTAATCAGGTTAATCTCCATTCTATCCATGTTGACTTTTTTGAAGAATTCCTGCATCTCTTTCAACATCCCGTTACTGTATTCATATACTCTAACCTTATCGTTATCTGTCCCCTGGACGGAAATGCTTATCTCCTTCACCATTCTATTTTGCATAGAGTAGTATGTAGGGGTATATATACGATTTCCCCTAAAATATCGGACGAGTTCTCCTCCTGAGTCATAGCCTACTTTATATACATGCTGGGAATTAATAGCATGTAGAAATTCGCCTAATGTATTATCATATCTTCCGCTAAATATTAATCTTCCATAATAATCTACTTCTACATCTTTATAGTATCTATAATTAGAGATGTTGTTCGTATTTGTATAATAAGAATTATCATAATCACTATATTGGGAGCTTAATGGATTTTGATTAAATCCAAAGATTATAACCATAGAGAAGAAAAATAGGATAATAATACAAATTCTCTTAATTAAATCATACCTCATAAAATTAAACCTCTTATATTAAATTATTTTGGTAAACACCTATCTCAAAAAAAATTACATCGCTTTATAACGATTTTATTAGTTGTAATATAACTAATTCCATTCTTAAACCAAATTTTTTACATATATTATAAGTTGCTATACTTTTGCAGAAATAGCATAAAGAATTTCATCCTAATTTATGATGACTTAATATACTTTATTACCCAGAGGTGTAGGATGGTCCACAGTCAGGAGGGATAACTCGCCTTCTTCATCGTCTATTCCTAAGACTAAAACCTCGGATTTGTAGCCGGCTATTTTCTTGGTGGGGAAATTCACTACGCATATAACCAGTCTTTCCAGGAGTGTTTCCGGTTGATAGTTAGTAATCTGCGCACTGGACTGCTTAACTCCTATCTTCTCTCCAAAATCAATCTGTAATACATAGGCAGGCTTGTATGCTTTCTCATTTTCTTTAACCGATATAACTTTGCCTACCCTCATATCTACTTTAAGAAAGTCATCGAAATCTATCTTATCTAATGCGTCTGGTTGGTTCATCTGGTAAATCCTTTTCTAAGTTAAGTTTTAATCTATTGTTGGTCTAATTTATATATAATTTATCTATTCTTATTTATCCTGAACAATCCTCGAAACCAGGACCGGTAAGTTCGCCCACTCCTAAAGTATCTTCTGTGACATCCCCTGTATTCATATCAACTTCATAGATATATATCTCGCCTTCTTCAAAATCGTAAGAATCTACGGTTAACCAGCAGGAATCACCAGTATCGTTGTTGTCTTCTACTTTTATATAGTAGTTACCCGGGGATACAGACCCTTCGGCTGTAAATTGGGTATCGGTATAATTATGCTGAATCATCTGAGTAAAATCTACTTTATCGGGTGAGGTACTAATCATCAATGTTCCACTTGTTACACCAGTTGCAGGGGTTGCTGTTACCGATAGTATGGGCTGTTCGATGAATACAGCCTTCACTGTTTTATCGCTATCCATGGTTAATATAAGGCTTCCATCCGTTTCTGCTGTTAGCTCGTTATCCTCACCATCCGTCCATTTCGAGAACTCGTAGTCACTTTCCGCAGTTGTGGTCAAGGTTACTTCGGTGTCGGGTTCATATGTATTATCATCCGATGATGGGGATACATCAACTGTACCTGCTGTGTCTGACGGTTCTATGCTTATAGTAAGCGTATAGGTCTTCGGCCCGCATGTCAGGAATAGAACGCTTATAGTAAGCATTAATACTAATATGATAAGTATCTTATTATTCATAGTTTTTCCTTCCTTGGTTAATTTGATTATTATTATACTACACTTCGTAAATACTTCAGGAGAATCTTTATGTCAACATTAAAACTTTATGAGGATAAGCCTTACGAAAAGACATTCAAAGCGAGAGTAACTTCAATATATAGTGATAAGCTAATACTTGACCAAACTCTATTTTATGCAAAGAGTGGTGGACAACCCGGTGATACAGGGATGCTTTATATAAGCGGGGAAACGGTTAGAGTTGTTGACACCATAAAAAGTGAAGACGGTAATGATGTTATCCATATACTAGAAAAACCTTACACACAGATTGGAGAGGGTAATTTGGTAGAAGGCGAATTGGATTGGGATAGACGATACATGTTCATGAAGAACCATACAGCCTTGCATATACTCGTTTATGGTATACTCAAGGAGACTGGTGCGATGGTAACAGGTGGTCAGATTGGTGAAGACGGTTCAAGGATGGACTTCAATATGGAAGGTATGGATAGGGAGAAGATGGATAAAATCGTAACAGATTGCGACCGACTAGCTAAAGAGGGTTTGGATGTAGTTGTGGAGAAAGTTCCATATGATGAGTTTATCAAAGATGAGAAGCTGGTCAAGACTTTGGGAGCTACTCCTCCCCGAACAGATTATATTAGAGTAATAAACCTGGGTGAATTGGATAGGCAGGCTTGCGGTGGGACGCACCTTAGTAACACTTCCGAAATCAATTCCATTAAATTGAAGAAGATGAAGAATAAAGGCAAGAACAACAAAAGACTTTATATAGAAGTAGAATAGTCTTTATGACTAATCATCATCGTCATCATCGTCTAATAGAGGCGCTAGCTGGTCTATGATGTATCGTAGGGTTTCCACAATATCTCTTATCTGAACGAGCATGTTCATTACCTCGGATAAATTAAACTCACCCCCCTCACTAGCTGCGATTTCCTCAATTGTAGTATTGATAAGAGTGATGACTTCTTCTACCTGCTGTGCTGCTTCGAAGAAGGCACTCACATCGTAAGTAGCCTCGTCTATGTTTTCCATAGTTACCGATAAATCTGTTCCCAGATTTACTATTACATCCTGAACGGTGATGATGATTTCGTTAACCCTGCTTACTATCTCGTTAAGACTGCCCGATTCGGCGAAGAACTTCTCCAATCCCGGTTCGATATCCTCTGTTATTTCATTCAGGTTTTCGATTAGGGAGTCTATATTATTGAACATATCTTTGATACGGTTTTCGCCATCTTCAGTTAGGAAGGCGAGGTTTTCGGATAGAGTATCCAGCTGGTCAAATAGATTGCTGAGCTTCTCTTCTCCCATTTTAGAAAGATTTTCCAGGGTGACAGATAGACTCTTGATTGCTTCGAGGGTTGGGGATAAGCCTTCCTTAGCATCTGTTACAATCTGGGATACATCATCAGCTATAGCGTCCACTTTCTCGAATATTTCATCGATTTTGTCGCCGGAGGTAGTGGCGATGTTCTCCAACTCTTCTGTTAGTGATTTTACAGAGTTTAGTATTTTCTCCAATTCTTCCGGAGAGAAGACGTCAGCAGAAGCTTTGATGTTAGCGGTCAAATCTCTTATGTATGTAAGGGTCTCATCAATCTTAACAGCGCTGGTTTCAGTTAGTGCGATAAGCTCTTTAGATACTCCGGTTACGCTGGAGTCTACCGTACGTACAGTTCTTCTCAGGTCAGTAACCAAACCTTCCACTTGATAGTCGAATTCGTCTAGGGTAGTACCTACCCTACTAGATAAAGATACAGCGGTTTGGTTCAATGAATTGAGAGCTATACTTATTTCCCCTTGTAAGCTACCTATAGCGGAACTCGCCGAGACTACCAAATCCTTTATATCATCACCAACGCTTTGGAAGGTTGTATCAACATTGGCAAGAACCGTCCCTACTTCCGGACCGATGTCGCTTATGATGACCTCTGTGGTATCCACAAAATTGTCCACCTTATCCAGGAATGCTCCCAGGCTGTTTCTCGTATCGGCAACGACCAATCCCACATCTTCTACTATTCCGGTTATAGATACAACCATAGTGTTGACATTTCTTAGCAGGTCTACGACTTCTTCCCCGCTTAAGCTTTCTGTAAGTTCAGCGGCGGTACCCATTATGGAGTCTGCTTTCTCTGTAATATTATTAACATTATTCATTATATAAGTCAGTTGTTGGACGCTGGTATTAAGTACTTCCTTATTTCCGGTGAGAACCTCGTCAATGGTTGAGATAAGGCTGGCGATATTGTTAACCGCCTCGCCAATATTCTCCGGACCGCCGTCCTGAGAAACGAAAGAGCTTAATGAGCTGGATAGGACATTAAGGTCTGCTACTATATCATTAACTTTTAGCAAAGCTTCGTCCATATTCATAGGGTCTATAATGTTTTCCCTGGTTATAATGGTACCATCGGGTAAAATCTTCCCCCCTTCTCTGGGTTTTTTGATGGTTACATACTTCTCACCGATGAGACCTGCTGTTGAAATGGTAAATTGAGTATATTCCGTAACTTCTATGGTATCGTTCACCCATATGGTTACAGCTGCGAACTGGTCATTGGCTTGTATTTTCCGAACAGTTCCGCATACTATTCCTCCGGAGAATCTTACGCTAGCACCTTCTCTCAATCCATCCAGGAATGAGAAGTTGAGGACATATTCGCTCCCCCCTCCTCCTCCAATATCCAGGCTACCGAAAGCCAGGAATAAAATTATAATCCCGCTTATTAATATTATAGATAGTATACCTACTTTTAGTTCGTCCTTCCTGGTTAGTTTCATAATAACTCCAACTTATCGGGTATTTTTTCGGCGTCTCCATTAATGAAATTTCTTATATGTATATTTTCGCATTCTTTTATTTCATATGGAGTTCCTTCGAAGATAATTTTCCCATCATACATCATAGCGATTTTATCACCGACAGCGAAAGCACTCTTCATATCATGTGTTACCACGATTGATGTTACATCGAGTTGTTCTTTCATTCTTATAATAAGGTCATTGATGACTCCACCCATAACCGGGTCTATCCCTGTAGTTGGTTCATCATAGAAAATATATTCAGGATTGGTTACGATGGCTCTGGCTAGTCCCACTCTTTTAGCCATTCCTCCACTCAGTTCGGATGGGAATTTATATTCGATATTTGATAGTCCCACCATTTTTAGTTTATCGATGACAATATCCTTTATTTCTTCTTCGCTCTTTTTGGTGAACCTTCTTAAAGGGAAAGCTATATTTTCCATAACATTCATAGAGTCGAAGAGAGCTGCTCCTTGAAACAGGACACTCATCTTCTGTCTTATCTTTGAGAATTCTTTTTCGTTCATTTTAAAGATATTTTTTTTATCGATGAGCACTTCTCCGGACTGAGGAGTGATTAGTTTATTAATTACTTTGATTAGTACACTCTTACCGACACCACTACCACCGATGATGACCTTGGTTTCGCCGGTTTCTATTTTCAGATTCAATCCATCATGGACAACTTTATTGTCTAGTATTGTATGTATATTGTTTAGTTCTATCATATTATATGAAATATAATATCGAGTAGGCTATATTCATAATAGTTTATTTTGATTTATTTTAAGCAGAGAGATGTTAAACGCTTTTTCTAAGATAGACAAAGATATTATGATAACTTAATATATATACTTTAAATTACCGTATAAGGGACTTTACAATATTCCATTACTTCCATTATAGATTTGTTCAAATTTGTGAGGTAAAGTTTCCTATTATCGTTCTCTAAGAGTTTCTGTACAGTTACGATTACAGATATACCGGAACTTTCAATGAAATTCATATCTTTCATATCCAGTACCAGGTTCTTATCTGTCGCTTTTAGTATTTCTATTACTCTGTCTTTGACCTCGATATGCGTATAAACATCGATAGTCTCAGGCATTTCAATAAATCTTCTATTTTCATAATCGAAATAGTTCAGTTTTATTTTTTTGTTTTCCATTTAGATAAAAAACCTGCCTATCAATTATTTTTATCATTCCTCTTTGGTATTAAAATATATAAAAATTTAAACAAGAATCCAAAAAAACATCACCCTTTCATTATTTATT
>CAYUUC010000016.1:0-27562 GCA_964447635.1 uncultured Spirochaetia bacterium
TGGTAATTCTAATAATGGGTTAGTTTTCTTTAAGCTTGTTATACACATTAGTTATAAGTTAAGTTAGTTAAATATGTATTAATAAAATACTCATAAAATTATAGAAATTTAATATAGAGTTCCTTTTTATCAATCTACATTAAATTCATATTTATTAATGTCCTGACTAATATTATAATTTGTTTATAAATGTTTTTAAATAAGCGAAATTTTTTTTAGTCAATTTGTTATTTATATGTTATCTTTTCTAGCAAGATAAAATTAATTTTATTAATAAATGGAGAAATTAAATGAGTAAAAAGATATTTGTTTTTTTTATAATAAGTATAATTGCTATGTTTATGCTATCATGTGATGTTACACCACCAGCAACATATACCTTAACAGTGGACATTGTAGATTTAGACGGTAATCCTGCTTCGGATAGAGGGGATTATACAATAACCCCGGAAGAAGGACCATATGAAGAGGGTAAAGGCATTGTGCTTAATTCAGAAGCTAATTCAGGCTACGGTTTCGTTGAATGGCGCGATGCAGAGGACGAAGTTGTATCCAGCGAAGAAGAGTACCGCTTCGTTATGCCGGCAGAAGACCTCACCTTAAAACTGGTTTTCGGAGCTGAAGTTCAAATAATAACCAAAGTTATCGATGAAACCGGTGTAGAGCATGCTGCTTGGGGCGAAGTATTACCGGGAACAGGGCAATATGCTGAGGGAACAGATGTCATCTTCAGCGGAAAAGCAAATCCAGGTTATGCATTCGTTGAATGGTGGGACGAGACTGAGACTCTTATCAGTCCCGAGGTTAATTATACTCACACCGTGGGAGACATTGATGAAACGCTGAATGCTGTAATGGAAGAATATCCATTCTCATTCGGACTCGTTAACTACGATGAAAACGTATTCCAATTACCAATGCTGGAGGGGAACTACATCATGATAACCTTTAGCGCCGGTTGGTGCCCTCACTGCCACACTCAAGCAGATTATATGGGTGATGTGTATAGCCAATTGGAAACAAGCCATGGTGTTACTAATTTTTATAATGTGGTTATCTTGATACAAGGAAACGGCAGTTCACCGGCTACACTTGATGATATTCAGGATTTCCATGATGATTATTCTGATATTGAGCACATCTTGATGGATGATTTTTACAAGGTTTACAATGCTTATGATGATATAGTAAATGATCCGGACTTTGGTGGTCTACCTTCTAATGTTATACTTAGACCAATAAGCGGTGGTTTTGAATATGTAGACTTCTGGGCAGGGGCTTATCCTACTGCTTCTGGTCTGATATCAGGTTTACAGACTATGGTACCGGATATGTTTGGTGGATAATTAATATAGGATTTTGCTAATAGATATTCATCTTATTTGTTAAAAATGACCGTCTCTAAGATTTTTATCGAGAAAGAGGCGGTTTTTTATTTACAGCCTCTCTTTTATACCGCTTTGTAATAAGTTATCGATAAATTTATCGATTAATCCAATCAAATTCACGAATAAACCATTCATATATCATTGTTATGATATTGCATCTTTAGTTTTTTATTTTTATTAAAAAATGGACATTCTATAAATCTTTATAAATTAATGGTTTATTAAATATCGATTATATTTGTAGAAAAAGTTGGCACATTTTCTGCATTATATATAATTGTTCACGAAATGTGAGAAGGTTGGATTAAAATAGGACATGGGTAGGATTATCATAAAGAATTTATGTATTAAATTATTTATTTATTTTCCTGCAAGCCTACTGAAAGTTTCCTCAGGGGTGGTGGTTTTTAGATACGATTTAACCCTGCCCCTGGGTGATTTTTATCAATTTGGGTTCTTCTTAAAGACACATTCTAACACAATGTGCTTTTTTAACAATAAATATGGATAGTTTTTGTCTTTATAGATTTTTAAAAACATAATACCCCCTCTAATATCTATTAAGAGATTAAAAAGTTAACTAATCTCCTTAATCGCAGGAGAGGCTTATAGAGTAAGTCTCTCCTTTTTTATTGCAAAGGGTTTATCCGGTTAACTCCTCCTCAATCCTACTTTTCAAGTAGTTTATCTGTTCTATGTTCTCCCGCTCTTCTGTTAAGGTTATAGCCTTACTCAGCTGTTCTATTGCTTCATACAGCTTGGAAGGCGTTTGCGTTCCTTCTTTTTCATATAATTTACATAGAATCTCGGCTTTTATGATATAGCCTTTAGCATAATCTTCATCTTCCTCTATAGCCTTGTTATTGTATGCTATTGCCTTATCGATTTCATCGAGTTCTAGGAAGATTTTGCTTTTATAGTTAAGATACATAATCCTTGGTAGGATGTTCGATAAGCCTTCCAGTGTGATTAAAGCTTCCCGATAATCTCCTGTCATAATCAATAGCTCCAGATTGGCATAATGTAGTCTTTCCTCTTTTGGATTGGATTTGAGTGCTTCTCTAATCAGTTTTAAAGCTTCGTCGTACTTGCCTTGCTTCTGGAGTAGCCTGGAGTAAAGGGACTTAACATAGTTGCTGGTTGGTATTTTCTTTAATAGGATTTCGATTATGAATCCAGCTTCCTCTGTTCTATCCAATGAAAGTAGTGCATCAGCTTTATACAAATCTATGGTTACATCCTGCTGTATGTTAAGCGGTTCAAGCATCTGGATGATGGATAGAGCGTCTTCCGATTTACCCAGCTTGAGCAGAAGCTCTATCTTTATCTTCTGTAAATCGATATCCACGAAATCTACCAAATCTAGAGGAAAGACATTGCTTTTTTTGATGAATTTCATCGCTTTTTGATATTTACCGAGTTTAGTCAGACTCTTGACATAACCCAACATTTCTTTTCTGGTAAGACTTCTTATCCCATCAGCTTTCTCGAAGTTTGATACTGCTTTATCGTAATAGCCTAATGTCTTTTCGCACTCCCCTAACCTGATGTATGCTTCCCTTAGCTTGGGATTAAGCTCCATGGCTTTTTTCAATGGATTAACCGCTTCCTGATACTTCTTAAGACCATATAGGCAAATCCCTTTCTGTAGGTATAGATTAGGATTCTTGGAGTCAGCATCGAGTTGCTGTTCAATCATTTTCAGAGCTTCTTCGTACCTGCCTAGCGTTATCAAACCTGTAATGGAAAGTTCCGACATCTTCTTATTGATAAAATCGAACATGAGTAACTCCTCTTATTCTCTCCTTAAATTATAATATAACAAAAGATAAGCAATTTTTGTTCGTTTAATAAGAAGAATTTTCAATTAATTAAAAAGATTTTTAAATGGCTGTTAATTATAATTTCAATTCTAAACATGTCCTAAATTAATACACCTCTTGGGAAAATAATACATAAATCATTTTTGTTATAATTTAAATAAAGTGGACGGTTGAATATATTCAAACACTACATAAATGATATTTTTATTTCACATTATATTAATTATATTTTGTTTAGCTAACTTTCAGTTATACAAGACAGGAGGATGAACTAAATGGATATTAAGAACATCAAGAAAATATTAACAATAATCGGAATCATTATTTTATTGATAGGGGTATTATCGATACCAGCATACTCCCAGGATGAAGTATCTCAAGAGGAGGTAGAAGTTCAACCTACATTCTGGTCGGTGCTTCTGGAGAATGTCCTCGCTCTTACTATCGTCATCATATTCCTAACAGCAATCATAAATGCATTCATAAAGCAAAGGAGTAGGGATAAATGCTTGAAGGACTTCAAGGACTTTCACATTACAGCTAAAATGAAAGACGGTAGAGCAGTATGGGGTAAGTTGAAGCTGTTTAGCAATGCCATGGAGCTTATATATAATAATGCTTATTATGATGACAGCGATGGTCACTATGAGTATTCATATATCATGACTCAAACCGATTTCGAATCCAATGTCATAGCCCTTCATCGGTATCTTTGGGATTTAACACCGAAGAACAAAAAGCGTAGGGAACGAAGCATAAAGATAACCTATCGACCAAGCATCTTCCGTAGATTCGGACGAAGCATGAGAAATATGGTCAACACCTTCAAGGATGCCTTTAACAAGTCATTGTCCTTGTTTATGGGTCAGTTTGGAGGTAAGATAGCGGGTGGAAAAGCTACCGGAGAGCTTAAGCAAGTAGGGACATCACTCATCGGGATGGCTGGTAACGCTTACGAGGCTATATTAGAGAAATACATAGGCAGGAAAATCATCTCTGATATTAAAGAAGGCGATAAAATCAAGGAATATGAAGGCATACTCAAGGAATATACCTCAAAGTATATCGAATTGCTTAATGTGAGATATAAATTTGATTTTGAGATTAGAGAAAATAAAATTCCAGAAATTGAGGAATTTTCAAAAGTTAAATTCTCCCGAAAAGATAAGAATACCCTGGTTATTGAAAATCCAACTCCAACTCCCTTATTCTTTCATAAGGTCCTCTCCGGAGACTACGAAAAAGAAATAAACAAAACTATTAATCAGAATGATGTATTCGAGATTAACCTGGAAGAAGAGAAAAAGGATAAAACCGATATCCGGCTACTCTTCCAAACAGAGCGTCTCGTTGACATAATCGCTCCCAGAACTCATATCACCGTAAGACACAGCGGGAAGGAAGAGAAATTGTCCATATCAGAGATGTTGGGTCTAGATGATATCTCACTTTCCTTCATCAAGAAAAAGGAGCAAGAAAAGGGCTGATGATATAGTGGTTATACTATATATATATTGTAATCTTATTGATATTGGATTGGTAAAAGAACATAATAGAATAAATTCAAGTTTCGTATTTAACCATATTTGAAATTCTGGTTTTATGATGTATATTATATGTTAAGCGAATTAATATTTTATACAGGAAGATGCTTAACTATTTATATACAGCATGTCCATTAACCAAAACTGGAGGACTCTTGATGAAGCAAGTAAAAACGATAATACTGGTCTTTATTTTATTAATCGGTTTCACCACGACGGCATTTGCCCAGTTATACATAGCCGAGCCGGATATCATGCCCTTATCGATAAGAACAGTGGGGATGGGCGGGGCATTCCTCGCTGTAGCCGACGATGAATATCTACTATTCCAGAATCCAGCCGGATTAGGCACCTTTGAAGGGTTTGCGATACCAATTATGTCCGTGGGGAGTTATTTCGGCGATATATACAGTTCTTTCGTCAGCGATTCCCTATTAGTTGACGAAAATGGTGACCCCATCAGCTTATTCGATATCGCTTCCATTTTCGAAAACCTTACCCGTATCTTTGCCCAACTGGGTGAGGGTGAAGGCATCGACGAGTTTGCAACTCAGGTAATGAATACCGAGGTTAGCTTGAATGTCGTTCCATCTATCAATGCAGGCGTCATAACCAAGAATATAGGGATAAGACTTTTTGATTATACTTCGATTAACCTGCAGTTCAACAGGATAGGCTTCCTGACAGAAGTCGATGTCCTATCATACGCTGATGCAGGTATCATAGGCGGGATGAGCTTCCAGCTGGCCGACTTCATGTATGTTGGATTCAATCTGAAGTATGTAAAAAGGATAATGATAAGCAGAGATGGTATCGGCCTCGCCACTCTACTTAGATTCATACCTACTGAAGGCA
Source organism: uncultured Spirochaetia bacterium (assembly GCA_964447635.1). Lineage (GTDB taxonomy): Bacteria > Spirochaetota > UBA6919 > CAYUUC01 > CAYUUC01 > CAYUUC01. The sequence goes on from CAYUUC010000016.1 coordinate 5,611, forward strand.
CGACGAACCCTACAGAAGCAGTTCTACACGGTTTAAACAGTCTGGGGATGGTCAAGACCGGCGATGGCATCGGGAGTGACCTAGGAATGATGGTTGTATTGAATAATGTGAGGTTTGGTCTTACCATAACGGATTGGTGGGGTGGGACAGTTATAAACTACTTCCAGACCAACGTCTTCAGACCTCTTGAGTCCACCGGCAAAGAAGATGAACTTAAAGGCATCATCCCTACCGCTCTCAATGTGGGGGTAGCTGTATATGCTAACAATATTCTCATACCGGAATGGATCATCGGGGATTTCATCTTCGCATTGGATATCAGGGACTTGCTGGAGTTCAAGATACAGGGGGGGGAGCCTTCCTTCGATAAAACCATCTTCCGTAACATCTATATGGGTATGGAGTTTAAGCTTTTCGATATACCAGGGGTTCGTAACATATTTATGTTGCCACTGACTGCCCATGTTGGCTTCTATCAGGGCAACTTGTCCATGTCATTACAGGGGACTTTGTTCTGGTTCTTCGATATCGGGATAGCATTATGGGGTGAAGAAAGAGGCGATAGGGTCGGACAAAGCAGGGTCTATAACTTCGCATTCATCCTGGAATTCGGAATTTAATCTGAAACATCCTTCATAAATCGTTTCTCCGAATCAGACAAATCAAAACCAAGCGTACCACCCGGATTCATTATGTTGTTCGGGTCGAAGTATTCCTTCAATACCTTAAAAACCTCATACTGGTTCTTCCCTATTTGACCTTCCAGCCACGGAGCAAATAATTTACCTATACCATGGTGATGGCTCATCGCCGCTCCGGAACGCTGTATCGCATCCAGCACACCCGCATGGTATTCGACAAATTCCTCCACAGCCTCGAATCGACCGATAAAGATAAAATAGAGATTCGCTCCTTGCGGGTAGACATGGGACATATGTGTCATGCATATCGTATCAGGTCTGCTCTTACAGTATTTACGAACCGTTCTATAGACATGTTCCATGATTTCCCAGTTAACAGCACATTCTAAAGTATCGATGATGATACCGAAGTCCTGCATTGACTCCCGCATATATGGGTCTCTAAATCTACCGTGTTCCCACTTCTTAGCGGGATATGAGGTAAGACTCATCGCCTTATACCGCTTACATAGTCGATGGACGGTCTTCTTGACCATCCTGGTGTATCGTTTGTCTCCATCAGCTGTTCCCAGTAGTAGGCATCGCTGGTTTCTTTTGTAGCCACGAAGGTTCATCAGGGTATCGACGATTGTTCCCTCAACACCATACAGCTTCAGGGCGACATCGGTCTCTTCCGGGTCGGACAGGCGGAACACGGATGGCTTACCCGCTTCGGACTGCATCACCTCGCGGACAGCGTTCTTGGCGTCTTCCCATGTTTTGAAGATATAGCCGAACCGCTTGGTGTTCTCAGGCATATACCGGGATAGCTTGATGGTGCATTCAGTGAGTATCCCGTATGTGCCTTCACTTCCTATCAAGACCTGGTCTACATCAGGACCGGTTGCCATAGCGGGGAATTCAGGTGTCTTAATAATGCCTTTCGGTGTAACATACTCCTGGGCGATGACAATGTGTTCTATCTTACCGTAGTAGGTGGAGTTCTGCCCAGCTCCTCTGGTTACTACCCATCCGCCAACCACCGAACACTCGAATGATTGTGGCAGATGACCGGTGGTGTATCGTCTTTTAGTGCCGAACTGCTCTGGTGCGTTCCTGAGGGCTTCCTCCAGGGCAGGACCATACATGCCGGCTTCTACTGTTACGGTCTGGTTGGTCTCGTTGATGTGGACAATCTTGTTCATGTGAACCCGCATATCGATGGTGATACCGTTTTTGGTAGGCTCAACCCCTCTGGTTACCGTTGAGCCTCCACCGAATACATAGATGGGTATCTTCTCCTGGTCGCAGTATTGGACGATTTGGACTATTTCATCTTTTTTCCGTGGGTAGACTACGATATCGGGTAAGTTTTCGATGCGTTTCTCCCTTAGTCTGAATAGGTCGTACATGGTTTTCCCGTATGCTACCTGTAATCTGGAGTAATCATCTGTCTTAACATTCTCCTCACCAACGATTTGCTTTATGTGGTTAATCTGTTCATCGGGCATTTTTGGTGGTATATCATATGATACTTCTTCCAGACCGAGGTTTCTAGGTTTTTTGAAGTCCTCATCAGTCATGTGGAATGTCTCTTTCATCAGCTTATATAGTCTGTGGTTGGGATGTTTGAATTGGTCAATCGCCCCCCATTTGAAGATGGATCGGTAGGATTTATCCGATGGGATGTCCTCATACCAATCTGGAGAGAAATTGCCGTGCTTATCTTTGCCCATTTATGGTTCTCCTTTTCATCGTGCAAACTTTATTCATTCTTTTTTATTACTTTTTTTAAAATTTTTAGGTTTGTCTTTGCTCTTTCGTTATCTGGGTTTATATCCAAGACTTTATCATAACATTGTTTAGCCTCTTGATACTTATGCAGGTAATACAGTGCAACACCCTTATTGATAAGGGCTTCAACGTCTTTAGGATTTATGTTTAGGATGTGGTTGTAACATTGGATGGCTTCTTTATAGTCTTTCCTTTCATCGAGTAGTATGCCTTTATTGAATAATAGGTTGATATCCTTAGGATTAATCTCTAGCCCTTTATTATAGGAGTTAATCGCCTTCTCTTTCTCTCCAAGTATCTTTAGAGCCAATCCTCTATTAAACCATACATTGATATCATTAAAACCTTTATCGATTGCTATATCGTAACTTTCCACTGCTTCTTGGTACCTATTCAGCTGGACAAGGGCATGTCCTTTATCAGCGTATAATATGGCATCATCGGACTTTGCTTCCATAGCTTTATCAAACTGGGTGATTGCTTCTTCAAACTTACCCAGCATGTTTAATACTTTACCCTTGTTGTGTAAGGCATTTATATTGTTTTCATCGATTTCTAGTGCATTATCATAAGCTTTAACTGCTTCTTTCAGGCGACCGGATTTAGCCAGAGCATTCCCTTTGTTTATCCATACTTCTATATAATGCTTATCTATTTCCAGAACCATATTATAACATTCGATAGCTTCTTTATATCTATTCAGTTCTTCCAGAGCTAAACCTTTATTATAGATGGATTCGAGGTCATTCTCATCTATCTGAATAGCCTTATCATATACTTTAACGGCCTCTTCATATTTACCCAGTGTATGCAAGCATATACCCTTATTACATAAAGCGTTTATATGTTCCGGATTGATTTCTAATACTTTATCATAATGGTTGATTGCTTCCTGATACCTTTCTATGGTATATAGGGCGACACCCTTATTGTTCAATGCGGCGATGTCTTTACAGTCCACTTCCAGCACTTTATCGTAATACTTTATGGCTTCGTTAAACCTGCCTAGATAGTGAAGGGTAATGCCTTTGTTGTATATTGCGTTGATATGTTTATCATCATATTCTATAGCCTTTTCGTAAGTGTTTAAGGCTTTGTCGAAATCGCCGGATTTAGCATATTTATTAGCTTTCTGAAAACATTCCTCAGCTTTTTGTGGAGCTTTTTCCATAATTTTAATATACCTCATATTAATTATTTTTGTTTGTTGGAGATTTCATATCATCGGTAGCTACCAGATTCACATCAGTCCCTAGTATTCTATCTATGATTATATCTCCCGGAGATAACCGTTTATCTACTATTACCCGATTTATCTCTTTCATAAATAAGAATATGTCCTTAAGCGGTACTTCTTTATCAGTCCTTACCGGAAGCCGGGGAAAGTCTTTGAAAGCAGTTTTAACTGTGGAGGTTAAGGTTCTCGTAGGGTTGGTTACCTCATTAATTGCGTATTCTATACCCTTCTTACACTTATTCCCCACAACCAAATACTCTCCATCCTTCGTTGTCAGTTCAATCTGGCATCCTCTCGGACAAAGTATGCAGGTAATATGATGTTTCTCCTTCTTCATAAGTTACTAATCCTCCATCAATTCAACAAATATTTGCTTAGCATCATTAGGTATCTCTCTTAGGCTCAGATTGACTCTTTCCATTTCTGGTGGTTTTACGATTATGAATTTTTTAGTCATAAGCTCCTTATCATCTGTGTAAATCCTTAATCGCGGGTTTTCAACGGTCTTTGAGCTTCTGAAGTATATCACCGGGTCATTGTCACTGTTTTTGTCTATGTATTGGGGGACTACATAGATAATGTTTGAACCAGGCTTAATCGGTACCAACTTACGCTTTATCCCTCTATTGTTAAGATATTCGCTAGCCATGCTCCCTGCGATGTCTGCACTCTCCGAGACATAGTCCACCAGGTCATTTACATGTAAGGCATTCCCGCAGGAGAACACTCCCTCCCGCATAGTCATCATGTTTTGGTCAACCACTGGTCCTCTCGTCCTCTCATCGATGAGGATGTCAAGCGGTTCGGCTATCTCGTTCTCCGGTATCAATCCCACGGATAGTATGAGTGCATCACAATCTATGTTCCGGGCGGTTTCCCTTATCGGTTGGTAGTTCCGGTCAACATTGCATACTGTTACACCTTCTACACGGTTCTTACCGTGGATCTCGGTTACTGTAGAGCTTAGATGTAAGGGTATCTTGTAATCATTCAAGCATTGAGACACATTACGTGTCAAACCGGAAGGCTCGGTCTGTATCTCATAAACCCCTTCCACATCTGCTCCCTCTAAGGTCATCCTCCTTGCCATGATTAGACCTATATCTCCCGAACCGAGTATGACACAACGCTTAGTCGGCATAAAGCCCTGTATATTGATGAAGTATTGGGCGAGCCCGGCAGTGAACACACCGGAGGGACGGTCACCATGTATGAATATCTGTCTTGCTGTCCTTTCACGGCATCCCATTGCTAGTATAAGGGCTTTGGTTTCCAGATTGAAGATGCCTTTTTCGCTATTAATCAAGGTTAATCGGTAACCATCATCTATACTCTGTATCTCAGTAAGGAAAGTGTTTAGATATATCGGGATACCCCTCTCGTAGACCATCTTGATGTATCGATTAGCGTATTCCGGACCGGTCAGCTTCTCTTTGAACTGTATTACTCCAAAACCATCATGGATACACTGCTTTAGGATACCTCCCGGACGCTCTTCTCTCTCGATGATGCAAACATCAGCCTTTTTATCTTTAGCAGAGACTGAAGCGGATAAGCCGGCAGGACCTGCTCCGATAATTATGATATCGTATTTGGATTTATCAGACATTTATTTCACCTCGCTTTCTAATGACTTCACATTCTTTCCTGAATAGTCTATATCACCTTTGGTTTCATTGACGAGGAGTTCCGAGCCTTCCCCCTTCTTCTTAATCTTAGTCATATGTATAGAATCCTTCTCAGCCATTATCTCCATTACGCGTGGGGTACAGAATCCTCCATGACACCGACCAGCACTGATCCTTGCCCGTCTCTTTATCCCGTCCAGAGAGTTAACCGGGATAGTGGAGTTCAATGCATCCCGTATCTCACCTTCCGATACCTCTTCACATCGACATACAATCCTTCCGTAAGCGGGGTTTTGCTTGATGAAGTCAGCTCTTTGCTCTATGGACATGCGTTTCAGTTCAGGAGGAGCTTTCCTTATCGGGTTGAATTTTTCGTTAGGTTTAATCTCTTTGAACCTGGATAATACCTTGACTGCCATCTCGCTGGCATCTAACGCTATAGCCGGAGCAGAGGCAAGTCCAGGGGACTGTATCCCGGCTACATGAACCAGATTGTCTACATGCTCTGATGGTTCGATAACGAAGTCCTCTTCATAGGTGCATGAACGGGTACCCGCGAAATAGGTTATCACATGCGACTTTCCTAATGCTTTATTCACTTTCATCTTTTCCAGAAGGTAATCCATATCTTTAGCTGTTGTAGCATAGTCTTCACGATACGGTACCTCTTCAGCTGTTGGTCCTACCAGCAGGTTGCCTTCCACAGTGGTTATAACTCCACCGCCTTTGGACTTCTCACCCAATTGTGAGAACTTAACGAAAGCGGCTATCCTTGTCTGATACTTACCTGTCTTTATATCGAGTATGGCATCAGCCCCTTTCCTTGCATGTATGGAGAAGAAGCGGTCATCAGCATACTCCGCTATCCGGTCTGACCAGACGCCGGCCGCATTGATGACCACACCTGCTGTTAGATTACCCCGATTGGTCTTGATATGGTGAATGTGGTTCTTGTCCATCTCGAATCCCTTAACGAAGGTATTGAAGAAGACTTCCGCCCCATTCATAACTGCATTCTCGGCATACGCTATGGTTACCCTGTATGGTGATACGAGACCGGCAGAAGGCAAAAATAGCGCCCCATGCTGTTCATCGGATATGTATGGTTCAAGCTGTTTCACCTTATGCTTGTTCAGGTAATGACCTTCGACTTTGTTCATCTTTGCTTTTATGAACAGGATGGGATTGACTAACTTGGATAATGGACTGGTATAGACAATGAGAGAGCCTACCCGCTTAAAGTCAAAGTCCAGCTCCTTACTTACATCCTCATACAGCTTATTCCCCCTCAGGTTGTACTTATGCTTAAGAGAACCTGCGTGAGGGGCGAATCCGGGATGAACCATGCCGTCGTTCCTACTTGATGCGTGTTTAGCGAGGTCTTCCTCCTTATCCAGTAGTGCGATTGATATGTGGTATCGGGATAACTCTCTAGCGATGGATGAGCCGATGACACCACCCCCGATGACCACTGCATCAAAGTGCTTCCCTTCCAGCTCATTGTCTTTGTAGGATGGGATGAACATGTTGTTTTCATTAACGCCTTCCACTTCGATATCGTTGACTACACCTTTGTATCCTTTACCTACGGCTGTGTACCCTGCCTTGACTTTCTCTTTCCATGTTTTGACCTTTCCTTGAAGTATGACTGAGTTGCGCCATTCCGTGGGTTCAATATCTTTAAGCTTAGCTTTGTTTAGTGCTTTGGTTACGGCTTTTAACCCTTTTCCCATGTATGGTTCCTCCTATGTATTGGTTTGGTTTTTACTCTTCTGTATTTGCTTAATGAGGTTTTCTTCGCTGAACTTTAGTAAGTCTCTCATGGTCTGTCCTGCTCCTTCTTTTTCACCGTGTTTGATTTTGTTTACCAGCTCTTTATGGTAATCGAAGACGGTTTCCAGGACCTCTTTGTTTTCAAAGAACCTTCTGAGCAAGTTTTTGTATATCTCCTTAAACGAATTAATCATCAAAGGATAAATTATATTCCCCGATGCCATTGCTATGGTGTGATGGAAGCGGAAATCGATATCTGATACCATTTCAATATTATCAGTGTCTGCCTTCTGTTCCTCCTCTATAATGCTTTCCAGCTCATCGATGTTCCCACGGGTGCGGTTCTCACCGGCAAGACGAGCGACTTCTGTTTCGAACAGGAGTCTCATCTTCAATAAGCTGTTCATCAGTAATGGGTCGATATCTCCTTCGTTATAGTTGATAAGAGTGCTGAGTAGTTCGATAGAACCTTCTTTCCTATAATCATTAACTATAGAACCTTTGCGGGGTATCATGGTGATAAGTCCTTTGGAAGAAAGTTCTACCAGACCTTCATGCACCACTGGTCGGCTTATTTTCATTTGTTCCGCGAGATATCTTTCTGATGGTAGTTTTTCGCCGATTTTGAATGTACCTGAAAGGATAAGATGTTCAAATCTTTCTATAAATTCTTCTTTAAGACTTTTTGCTTTAAGTGGTTTTAGTAAATCTTTCATAGCTTTATTTCCATCAAATTGGTTGGTGGTAATACCACCTGCTTTTAAATAAAGTATAATAGTTTTAATATTCAAAGTCAATTTTATTATGAGGAAATTTACTCATTATGAGGAATTTATTTTTATCCTGGTTTAATAATTTTTTATTTGGTGTGATATTTACACTAATGGTTTTATAGTAGTGCTTTTGATAAGATGTTTTAAATTGGGGTAAGATTTGAAGATATTTATTTCCTGTAAAAATTTATTACACTTATCATAAGTGATAAGTTTATGGAAATTCTACTAAAGATTTAGCAATGATTATTAGTTGAGCATATCGTTGATTTTATCGCTAAACTGTAATTTTGCATATTTTTTAGCAGGAATTTTCATTTTTTGTTTGGTTTGCGGATTGATACCTGTTGTAGCTTTTCTTTTCTTTACCATAAAGGTACCGAAACCGACCAAAGTTACTTTATCGCCTTTCTTCAGGGCTTTTTTGATGACATCGATGAAGGTTTTAATAATGTCATCAATCTTGCTCTGAGGAACTTCTACATTCTTGCTTATTTCCTGAACTAGTTCTTTTTTGTTCATAATGAATCTCCTTTCTAAATTATTATTTAATCTTATGTTATACTATTACTACCTATAATACATTATATCGAAGGCGTCAACTATTATATGTCGCTTTCTCACTATTTTTGTGTTAATTTTATCATTTTTTGCTGTTTTCATGATACCTGAATACCTATCCTATAAAGGGAGAAATCATAGTCTTGGTGTTAAACCCGAATTCGAAAAAAAAAATTTATTTTTTTTATATTTTTTTCACTGGTATGAGTATTTTTCTATGAACTTCAGAATATAATTTACCATTCTATATACATTATAAAATAATGTCAGTTCATAATAATCTAAATTATAATATAAGTCGTCTTTCTTTATTGAACTATATTTTATTATGATAATACAGATTTTTGATGAGAAAATTGATTTTTATTTATTGCTTTAATATATTTACTAAATGTAAAATTTAATATTTACATTAGATTTTGCATTTAATAAATAAAAGGTGGTTTGGTTATATGTCATTTAATGTATGGTTAATTAAAATGGCTTTGAGGATTGCCGGCGGTAAGCAAATGCGGCAACTAAAAAAAGCCAGCAAAAATGTTGCTAAAGCGGAATATGATTCGCTTATGAATATCATAAATTGGGCTAAGGATACCGAATACGGTAAGAAGCATAACTTCGATAAAATCAATACTATTCAGGATTTCCAAAAATATGTCCCCATCAATGAATACAAAGACTTAAAACCCTACATACTCAGACACACAAAAGGCGAAGAAAATGTCCTCTTCCCGGGAAAACCTATTATGTACGCTACTACCAGCGGGACAACTAAAGATCCCAAATGGATACCCATTACCGAAAAGTATGATAAGGAATGCTATAGCGGGTTATCCAAATTATGGTTCTACACAATACAGAAGGAAAACCCACACGCCTTCGATGGGTACGACCTGTCAATAGTGGGAAAAGCAGTCGAAGGCTATACCGAAGACGGTACGCCATATGGCTCATTCTCCGGGCAGAACTACCGGGATATACCCCCTCTGCTCAAATCAAGGCATGTATGTCCGTATCCGGTGTTTAAGATAACCAATTATGATTCAAGGTATTATACATTCCTCAGGTTTACAATACCGGTTAATGTAACCATAGTTATAACTGGTAATCCCAGCACTCTAATAGCTGTCCATAGAAAAGCCCAGCAATGGTGGGATAAGATAGTAGAAGATGTTGAAAAGGGGACACTTAATGCTGATTTAGATATCGACCCGGAAGTAAGGAGAGAGATTGAAGAAGAAGGAAAAGAACTCCTTAAACCTAATCCCAAGAAGGCTGAAGAGCTTAGAGAACTCAAAAGGAAGTATGGCGAAGTGTATCCAAAGTACTATTGGCCTAACCTCGGTTCTATCGTTACCTGGAAGTGCGGGAATAGCGGATTATACCTACAGCACACCAAAGACTTCTTCCCGGATAATGTGAAGATTAGGGACTTCGGGTATATCGCCACTGAGGCACGAGCTGGCATGATACTGGACTATAGAAACAATGCCAGTGTGCTTGTTAGTCATCTGTTATTCTTCGAATTCATCAAGAAAGAAGATATCAACCAAGATAACCCCAAAGTCTACACCTCATCCGAATTAGAAGAAGGTCAGCAGTATTACATTATCGTTACTACTCCGGGTGGACTTTATCGATACTATATGAATGATATTGTAAGGGTAGACGGGTTCTACAATGAATTCCCCATGGTTACATTCATACAGAAGGGAGCAGGTGTTACCAGTCTTACCGGGGAAAAGCTATATGAAGAACAGCTTATACTCGCTATGAATGATGTTGAACAATCTATGGATATGAAGACAAACTTCTACATTGCTTTTGCTGATTTTGATTCCTCTACATATCACTTGTATGTTGAGTTTAAAAAGGATTACAATAAAAGATTACTGGAAGAATTCTGTGTAAATGTTGATAAGAAGTTGAAAGAGTTTAACGAGGAGTATGAAATTAAGAGAAACTCGGATAGACTTAAACCTCTCGTTATGCATACACTTAAGGATGACGCCTTCGATAAGTTTAAGACTGAGTGTATGGAAAGAGGATATAGAGACGGACAGTTCAAACTCGTTCATCTTATGATTGATGATAATAGGAAAGCGATGTTCGATAAGTTAGTCGTAGATAAGGGGATAACCAATTCACTCTGATTCATCGGATTTTATCTGTGTTAGACTCTTGCTTTAGTCTGTGATATTGGTAATAACTTCGAGTTGGGGATATCATAGTGAAAATCAACGGAATTGATATAGAAGCAGTAATATTCGATTTGGACGGTACTTTATACATACCGAAGTGGTTAAAGCTAAAATCTGTCCTACATTGCTTCCCGCATATATGGACTCTCAAGACCATACAGGATGTTCGAAAAAAGATGAGGGGCATTGACTACGGAAGCAAGGAAGAACTGCATCGTAATCTTTTCCAAAAAGTCTCTTCACAAAACGGTAAGACAACCCGGAAAGTCTCCGAGATATACATAGACAGATTCTGTAAGGGTCAGATAACTTTGTTGAAGGGTTATAAACCCCGAGCAGGTTTAAGCACAATCCTAGAAAAGCTAAAATCATCCAATGTAAAACTAGTTTTACTATCAGATTATCCTTATGTCAAAGAGAGGATAGAGTCTCTGGGGATAGATAGCAACTTATTCCAACTCATCACGGACAGCGAGAGTTATGGTGCGTTAAAACCATCTGCCAGAGTTATATTAGACATTGCTGATAAGCTGAACATCCCGTCGGAGAAAATTCTCATCGTGGGTGACCGTGATGATACGGATGGAGAAGCATCTAGACAGGCTAAGACACACTTTATACATATAATCAACAAAGGACAGGCGACTAATGACAATCAGTTTTCATGGGAAGGTTTTAGCAAATTTATTATGAAAGGTGGATAAAAATGAAATGGTATCAGAAAATGTTTTGGAGATTCCTTCAGGGAACATTCGGCATATACCTTAGGATTAGGTATAATGTCAAAGTGAAGATTTATGATGATTATCCTGAAAAGCCGTTTATCTTCCTAGCCACCCACGCTCATCTTACCGACCCATTTATCATCGGGGCTGTGGTACCTTATACTATATCATATCTGGCAAACTCAGAGGCTGCCGGCGGATTGAGGTATGTGATGGGTAAGTTGGTAGGGGTTATTCCTAAGAAAAAGGGCGTGATGGACCCCAAAGCCGTTAAAGAGACATTCAGAAGCCTTAAAAAAGGAGATGTCGTGGGCATCTTCGTTGAGGGTGATAGGTCTTGGGATGGAGAGACGGACAAGCTTTTTGATAATGTCGTAAGACTAATAAAGAAGGCGAAAGTCTCAGTACAATTAGTCAGACTATCAGGAAATTATCTATCATGGCCAAGGTGGGCAATGTATAAGCGAAAAGGTAAAATCCTGGCCGAATTCTATACTATGAAATGCGAAAAGATTAAATCTATGAGTGATGATGAGTTGTTAGAAGAGATTAAGACCAGGTTATACAATAATGATGTGAAGAACGAGGACATGCAGAAGATTGAGTTTAAGGGTAAGAAAGTAGCAGAAGGGGTCAGGTACCTATTATGGCTTTGTCCGGAGTGTATGTCGCATGATAGCCTTTATGGTAGTGATGATAGCATAATCTGTAAGTCCTGCGGTAAGACATGGAAGTTGAATGCTAACCTTAAAGTTAGTCCTGCTGGAGACTTCGGTGTTGATACTAAGGATTGGTTCGACTGGCAAATTGAGCATATAGACAGGATTATTCAGGAGGCTAAGGATGAGGATATACTAACCACTGCGAATGACATTGAGCTTTTCCTTCCGGGTGTGGATAATACCTACGAATTGTATTCTAGTGGTAACCTGGAGCTATATAAGGACAAGATGACTTTCCTATCTGATGATGAAGATAAAGATGATGTGGTTTATGATATTAATGATATTAAATTCTATGTGGATAATTTTAATAAGACATTCGAATTTAATTATAAAGATGAAAGGCATAGAATCGATTTTAAGGGTAAGAACTCTAATAAGTGGATTCACTTCTTCAGGCATCTGCAAAGATAAATCAAGGGCAATTTGATATATATTGATTTGTTCTAAGGTTTATCTATCTATATCAATGAATTTGAGCGAAAACCTAAACATAATATACACTAAGGTGTTTAATAAGTGGTTGGATTGAAAATTGCTGAAATAACAAACCAATCCATTTATCACAATAATCCACTAATGAAAGCGGTTTTATATACATAATCTATAAATTTAGAATACCAAACAAAATTAATTACTTTATAATACAATGGATTTATATTTTTAATTAGTAAACGTTAACCATAACTAAGTTAGCGTTATGAAAATTGGAGGATACGGATGTTTAAAAAGATTTTTGAGTTCTTCTTCGGTAGTAAGTATCAACGGGATATGAAGAAACTGATGCCCTATGTAACCGAAATCAACAGCTTTGAAGAGACTATCGAAAAACTCACCGACGAAGAATTGAAGAGTAAGACCAACGAGTTCAAAAACCGTCTCGAACAAGGGCAGACCCTCGATGATATTATGTGTGAAGCATACGCCGTGGTAAGAGAAACAGCAAGACGAACGCTGGGGGAGAGACCCTTCGACGAACAGCTGATGGGAGCTATAACCATGCATTGGGGGAACATAGCCGAGATGAAAACAGGTGAAGGAAAGACCCTCGCCGCAACCATGCCTTTATACCTTAACAGCTTAACGGGTAAAGCTTGTCATCTAATTACTGTGAACGACTATCTGGCGAAGAGAGATGCCGAATGGATGGGTAAGATATATGAGTACCTCGGTGTGACTGTAGCTGCTTTACAACAGGATAATGACAAGGAGGAACGCAAGAAAGCTTATGAAGCAGACATATTATACGGTACTAATAGTGGATTTGGCTTTGACTACCTCCGGGATAACATGGTTAGGGATATGTCACTCAAAGTCCAGCGTGGGCACTATTTTGCAATCATAGATGAGGTAGACTCCATCCTGATAGACGAAGCGAGAACTCCACTGATCATCTCCGGTCCAGCAGAAGGGGATAACGAGATATACCGGCATATAAACAAAGCTGTGAAAAGACTCGATGCGCCAACAGACTGGGATATACCGAGAGAGATGAAGATGGCGGATTTCCATAAACTGTTGAGGAAGGTCAAAGATGAAGACAGTAAGGATTTTATGCGGGATGTTTATACTGAGAAGGAAGAAGACCCGGGTGTAATCTCCCTGAATCTGGGTCTTAGCAAAGAAGACCATGAGAAGATAGTTGAGATACTCAAAAGCATCAACTATTGGCAAATCCCGAAAGAAGTAAACATGGCACAATTCACCGCCCCAACGGCATCAATGCTACTTCAGACGGGGACAGCCAACTACGAGAAGTATATAAGGCAATTCTATGACGAAGCAGAAGAAGAAAACGAATACTTGTTGAAAGACTTTTACAAAGAGGAGGAGAGGAATGCCTTAATCGAATGCCTCATGGAAGCGGGTTATTGGAATGATATCATTAATAAGTTAGAGGAAGTACAGTTCAAAGACCTTAATCTTATGGTCAAAGACAAGAATCTCGATGAGGATGAGATTAAGATTATTGGTAGCTCGTATGTGCTGAATGAGAAGAAGAAAGCCATTACCCTTAAAGATAACCTAAGAAAGGATGATAAAAGGAAACTGATCAATGTTTTACTAAAGGTCAACTTCATTGATATACCTAGAAGGTTAACCAGGAAGCAGTTTAACCATATCTATGACCAGGTGAATGATAACATGAAAGAGATTATGTCCTATCTCTATCTTCCGGAGAAAAACAAGACCTTCATCCTAAAAAGGGAACTGACAAAAGAGGAGAAGGATGCTTTAATAGACTTCTTCAGGGAAGCAGAGTTTACCGATGGGGACTATAAGGTTGCGGAGAAGGAGAAGTCCGTAACCCTCACCCCAAACGGAATAAACAAGGTAGAGAAGTTCCTCGGTATCGAAGACTTATACGATGCGAGGAATATCAAGGTTCTGCATGTAATCAACCAGTGCCTCAGGGCGAACTATGTCTATTATAAGGATGTGGATTACATTGTGGAAAATGGCAAGGTGGTCATCATTGACCAATTCACCGGTCGTAAAATGCCTACCAGAAGATTCTCCGATGGGCTACATTCCGCACTGGAGTCAAAGGAAGGAGTAAACCTTCAGAGAGAGAATCAGACTCTCGCCACTATAACCATACAGAACTACTTCAGGATGTATCAGAAGCTGGCAGGGATGACCGGTACTGCAGAAACCGAAGCAGAGGAGTTCAACAGGATATACGGGTTGGACGTTACCGTAATACCTACTCATGAACCTATAGCAAGAGTTGACGATGGAGATAGAGTATACAAGAATGAAAAAGCTAAGGTCAAAGCCGTTATAGAAGAGATCGAAGCAAGGCATAAGGCGGGACAGCCACTCCTGGTTGGAACCATATCGGTGGAGAAGTCGGAAAGACTATCCAAGATGCTTAAAAGCAGAAAGATTACCCATAGTGTGCTTAATGCTAAACAACATGAGAAAGAAGCTAACATCATCAAGAACGCCGGTAAGAGAGGAGCGGTCACCATCGCAACCAATATGGCAGGTAGAGGAACAGACATCAAACTGGATGATGAATCGAAAGAAGCAGGCGGTTTATGTGTTATTGGTACTGAAAGGCATGAATCGAGGAGGATCGATAATCAGCTGAGGGGTCGTTCCGGAAGACAGGGTGACCCTGGCAGGTCTATCTTCTTCCTATCATTTGATGATGACCTGTTGAGGTTGTTCGGCTCTCAAAGGATGCAGAACATGATGTCTATGTTCGGTATCGAAGAGGGGCAGATGATTACCCATAAGATGATAACCAGGATGATAGAGAATGCCCAGAAGAAGGTCGAAGGAAGGAACTACGACATCAGGAAGCACCTGCTGGAATACGATGATGTTATGAACCAGCAGAGGTCTTATGTTTACGAGATGAGAGACGCTATACTCCTCTCTGATAATCTTCCTGCTAAGGTAAAAGATATGACAACAGAGCTGGCGAAGGATATCATCAATGACTCGGTGGATGGCAACTCGATGAACGAAGAGGAGGTAAAAGACCTGCTGAAATGGCTTAAGGCGAATTTCGGCTTTGAAGCGCAGTTCATAAAGAGGGAGAGTTACGATGTTAGGACTATAACCAAACTACTGGAAGATGAGTTTAACTCCTTGCTCGAGTCTAAGACAGAGAATATCGGCGAGGAGAATTTCATTCAGGTGGAGAAAATCATCATGCTTCGGGCAATCGATGCTAAATGGAAATCCCATCTATACAATATGGACGCACTGAGACAGGGTATAAGCTGGGTATCAATGGCACAGAGGAATCCACTCACTGAGTATAAGCGAGAAGGTATGGAGATGTTCTCCAATATGAAGTATGATTATCGAAAAGAAGTGATAAGTACCCTGCTGAGGATAAACATAACCAGGAAGTCATTCCAGCAACCGATGGAAAAAGAGGAAGAACAAAGCACTCAAACAAAGCATCAGACCTCAGATAGACAGTTCGGCGGTGTTCTGGTAACTACTCAGGCAGAGAAGAATCAGGACAAGGCAGCCGGTGTACGACAGCAGAGAAGAGTATATAATAAGGTAGGTAGAAACGACCCATGCCCTTGTGGAAGCGGTAAGAAATATAAACATTGTCATGGAAAGAACACTTAGAAAAATTTAACTGTCCATAAATTGCATTATATGTTTTATATGTGTTATATTTTAACTTATATTATACAAAATGCATCCCAGTAGTCGAGGGTATCGCTGTATAGACCATAATTGGTCTGTATAGAGGAAAGTCCGGACTACACCGGAAAGGAGGCCGGGTAACACCCGGTGGGAGTGATCCCAAGGAAAGTGCCACAGAAAATATACCGCCATCATACTTTTAGTGTGATGGTAAGGGTGAAAAGGCGAGGTAAGAGCTCACCGCTTTGCTGGTAACAGCAGAGGCATGGTAAACCCCCTCCGTAGCAAGACCAAATAAGTAAAGAGGCAGTTCCGGAGCCGATGCATCTTAAACCATGTTAAAATCGGCATGGATAAGATGTGAGATTTACGGGTAGGTCGCTGGAGCTTGCGGGTAATCGTAAGCCTAGATAGATGATACCCCTATGACAGAATCCGGCTTATTGACTGCTCGGATGTATTTTTATATATTTGCTAAGACTAATTATTTAATATTTAGACCAGAGGAGGTTTTATCAGTGAAGAATCGTGCATTGATAATAATAGTGTTTTTAATCTTAATTTCATTGACTACTGTGTCATGCTCTGTCATAGAAGGGTGGCTGAATCCAAACCAGCCTATTGAGGTAGAGATAGAAGTGAGTGATATTAAGATGGAGAATTTTAACCTGATGGGAGGTACTGCAAGCTTTGACGTTAACTTGAAAAGCAAAAACGACTCTAAGCTGACCATTACCGGTTATGACTTCTCATTGAACTTCAAGGATGACTATAGCTTCGTTACACCAAGTCAGAAGACCAATATAGCGGTAAAAGAAAACTTCTATACTCTAACCCTGACTCAGGAAATATTATACTCAGAGATGGCTGACAATATCAGCGATTTCGACCAGTATTCCCAATTGGAAGTGGGTATAGAGGGCAGACTCTATGTTGAGTCACGCTCGGAAGGGAAGAACATCAGTTTTAATAAGACCAGCATGATGCCTATCGCTCAGAATCCTAATATTAGCGGTGGAGATGTTAATGTGATTAAGCTCGAATATACTTATGCTGTTCTGGGATTTGAGGTGGTTATCGAGAACAATAACCCCTTCGATGTATCCTATACCCCTAACTACTCGATACTGGTTGAGAACTTCGAGGTAGCTCAGGTAACCAATGCTAAGAAGATAACAGCGGAGGCTAACTCCACTTCAACCAGTGTTGTAGAGAGGCAGGTAAGGCTTCTATCACTGTCAGAACAGGTTCTTAGGAAGGATAGTGCCAATGTATCACTCCAGGGGATTTTAGAGTATGAATCCGCTTTGGGAAGTATGGAACAGGATGTAAATGTATACGGCTCTTTTGACCCTCCGATGCTACCCAAGATGGAAGCGAAAGACATCAGCATAAAGACAACATCCGTTCCTCCATCAGCAGAGTTAAATCTGGTTATGGAAGTGGATAATCCTAATACATTTGAAGTGAACATAAAAAGCTGGGACTTCAATATCACACTCAACCAGGTTACGCTGGTAGACAGTTATCAGCCAGACCCAATAGAGCTTCCTGCTAAGAAGAAGACTGAAGTACCAGTCCCTATCACCATCGACCCGACCGTACTTGCTAATACAGGATTGACCGGTGATTACCTGCTTAATATTGAGGTGGTGATAGAATCACTTACCGGAGAGGAAGATATATCGGTTAACTATGAAGTTGGTTTCTTCTAAAAGTTAGCGTATAAAAATATTTTTATTTAAGTTTTATTTATTATAATGGGGGTGTGCGAAGAAAGGCGTGCATCCCTTAATCATTTATAAGGATAGAGAATGGAAATAATCGACAATTTAGACATGAGAAAGGCAGTAGAGAATTTTCAAGCCTTCCTGAACAGCAATAAGCACATTATCATAACCTCACACCGGAATCCAGACGGGGATTCTATTGGAAGTGAGATTGGTATATACTGGTACCTAAAAGAAAAAGGAAAGAATGTCCACATCTTCAATTCTGATGAAACTCCGTATAATCTTCAGTTTCTGGACCCGGAGAAGAACATCAAGATAGTGTATGATGAAAGCGATATCGAAGCTGAAGGGGTGAACCCCGCCGCATTCAACTTAATCATCTTAGACTGTAAAGGTCCTCATAGAACAGGAAGAGCGGTGGAGAACCTAATTGTACCGCATGTTAAAGATATATTTGTCATCGACCATCATATCACCGAACAGATAAACGATAACGAGATTATAAGGGTAGACCTTATAGCAACCAGCGAAATCCTTTATCATGTTATAGTAGATTATTTTGGTGATAACATTAACCTTAAATCGGCACAAGCTCTATATACGGGTATCTATACAGACTCAGGTGCCTTCTCATTCCCGAGAACCACCTCTAAGACATTCCAGATTGTCTCCCGAATGGTGGACTTAGGTGTCGACCCTACTTACATCTTCCGCTCAGTACGTCAGAAAGAGACTACTTCCAAGATTAAAGTCATAGGCAGAATTCTGGACGGCATTAAGTACTATCATGATGAGAGAATCGCTGTATTGAAAGCGACCCATAAGGATGTCCAGGATACAGGGGCGAGTTTTGATGAAATCGAAGGTGGGGATATGGTCAACTTCCCACTCATAGCAGAAAAAACACAAATCTCCGTCTTCATAAGAGAGACCAAAGGCAATAACAATGAAATTAAGATAAGCCTAAGAAGCAAAGCTGATTATGATGTAAGGAAAGTAGCAATAAGGTTCGGTGGTGGCGGACACCTGAATGCCAGCGGATTTAAGTCTTTCATGCCTTTGAAAGAGCTTGAGAAGAAGGTAGTAGAAGAATTATGCGATATCCTTTAGTTTAATAGAAGTAGCTTGCCCGATTAATTGTCAATCGTCTTGACCATCGTAAAGACCTTCTTGAAGCCTGATATATTCATCATGAAGGGATAGCTCCTCGTCTTAACCGTTTGGAAGCCCATCCGCTCGTATAGAGCCTTAGCCTTGGGATTAGTATCGATAACATCTAATCTTACCGATTTATATCCTTTTTCCACAGCAAAATCAAACACAGCCTTGAGTAGCTTGGTCCCTGCTCCTTTCCCTCGCATCTCACTGGATACGGCAATGCCATCCATAAGCAATTCATCCTGCTTTGGCTTCCTATTATAGAAAAGCAATAACAGTGGATAAGCAAAGACACCGGGAAAGCCGAATACCTTAAGGAATGTCTTGTATCGAAATTCGACCAACGTTCGATTATTGTGATGGACACCGGCTAAGCCGACTAAATCACCCTCATGATATGCACATATAGCATAACCATTGACCAGGTCAGTCTCTATTAGGCGTATTACCTTGGTTTTATCCTTAACGAATCTGGCATACTTGGAGTAGAATGCTTCTGTATAAATCTCTGCTGCTTTCCTTCTGTGTTCGTCTTTTAGAACGCGTTTTACTTCAATCATTTACCAATCCTTTCATTAGAGTTATCCATCAATCTCCTTTTCCAGTTTATATTTCATTATCATCCGGAAGCTTGAATTAGATACAAGCAAGATGGATAATGATAGAGCAATCCCTCCTACAATGAGGAATATGATGGGTATGTTTTTATCCAACAGGTCTATAATGACCCCGATTAATGCTAATCCGACCGGCTTCAGCCCTTGGTTTATGGTGTTGACCAAGCTGGTAACCCGGCCTCGTATATCGGTCTCTGTGTTAAGATGGATGACGGTCTTTAGATAGACGGTGGTAGAGCTAAGACACACCCCGACCAGCACAAAACCTGGGATGATTAAACATAAGCTCCTCACGAAGTATAAAGAACC
Organism: uncultured Spirochaetia bacterium; assembly: GCA_964447635.1. Classification (GTDB taxonomy): domain Bacteria; phylum Spirochaetota; class UBA6919; order CAYUUC01; family CAYUUC01; genus CAYUUC01. The sequence goes on from CAYUUC010000016.1 coordinate 25,584, forward strand.
GATAAGCAGAGAGGCAGTAAAATAAGCCAGTCCTACTACCATGAATCGGTATTGCTTCTTCACCCGTAGGAACGACGGTATCGCTACTCCACCTATCCCCCCGATGGCTAATGATGCAATCAAAAATCCTACCCATTCATAATCCAGGTTAAGATGGTCTTCCACAAAGAAGGGTAGTATAATCATGAATGGTGTGGTTAGGAAAACGAACAAAGCATTAACCACCGCATAATTCCGCACACCTTTTACTTTAAACAAATAGTGGAAACCGTCTTTCGTTTCCTTTATGAATTGATGAAATTTACTTTTAATCCAGGATTCTTTTTCTTTTTTTATCTTTTTTGGTATATGAATGAAAGTCTCGGTTATACTGGATATGAAAAAGGTAATACTATTGATTAGGAAAGTGATTGGTGCTCCCAGGAATGCAAATATTACACTGCCCATGCTCTGTCCCACAAAAAGCGAGGTGTGGTTACTGAACACTGATATGGAATTAGCCTTTTCCAGACTGTTTCTAGGGACGATATCCGGTATGGATGCATCCATAGATGGTCTGAAAAAGGTGTTAGTGGTACCCATCATTAGGACCACCACAGTCATCACCGGAATCAATATATCCAGCCTGTCTAGGATAGTGAATGCACACAGAGTGAGAACGCCAACCAGCAAGCTGTTAGCAAAGTCACATATGACCATAATCCATTTGCGGGGGTATCTATCGGCGATGGTTCCGGCAAAAGGACCGAATAGGATACCGGGTATACTCGACATTGCAAACAGGAAACCCATGGTAGTACCGCTATCGGTTATGGATTTCACAAACAGGATCATTGCTATAGTAAAGACTTCTGCACTTATAGTGCTGGTGAGATGTCCTTGTGATAATAGTATAAAGTTTTTGTTGAATAGCTTCTTGGGTATAAATGGCTTATCATTATTCATCATAGTTTATTAAAGATAAAAACCCCGTAAGTTTATATCCCACGGGGTTTGTCAATATAAATTTATTGCTTTAATTTTTAAATAATCAGAATTCGGTTATTTTTTTTCATAATAATATAGTAGCAGTTTTCCTTCTTCTGTCATCATATAATCGATTACAGAAGGGTCTCCCAATCTTGCACCAGCGAAGATGTAGTTAGGAAGTGGCGGATAGTCAAGCATAATTTTACCTTCTTCCATTGTATAAGGGATGGTTTCTGTGGTTTCACCCGCTTCTACAGCATCATATATCAAAGTACCTGTATCATTATACTCTTTATAGATATTATATGTAATCGTTAATTCACCTTCAGCAAATGTGAAAGACATATCTAATTCTAAACCGAGGAATCCTTCTACATTAGCGGATTCGTCATATCTCTTTATCATACCGAGTTCCCATGTTGTACCTTCAATGGAATCACCCATATTGATTGATGAGATAGGAGCAAAATATTGACCATCAGCATAAGTTGTGAAATAATCATAATTTACCACTTCTTCGTATTCATTCTCTCCGTCAATATCGTATAATGTGAAGTAATTTATACCTATAGATTCGGGATTATTCTCCCATGTTCCGGTTGCTGCCATGTTTCCATTGCTTCTGGTTAAAACTAGGGAGTTGTCCATCGCAAATTCATAGGTTCCATTGGAATTACTAGCATATGTACCTGCAAAAAGTTCTGGGTCTACAAACCCACCAGTACAAGAAAAGCTAAATAAAGCAAATATAAAAATTATTGATATAAAGATAATTTTTTTCATATATAAACCTCTTACCTAAAATTTATTTGATGTTTTCAATAATAAAATATTATTATATGATAAAAAATCAATAGTATAAGGAATAAAGGTGGAAAAAAATTAGCCTTTTTCCTTTTTATTAATATTAATAAGACTATGATATAAATTAAATATATGGGAATTTTTTACAATTATTCCTTCTGTGAAATTTCTGGTTTTAAAAGAGACCCTCCTAAATCCTCCCTCAT
>CAYUUC010000017.1:0-27199 GCA_964447635.1 uncultured Spirochaetia bacterium
CAGAATATAAATTCAAATCTCATTGTGGCTGGCCTAGCTTTGATGATGAAATCCCAGGTGCTATCAAGCGTAAGACTGATAGTGATGGAGTGAGAACTGAAATCTTATGCAATAATTGTGATGCTCATTTGGGACATGTTTTCACAGGAGAACACCTCACCGATAAGAATATCAGACATTGTGTAAACTCAATATCAATGAACTTCATAAAGACCAGGCAAGCTATATTCGCAGCAGGTTGCTTCTGGGGAGTAGAACACCTACTCCAGAAACAGGATGGGGTAGTCTATACCGAGGTCGGTTATACAGGCGGTAAAAAGGCTAATCCAACATACCATGAAGTGTGTTGTAATAATACAGGACATGCCGAAGCGGTAAGAGTATATTATACCCCGGAGGTTGTAAGCTTCGAAGAATTAGCCAAACTATTCTTCGAAATTCATGACCCCACACAACATAACCGACAGGGACCAGATATCGGTGAACAATACCGCTCAGCTATCTTTTATGTGAATAATGAGCAGAAAGAGACCGCCGAAAAATTAATCAACCAGCTTGAAGATAAGGGATATAACATAGCCACAAGCCTGGAGCAAGCGAATGACTTCTGGATAGCAGAAGAATATCATCAAAACTATTATGATAAAAAGAACAGTCAACCTTATTGTCATACCTATAAGAAAAGATTTTAGATAGATAAAATCAAGTTCATAACCGATTACAGATAACTTAAATCATATATAATTATTTAAAGTTTATTATTAGACTGTGCTTTTTTATATTATATTCATAAAAACAATTTTGGAAGAATATGATGGTTAAAAAGAGTATTAATGCATTAATCCGTCTATATAAAAAGATATTCCCCAAATATCATCCAGCAACAGCACCGAAGGAAATCCATGTATCAGCACCGGGTAGGATTAATATCATCGGAGAACATACGGACTATAACCTCGGTCACATATTGCCAGGAGCTATCGATAAAAAAACATATGTAGCCGGAGCAATATCAAAGGATGATTACATCTATCTATATTCGGGAAACATCGACAGATTGGAAAAGATCGACCCAGAACATATTGCCAAAGAAGAAGGCAAAGTTAAATGGACTGATTATGTAAAAGGTGTGATAAAGGAATTCCAAAACAAAGGATACATGGTAAAACCATTCATGGTTGGGATATATGGCGATGTACCTTTAGGAGTGGGTGTAAGTAGCAGTGCCTCCTTTGAAGTAGCTATTGCTAAATTCATCACCGAACTTTCCCGGTTGAATATAAACGACCAGGAGCTTATCGAAATCACCCGTAATGCAGAAAACAACTTTGTAGGTGTTAGATGCGGGATAATGGACCAGCTAAGCTCGGTTATGGGTAAGGAAAACCATGTCATACATGTGGATTGTCGCGACCTATCCACCGAATACATCCCATTCCCAGCTGATAAAGTTAGTCTTGTTTTAATCGATTCTCTACAATCACATACTCTAAGCGATTCCGGATACAATACACGTAGAGAAGAATGCGACCAGCTATTGGATATTGTTAAGGAGCATTATCCGGATACAGAGACCTTTAGGGACATCACCAGCACCAAACTGGAAAACTTAAAAGCAGATTTACCGGAAAACCTTTATAAGAGGGGTAAACACTACATAGAAGAAAATGACCGGGTTATACATAGTATACAAGCATTAAAAGAGTCAGACCTCGAGACACTGGGTAACCTTATGTTCCAATCCCATCAAAGCCTAAGTAAGAACTACGAAGTATCAACGCTGGAACTTGACAGATTAGTGGAATTAGCAGGACGACAAGCGGATATCTGTTACGGAGCAAGACTTATGGGGGCAGGTTTCGGTGGAGCTACGATTAATCTCGTAAAAGCGGGTAAGGAACAAAACTTCATAGAGAAGGTTGCCAATATATACTATCAGGAAATAAACATGAAGGATAGAGCTAATGTTATCATATGTAAAATAGGTAATGGAGCTAAACTCGAGAAATAATCTCTAAGATTAGGAGATACTTTATTCATGAAACCATTCAAATTGGTAATATCATTTATAACAATACTAATACAAATTATATTGATTACACATATCCTCCATTCTCAAGAAACTAATCCAGTAACAAAATTCGACTATTCATACGACCGAACAAAAATGAGCATAGACGAAAACCTTAACCTGACCATAGAACTTGTCACACAAAACCCAAAACCAAGAGCCATTCATTTTAATAGAGATATCCTGGATAATACGCCATTTCGGATTACCAATATGGACTACTATACACAGCATAAACAGGATACACCCTCATCTAATACCGTCATCTATAGACTGACGATGGACATTGGTCTTAAGTTGGGAAATATAAGTGGTTATGGAGTTTACGAACTACCATCATTGGATATTGAACTTATATCAATTAGTAATCCCGAAGAAAGGGAGAAGTTCATAACTGCACCTCAGGAAATTGAATTGTATCGACCATTCAGATTTAACATTCTACTGATAGTGGTAGTTATCCTGTCTGCCATAGTGATAATGGGAGTTGGTCTGTTCGTATTTAGAACCGTATCTGGCGAGAAAAGAGCAAATGAAACAGAGGTTCAGAAACATGAAGAATTGACCCAATCAGTTTATAAACGATTTGTGGAGAATCGGGAAAAATATATAAAAGATAAAAATAAATCTCAGTTAATGAACTCGGTAGAAAAGATTTTGATATCATTTATTTTACGTAAAAACAATGTAACAAATATAGACGACTTTTATCAAAATGATAAAATCCCGGATGAAGAAAAGATACGATTGAGAAATACTCTAAAAACCATTGAGTTCTTAAAGTCTAAAGATATATCTCAATTAAGCCATGAAGAATTGGACGACCTAGGGATGAAGTTCAACAAGACAATAGGGTTAGATTAAAACCAACATGTGCTATTATATGATATTGATGATTTCATCGAAAAGGTTAATAACATAATCCGCTTCAATTTTATATTTAAATGAACTTTTTATTCGGATAGTCTTACAACCAGCATTCCTTCCACATAACACATCACTATCTCTATCACCTATGAAATACGATTTGTTCAGGTTTATGTGATATCTGCTGGATGCATCGAGAATGAATTTTGGGGATGGTTTTCTGCATTCACATTCATCGGATGGTTTATGTGGGCAATAATACAAATGATGAATTCTGATTTCATATTCTTCAAATTTATTGATTAAGGCTTGATTAAATCGCTTCATATCCTCTTCGGAAAAGACTTTCCTACCAATCCCGGATTGGTTTGTAATAATTATCAGGATATATCCCATATCCTGTGCATATTTAAGTCCCTTCACTACTCCGGGAAGAATCTTAAGGTCTTTAACTTTGTGGACAAAATTTTTATCCTCATTTAGAGTGCCGTCTCTATCAAGGAATAACGCTTTTTTCATTATTAACCTCATATAGTATAATAATAAAAATCGTCAACTTTTCGGTATATCCAGATATAACTCTTATATTATAATCATAGGAATAAAAATTTAGCAATCCCTAAAAATATTTATAAAAAATAGATTTAAAATGAAAGCAAAAAATTAAATTACAATCTTTGAATATCATATTCATTCAACTTGGAGATAATATATGATAATAGATTTTAAGTCTTTCGAAAATATGAAACCTGAAGACTATACGGAAATCGGATTTAAATCAGGATTGGAAGTCCATCAACAACTCCTAACCAAGAAAAAGCTCTTCTGCCATTGTCCAGCCGGACACTACTCCAACGAGTATGATGCCCAAATACTCCGCCATATGAGACCAACCCTATCCGAATTGGGAGAATACGATGGCACAGCTCTGATGGAGTTCAAGACCAAGAAAAACATTATCTACCGGATTAACAAGGATACCGTCTGTACCTACGAAATGGATGATGCCCCTCCATTCAAACTTAACGAAGAAGCACTGGACATCGCATTGGAGATTGGCTTTCTGTTTAAGTGTAACCCTGTTGACGAGTTGCATATCACCCGTAAGCAGTACCTGGACGGGAGTATCCCCACGGGTTTTCAACGGACAGGTATTACCGGAGTCAATGGAAAGTTTAATCTAGACGATGACCGGGAGATTGATGTAATACAGATTAGCCTTGAAGAGGACTCCTGTAGAGAAGTTTCCGATATTAAACACGATAGGACATATCTCACTGATAGACTAGGTATGCCTTTGATTGAAGTGGTTACTCAAGCGGATATGAAAACCCCACAAGACATCGAAAAGGTAGTCAATACAATAAGAAAGATAACCCGGGCTACAAATAAGGTAAGGGTCGGATACGGTTCCGGTCGTGAGGATGTGAATGTCAGCGTGAGAGGTGGAACACGCATAGAGATTAAAGGAGTCCCTCGAGAAACACGCATACCACGTCTCGCTTATAATGAAGCCAGACGGCAATGGACATTATTAAGGATTAGAGATGAACTTCTCAAAAGAGGTCTTAAACCTGAGACTTTTGAACCTGAGATAGCAGATGTAACGGATATAAACGCTAAATCTCATTATCAATTCATCGATGATATATTATTAAAAAGCGGTTCTGTTAAAGCAATACGTCTTGAAAAGTACACCCATATATTAAATACACTCACTCAGGAAAACACTCCCTTCTTAAAAGAGTTCTCTGACAGAGTAAGGGTTATCGCATGTGTTTCTGAACTACCAAACATAGTACATTCAGAGTCAATGAGTGTGAATCCAGCTTATTGGCAGAAAGTCAAAGAAGTACTACCAGGCAACAAAGAGGATGTATGGATTCTTGTCTGGTCTGAAAGCAAGATAGACGCACAAACTGCAGCACAGGAAGTCGCCATCAGAGCAAAGGAAGCATTGGTAGGCGTACCATCTGAGACCAGACAAGCCCTTAAATCAGGTACCACAGGTTTTGAACGGATACTCCCAGGTCCGGACAGGATGTATCCTGATACAGACCTCCCCCCGATAGAGATAACGGAGGAAAGGCTTACCAGATTAGAGAAGACCACAGCAGAATTACCTTACATCCAATATAAGAAGTATAAAGGGATGGGTTTGCCTTCTGGACTGGCTAACCAGCTGGTCAACTCCAAGTGGCGACATCTTTTTGAATATGCCGTCAATACTCATCAGCTACGGGCAACAGTGATAGCAAGCTTCTTTACCGGTTTCATAAAGCACCTTCAGAGACAAGGCTACAAGCTACACAATCCTAGTGATGCTTTCTGGAAGGAGTTTATTGATAGATATTCTGACAAAGACCTGTATAAAGAAGCATTGGTAGCAATAACCAAGAGAACCATCATTCAGGATGAAGAATTGGAAGATGTTGTTAATCCCATGAAACCTAAGTCAGACCAGGAAACCGATATGCTAATTCAGGATTTAATTAATACAAATCAGAACATTGTATATAAGCACCCTGAGAAGAAAATTGATTACTTAATGGGTCTAATCATGTATAGATACGCAGGTTTAATCAATCCAGCTATAGTGAAAGAAAAGCTCATCAGTAAATTGGAGGAAAAATATGTCTAGCGAGAAATACAAAGGTTATCGCAATAAAGGACTGGATGTGTTAAAAGAAAACAATGTCGAAGTATGGAGCGATGTAATCATACACTCAAAAAGAGGAGAGTATAAAGGCATCATCCTACCCCGCTCAGAAACAGCAGATGATAAGCATATCGTAATCAAAATGGCTACCGGATACAATATCGGAATAAACGCTAACAATATTCAAAAGATAGAGCAAGTCGGATACAGGAAAGCAAATTATAAGATACCCGAGAAAGACTTCCCATACGATGAGAAGAAGCCCAATGTCAAGCTACTGGGTACAGGAGGGACAATAGCTAGTCGCCTCGATTACCGCACGGGAGCCGTCATACCAGCATTCTCACCAGGAGAGCTTTATGGGTCAGTCCCAGAGCTTGCCGACATCTGTAACCTAAAGACTGAAAAGCTATACGGCGTATTCAGCGAGAACATGGCTAAGGAACAATGGATTGGATTGGCTAAGGCTATAGGCAGGGAGATAGAAAAGGGTGTCGATGGCATCGTAATCGGACACGGCACTGACACCATGCACCACACCGCAGCCTTGATGTCCTTTATGGTTCAGGACTCACCTGTCCCTATCGTTATGGTAGGCTCACAAAGGTCATCGGATAGACCATCATCAGATGCAGCCTTCAACCTAATTAATGCTACAAAGACAGCCGCAGAAAGTGACATCGCAGAAGTGATGGTCTGTATGTTCGGACCGACCAGTGACTATTATGACTTGCTACATCAGGGAACGAGGGTAAGGAAGATGCATTCCAGCTACCGTTCTACATTTAGAACATTGAGTGACTATCCAATCGCCATGGTTAACAGCAAAGAGATAATCCCCCTCAGAAACGACTATAGGAAGCGTCGCCAGGACAGGAATGTCAATATCATACCCACATTCGAAGACCGGGTTTCACTTGTCTACTATTATCCGGGGATGAAGCCTGACATCATCGAATCGCTTATCGATAATGGATATAAAGGGATTGTGATTGGGGGAACAGGATTGGGTCATGTTAACAAACCCCTTTTCGACCCTTTAAGAAGAGCTTGCAAACAAGGCATATCTGTATTCATGACCGTCCAGACTCTATGGGGTTTCGCTCAGATGTATGTTTACGATACAGGGAGAGACTTGATGGATTTAGGCATTGTACCAGCAGCTAATATGCTCCCTGAGGTGGCTTATGTTAAGTTAGGATGGGCACTCGGACAAACAAACGACCCAGAAAAGGTGAGGGAGATAATGCTAACACCAACAGCGAGAGATATCACTGAAAGAGAACCCCATAACGGTTACCTGGTATACCAGGGGGGTATTCCCGAGGTAGAAGAGTTTATCAGTAAGTATATAAAATAGATTGCCATAATGGCTTATTGATGACGCTTCTCGTTGAAGGTTTGAAGCTCATGGATTAATCGCTTATACTTATCCGTATCCTCCTCGGTGAAAGCGGTTACAGAAGAAGGCTGGATATTCTGTTCCCAGCATACTTTGTAATACAAAGCTAAATAGCTCATATTGCTGATTTCGGTCATTTCCAGATTTAGTTCTTTTGATAAGTTTACAATTTGGTTTTTTGTTGCTTCGATTTCGATGTAATTCCCGAATGGCAACTTATCAATAGTAATTTCTATATCATCCTTTGTGAAGTGCATCCTCTTCTTCTGATATACAAAGGAAATGATAAATCCCATGTATTTAAGCATTTCAATCATCTGTTCTGAATCATCGATACTGGTTTCTATTTCTGTCCTTACCTTGTACTGAGAATCTTCGCCTTGCTTTTCTTTATAAGTCAAGATATTACCTTTATCGGTCTCCCTAACTCTTACTAGCCTACCCCTGGATGAATATGAACCATCCATCATGTCGAATATGATGTTAGTTTCAAATACATCTTTGACATTAATAAAACCCATCTTGTTTAGATGGTCTATAAAAGCCTTTTCATTTTCCAGTCTAAATTTAACTTCGATTTCTTGGTTTTTCATTTTTATCTTACATCCTAAAAATATAAAATTATAACATTTAAATAAAATTTAATATTCCTTTTACACCTCAAATTATAATATATCCGCAAAGTCCTTTCTGAGATGGTTAAATACAAGCGTCCCCACCACCAGGAATAGAAGAATCCAACCAGCTATAGAAACGAAAGGTATGTAATCCAGCGGATAGTTAATATAATTCTCAAACGCAGCACTCCTGACGATTATAATGAAAGACGCAACAGGATTCAGAAGTAAGACCAATCTCGGTGATATAATGTTTTCTATAAGGGTAATCGGGTACATTATGAATGTCAAATAAAACAAAGCCCTAAGCACAAGCATGATAATCTGTGATAAATCCCTGAAATAAGGTGTAAGTGACGAAGTCAGAAGATTTATCGAATAGCAGAAAAACATTAAAAAAACCATAATCAAAGGTAACCATAAAACACCAATATATATACCACCATTAATTATCAGATAGAATAATAAAAATAGTAAAAAAAGTATTAATTGCTTAACAAAAGCATACAAACCAATCCTTATTAACAGTATCTTAAGAGGGAAAACCGTCTTCTTAATGAAATTTGCATTAGATATAATTGCATTCTTACCAAGATTGATAGACTCATTAAATGTGAACCAAACGAGGAATCCAGCAAACAAGAAGAGGATGAATGGTATATCACCGCTCCTGGAAGCATTTACCTTGAGTATACCACCAAACACAAATGCATATATCAACATAGTCACCAGCGGGAATATGAAGTTCCACAGCGTCCCGAAGAATGAATTCTTGTACTCGCCGATTAGGTCAGTCTTTACAAAGTTTATAAGTAGTTGCCGGGTGGATTTATTTGTGAATATCTTAATCACTTCCATATTAATACTCTCCTATGATTGTACAGGGCATACTATCGACGCCTTCTACATACAAAGGTACAATGAAGACCTTTTTCAATCCTTCCAAATCTATACCAAGATTTACATCCTCCGCTAATAATACCGGTTCACCTGGATAGTCACCATCCCCAAGCAGTATTCGATGAGCTTCTCTTCCCTCTTCCCTGTACTTCCTGCTGGAGATGGAAAGCGAATCAATCATTAAACATCTGATACCCGGATAATCGACTCTAACCATTTCAGCAAGCTTAGGAGAAATGCCTGGATTAGCTATCCGATAAATCTCATCGCTCCTTACTATATGAAAACCGGTATTCAGTATGAGCATATCACTGCTTTTCATCTTATCCAAGTCCTTATTGGTAAAATGGGATGGTTTAATCAAAAGCCCTTCCTTTTCACTTATCGTAGATAGAGTCACAACAACCGGGGATTCAAAAATCAATTCTTCAATGCTATATTGCCAAATACTCCTTCCATCCTTCGAGAAGTGTTTGGGTGCATCAACATGTGTGGATGTATGGTTGTGCATTGTTATCATTGCGGTATTGGCTGGGTCTCCCTTATCCATACTCCTGGGATATTCAATGGATATGGGCGGATTGCTACCGTATAAGGGTGTTCTTTCATTGATAGGGTAAGATAGTAGTTTATATCTCATTTTACTTAAAGGTCTCCTTAATTTTATACAATTGTTCTGCTAGGACAAAGTCAATCATATTGTCGATGTCTACACTTTCATAAGGTGATGTTTCGAACATATAAGGCTTTTCACCAATCCGTGCTTTTCTCTTATAAAATGAGTTTTTGGAAAACAAGTATATGCAGGAGTTCTCCTCGAAAACCGGAGGTAAGTCCTGAGTCCTTATCAACTGGTCAGGATTATGGTTTATCGCCTTTCCATCCTTCCAATACAGTCTGGTTTGCATCTTAGTAACCGAAAATAAAGAGTCATAACCTTCTTTACGTTTCTCCTCGAATGTCTCGATAGATCTCTTTATGCTTTCCTCTTTTAGTAATGGATTAGTGCTGTGAGTTTGTAGGAAATACTCATCACCACTCTTATCGATATCGTATTCGATGATAGTATTCATTGAAACGAAATCCCCCTGTATGCTATCCGGTCTATCATGAATAAGCACTTTGTTGAACTGTTTTTTAGCCATCTTGGCTATCTTTTCGCTGTCTGTATTAATCACAATCTTATCTATTAGGCTAATCTGACTTAATGTCTCCATTATATGATAGAAGAGGGGTTTATCCCCGAGTATCTTGATATTCTTGTTGGGAACTCTTTCGCTATGACCTTTCATTGGAACTAATGCTGTTACTTTCATAAAACACCTCTAATCTAAATCTATTAACAGGATAATAATAACATCACTCACAAAAATGAATATATGGATTAATCCATATTAAAGCTTACTTCAACATCAACGTATTTGCTATATCTCTTTATATTATACATGTCTTTATTAAACTGGTAATTAGCAAAATAACCACTCTTTTCGAGCCTTGGATGATAAAGGTGAATAACCATCATCTTATTAAGCATCATCTTAAACTGCTCCAGCTCGTAATGCCAATCATGGTTAAACAATGCTATACGGTTGTGGAAATCATAGTCCTCCCAGCCAAAGCCCTTGAAGTCCTCATCAAAACCGCCTATATCATGAAAGAATTCCTTCTTCATGATAATCATAAACTGACCAAAGATGCGTGGACTGCGGATATTCACCTTTTGGTCATACCTTAATGTATAGATAGCATCATAGACCACATCGGACATGAAGCCCTCCTTCATAACCTTAGCTGAGATATCGGAAGCGAGGTATAGCGCAGGGAAGTTGAGGGCAAACCCTTTCGGTTTATCTTTAACCATATTAAAAGCATTTTCCAGGAAGTGCCGGTGAAGGAGTATTTCTGCATCTAGGAAGAACAGGTATTCGCCTTTTGCTTTTCCCACACCTATGTTTAATGCCATCGTCTTGTAGAATTGGTCTTTATAGTCCACATATTGATAATTGATATCGATTGGGTATTGTTCAGGGTTTATCTGGTGTTCCTTTTCACTTCCCAGGTCTACGATTATCACCTCAAACAAATCATTATCCAGTGTTTGAAGACAAAGATTATTAAGACAGATATTTGTAAGTTCTTTTCTATTACGATAAGCTATTATTACTGATAGCTTTATTCCTTGTGAATCAGTCTTATTGTAAATCCTATTCTGATTATTAAGGCTATCAATCCGTTCAGACTTAATTGAAGGATATAATCCCCTCTTTGAGTTATAGATTTTATGGTTATCCAGTTCAGAGGACATCCCATTAATGTATTTGCTTAATTCGTTTATAGAAAGACTTTCCGAGTTTAAATACTTATGTTTGTGTTTATCCTTTTTATAGATTTGCTTTATTTGCCGTTTGATTTTCCCTACCCCACCTATAGTTTTAGGGTCGGGTTTGGGTTTTATCTTGAATAGCCTTTGAAACAAAAATCCAATCTTATTCAACACCTTCCCACCAATATGAAATATAAACCGAATATAACGGCTAAGTTTCAGCTTAAGAAAACTGTATTCCTTGTTATAAACCGGGTTAGGATGGTAGAACATCAGATAATACAATTTTTTTATATAAGCTTTGTTCCCCTGTAACCGTCTAATCAGATAGAGGTATGAATTGATGATGTGTTTATCAGAATACTCCTTATAATTCTCCACGATATAATGCAGAAAGTCGAGATGTTCCTTTTTAGTGAAGAACTTTAATCTCCTCATCTGCATATACAGCATATACAGCATATCAAAATCATCTTTGAACTCTATCCATAAACCATGAGAAAGGATTCCTCCTATAAATCCCGATACAAATTCAACCAGTCCCATACTCGCATAGAACCGGTCAATGTTGGTTATGTGGTTTTCGTTTCTATACATATAGTCGGTTAAATAAGCCGATGCTTTATTCTTAGCATGAAGCATGATGATTTTGTTTGTTTTGTTCCTGCCATCCTTCTCTTTCATCTGGTAATACTCACCAAAGAACTTAGCACAGAGGAAATGCCCATATAAGAACAACCGATGAGGGAGGACAATCTTTGCTGTTTCATTCTCATAGTCGGATACATATTCTATCAACCTGTCTATTTGTTTATTCACTATAAGCTGATATATATCAGATTGGATATTTCTCTCCCTCTCTTTATGGATTAGATGTTCAGAGATAATATCTTCAATAGTTAAAGCGGTCAATTTACTGGAAGGCATATCCTCCGGTCGATAGAGATGGTAATCCATAAACGCCTTACATTGCTCTTTATAGTCCCCTCTATAGTATAACAGCTTTTTGATTGCCTCTTTTAGTTGTTCCTTATTGGTTGTGTAGTCATAACCACCCATTGGATCCTGGAATGTATCCTGACGCTCTCCATGCGGATTATAGTAGATAACAGGTTTACCCATCGCCATACACTCCAGTATAGCAGTGCTGAACCGGCTAACCAACATGGTGCTTCCTCTTATGGCGTCATACAAACCTCCATCATAGACCTTGTATCCTGTAAAATCCATATTATCCTGCGGGTGAACAGATATTTGGTAATCAACTCCTAATTCCTTACATACCTCAACAATGCCATCTATCCATTCATTCTCATAATCAGTGTATAACTCATAAGTGAAGTTACTGTTTATCAAGACTACCGGTTTATCTGGATAAGTAGGTTTTTCCTCAAACAGCTTGTCTAGTCTGGGACAGCCTACGACTTTTGCTTTATTAGTCTTGATGAACTTTCTATCATACTCGCCGATTAGGAGGGGATATTCAACAGTTCTATATGGATTCCTTTTACAACCCTTAGCAATATGTCCAATATGGCTGTCTTCGTAGTCCTGTACGCCCTCAATAAGAGCGATAGTCGGGATACCTTCCCGTTTCATCCTTCTAACCAGGCTTCTCACTGTCTTATCCCAATCACACATCGTAACAATGGCTAGGGGCTTGGTTTTTGAAAAAAGAGATGGCATATATTCGATATAATCCAGGTCTAACCTGTCCATCTCTTCTTTCGCCCCTTCCTTAAAGTGATACTTACCCAGATGAAGAAAGACATAATTGTACTTGCTTATATGTTTTGCTACCTCAGCCATGTTTCTGGTATGATAAGCCTTATGCGATATAAAAACGATTTTCTTATCCATTTTTTTTACCTTTACCGCTTCCTTTAATCAATTTGAAAACTTTCTTAGCTATTTTTCTTACAAGAGGTATTTTATTTACAATTTTAACTATTTTATCGATGAACTTATATTTAGGATTATCTTTAATGGTTTTTAACTCATTCTTTAAACGGACAATTTCTTTATCTTTCTTGTTCTGTTCGGATTTTATGTTGCTTATCCTTTGTCTTTCACTTTCTATCAACCGATTTATAAGAATATTAAGTTCAATATCATTCACAAAATCAAACTCATTCGCATCTTCCCTTTCTGATATAAGCTCGAACAATCCTTCAATTAATCTATCCTTGTTCTCATACAGCTTTGCTACCCACTCATCAATATGACATTCGAAAACCTTAGCTATAATGTCTTTCAGGATTATAATCATCTTATCCAAATCCATTAAAATCAGATATAGCAGAACCGGAGATAAATCCCTGGAAAGGTTAGTCGAAGTTTTTTCTTTCCCGTAAAGGATTTGACTTAACACCAACTTGATAAGCCGTTCCTGCTTATGATAAAGCATATTAGCATAAACCAATCCCTTACTGTATTCAGGTTTTGGATGTTTAATCCTTTCATCCTCTTTATACAGCATCCCTATCACTTCTTCCTTAGATGTATAAGCATCCTCCAACCTTATATACCTGTCTTGCCTATACCCAATAAAAGCTCCTTTGACATTATGAAATACAACGCCTTTCCTCGCTAATCGCTGATATATATCCCAATATAAAGTCAGAGGGTTGTTCTGGCTAAAGGTTATGTCATCGATTAGCTTGTCTTTCTTTATGATAACAGTATTAACATGGAATGGTGTTTTATGCATCTGTAAGAAGGAAACCATATCATTATCACACTCTTTAATCCATCCTAGCTCATTCAATTCATCATCGACCATCATAGCAGTACAGAATACAGCATCGTAATCCTTATCGATTAGCTCTTCCATTCTCATAGCCAGCGAATCAGGATAATAGATACACTCTGGCTCAAGGAAAGTGATATACTTACCCTTAGCCTCTATAATTCCTTTATTCAAAGCATATGTTATATCTTTACTATCGCTGTATACTAATACTATACGCTTATCCAATTCTTGTATGAATTGAAGCATATCCTTGGTTTCATTATCATATTCATCACAAACAATAAGTAACTCCCAGTTTTCATAGTGTTTAAGCTTTAGGACAGAATCGACAGCAGACCTTATCGATGTCCTTATCCCATAATAAGGCATAACAATCGTTACTGACGGATAGAAGTCCCATTCATAATGCTTCCCTCGAAACTCATAGAACCTTCTTAATGATGGTATGTAAGATGGAGTAAGCATCCTAAAGGTTTTACCATCCTCTTTACCTTTATCCAACCATTCTTCAAGCGTTTGCTGGTGTTTTGTGTAATACGCATTGTAGTCTATATCGAAGAAAGCGGGATGGACTTGCTTTATATTATCCATCTTATCGTAGAATTGAGTTTTAGGATTATGTTTCCAGAAGTATCGGTTATCAGCGGTCTTTCTGCCATCGAAACCAATCATATTTATATTGTCCGATATGGTACAAGCAATCGGCATCATAAGCAGTGTAAGTATATTACTAATCGACTTTATGTAGAAGTCCTTCTTAAGATTAAGATTAACCGGGTGTTTGGAACTCATCGGTATAGAATATACTCTAGATTTGATTCCAGGCAGGTTATGCGTAAATAAGCGATGATAGTTAAAAGGGATAACTATCGATAGGTCATACTTCTCGACAGCTTCTAGTAAGGTTTCCCTGAATGAGTGAGCATAACGGGAACATCCGAAATGGAAGATGGGGTCTGCAAAGGCTATAACCTTCGGCTTAACATGCTCCATGAGGGACTCATCCAAAATGATGCTGTTACAGATTATCGATACTCCATCACTAAAGTCAAACTCAGGATAAAGGTCAGCGGTAGGTCCAGTCCCGAACACATACGCTTTGTCCGTATCACTTAGTCTATCCATGAGCTTGAGCATATCCTGCTTCAGTCGGGAAATGACTTTTCCCCTATTCACTTGGTTAGCCATTCCTATCTTAGTATAGAGGGAGCCTTCGAACCTTTCATTATCCTTATCGACTATGTATAGCTGTTTCCTGGACATCCCTTCCACATAACCCCTGAAGAAGACATTATCCGTTTGCTCTTCGATTCTCGCTTTCCATTCAGGTGAAGGATATGTATCAACTTTCCATTGAAGGATGATATCTGATTTATGATATATATCATCCAAATCCCATCGATTATCCGGAGATACAAAATTAATCCTATCCTTGATTTGGGGATACATATCACCAATTGTTGGGTCAAGATAGTCAGGCACTTCAAAGTCCAAATCAGTAATATAAGTAGGGAAGTATATTCCTTCCAATTCATCCATACAGCTTAGATACCATACACTTCGAGCGATTGCGTCCTGTAAGTCCTCCTTCCTGTCGAAGAATGGGAAGTATAGCATATTTAACTTGTGTTTCATGGTTAATCCTTTTCCAATATTAGTCAAGTTTTTAATAGCTTTACATCATGCTTCTGATATCCTTAATTGACGTACGACAGCCATCACCTAGGAATAGTATATCGAGGCTATGAGCGATAAACCTGTAACCCTCATTCATCTTCTGGATAACGCCTTCTGTATCCGTTGGCACATAATGGAAGCCGGCTAATGCGTCTAACTCCTTGGATATACGCTGAACCTCTTTAAGAGCCTGAACCACATCAGGATGGTCAAACTGACCAGGGACTTTAAGCGAGCCTGAAAGGTCATACGGACCTATGATAAAGCCATCCACCCCTTCTGTGGTTAGTATCTCCTTCATGTTCTCCACGCCTTTTATATGTTCAATCTGAACGATGACCACACTGTTTTCGTTATTCCAGTCTTTATATTCGGGGAAGTCCTGTCCATATCCCTGAGCCCTTGCCAGACCTACTCCCCTTGTTCCTAATGGTGGATACTTAACAGAGTAAACAGCTTTCCGGGCATCTTCCTTTGTATTAACCATAGGGACAATAACCCCATAAGCTCCAGCATCCATCACCCGCTTGATAAGATTCGCATCATTAATGCCAACCCTCACCAATGGTACAACTCCACCCAGTTCTATTATCTGGACCAGCTGTTGTGCTTGATGTAGTGTGATAGCGGAATGCTCCATATCCACGGTAAGCCATTCATACCCAGCATCAACCATGATTTCCGCTACGGAAGGGTGTCCAAGTGTTATCCATGAACCGAGGGTGAATTCCCGTTTCTCTAATTTGGTCTTAAATCTGTTCGTCTTTCTCATTGTATAACCTCTTCGATAAAGCCTTTATGTGAGATTTTGTTAATGTATAATACCTTTTACCTTTTGACTCTCCAAAAGCTATTAATTTTTCCATCGTTTGACAATGATTTTGGTAATACTTCTTATAATCAACATCTCTAAAAAAAGATGTATGTGTCTTGAAAGCAGATTCCATCAAACCGGTAAACTGAGCCTTCTCGCTGTGTTTCCAGTAGTAGGTCTCGTCGTCTTTCCTCCCATCAGCCCCGATGATATATATCTCATCCGTCAAAGTTGAACTCACCGGAAGCATATAAAGTGTAAGTATGTTAGGTGTCCCTTTAACCCAAAGTCTTCCCGTATCAGGAAAGTTGAATGCTCTTCCATGATTACTTTTCATTCCGATAAGCCGGTTTTTGAGTTGTGGATAATGACCTAACATGAGGGGCATAGCATAAATCGGTATCATCACATAACAGTCATATTCTTCTATGACCTTCAAAGCCTCTGCTCTAAAAGCTTCCGCATACTGTGATACACCGAAATGGAATACCGGGTCGGCGAATGTCAGCAAGTCTACCCCCTTTATGTATTCCAGAAGGGCTTTGTTTTTAACAATACTGTTACAAACAACCTTGAAACTGTCATTCTCGAAATCAAAATCCCTGTATCTATCAATTGATGGTCCGGTAACGAAGCAGTAAGAACTGACTTTCCCTCCATTCTCCTTTCTCATTTGTTTAAAGTTATTACGGGATAATTCTTTATATTCATCTATGTCTTTGTTAGTCAATGTTTTATAGTATAATGACATATTGTTCCATGATTCTTCGATGGAATAGTAATCCTCATCTGTGATAATGGTCTTATGAATGTTTGATATAATCGATGATGAGAAGATGCTTTTCTGGTCATGAATCAAGATTAAATCAGCATCATTCCTCAAACCCTTGTAATCAGGCTTAATTAAGTATAGCATTGATTTATCAGCTAGGTAATCTGCTTGATGTTCCGGTGCTTTCAATTGTTCTATATTATAATCGATGAGATTTTCTCCCACCGGTATATACACGCATGTCCTTTTTCTATCCGGTAATGCCCACATAATACGATTAATCCGGTCTACTAACTTGTCTTTGCTTTTTATCAGAGGATATAGGTAAATTGTTTTTATTAATCCTTGATTAGTAGGGCGGATTAATTTCATAAACTTTCGTAATACCCTATAGATAAAGTGTTTGACCTTCCTAATCAAGGTAATCAATGTCATGACCTTCTTTTTTCAATTCTGAATATATCTCGTGTATACAATTCAGCAAACCCTGTCCCATATCAATATAGTAATTACTAACCAGTTTGTGCGCGGTTTTCGGATTAAAGGTATGAGGGGTAATCTTGTAGTGAGTATCATCCATAGGTTCTCCCCTATAGGTCACTTTGATTTTGTTACCCAGTATCTCCCTTATCATACTGAGAAGCTCCTTCACCTTCATTGGATTATGCCCGACTAAAACCACATGCTGGTTCTTATATTCCTCATCGAGTATATCTACGCTTAGTCTGGCTGCGTCTTCTATATTGATGTACTCTCGAGTTTCCGTTCCATCACCGCGATATTTAATCACCTTATCTTTGAGAGCCTCTTTGAGGAATCGTTTTACACTATTAGTATCTCCCGCTCTTAAACCATAAAGCGTTCCATACCTTAACACGGTATAATCAACATTGTAATACTTGTTATATGTATCGATGTATTCTTCACAGGCTTGCTTACTAACCCGATAAAAGCCACCGGATTTACCATACACATATACAGTACTGGCAAAGATGTATCTCTTAATACCGAATTGCCTCGAAGCCTCGAGTAGCAAGACATTACCGTATATATTCACTTTCACAGTACCGACTGGATTCCGCATAGCCTCGCCGATATCTGCTATTGCTGCGAAATTGTATACATAATCCTTATCCTTTACCGAATCAAAGACTAAATCCTTATCCTCGAAGCTACCGATAATCATCTTCTGCTCAGGTTTCAGGTATGGGGATTTAACCTTATCAAAAATCGTGACATCATATCCTTTTTCGGTTAGTTTATCGGCGGTATGGCTACCCACAAAACCTGAACCACCGAACACTATAACTCTTTCTTGTGCCATTTACATCCTCTCCAAAACATCATTAAGTTCCGTCAATTTTTTTATCATAACACAGTTTTTATCTTTAAAAGGATTATCCTCATCTTCTATTATCCTACCAATGAATTTCACTCCAGCTTCTTCCGCTCCTATATAATCATTTATAGCATCACCAATAAAGACAACTTCCTCTTTAAAATAATTATATTTTTTCAATATGTTTTTTGTATGTTCCCCCTTTTTAATCGGTGACCCAAGTATTTCAACAAATAAACCATCAATCGATCTTTCTTTGGCTATGGATTGTATCTCAGACTGTGGGGTTCCTGATACGATAAAGAAGTCGTATCTATCCTTGTTCCGGGTCAAGAACTCGTAAGCCCCTTCTACATACGGAGCTTTAATAACTTCCTCATAAACGAATTTGGAGAACTCTTCTCCTAGTTGCTTGGACTTTTCCTCGGTTAGTTCTTCCTTCAGATAATCCCGATAATATACTTTGAACTTCTCGTATCTGGATAAACCACCGTTCTCGATATGGTATTGAACCACCTTATCGATGATATCCTGTGGATAATCCCTGAATAAGTATGCAAAAGCCCGTGTTTTAATGTCTACCGATTCTGCTATCACTCCATCAAAGTCAAATACAATCGCTTTAATCATCCTTACACTCCTTTAACCATGTCTATTAGGTTCTCAGCAGAATCATACTCCTGTTTTATCCTTCCTTCACGGGCATATGAGCCTATATGAGGTGTAATTACTGTATTATCCAGCTCCAACAATTTACCCTGGTATGGTTCTTTGGTGAAAGTATCGATAGCCGCCCCGCTTATCTTCTCTTCCATCAGTGCTTGATATAGGTCATCTTCGTTGATTACCTCCCCTCTAGCTAAATTAATTAGAAATGACTCTTTTTTCATCATACTCAAAGTTTTCATATTAATCAGATTATGTGTCTCAGGATTAAGACTTACATTGATAGAAACCACATCCGAGCTTTTCAATAGGTCTTCCAGAGACTTATATTCCACATTATACTTATCAGCAAAATCATTATCCTGGTACTTATCATAGGCTAAGACCTTGACTCCGAAAGGCTTCAGATACTCCACGATTTGCTTGCCAATCTTACCCAAACCTATAATACCGACGGTCTTTCCACCAAGTAAAAAGCCCATTCGCTTTTTCCATATATGTTTACGCATCTCTCTATCCATTAAGGTTATATTCCGTAACAGGTCAAGCATTAGTCCAATGGTTAACTCAGCCACGGATTGGGTTGGTCCATATGGTGTATTGGTAACGATTATTTGTCTTTTCTTCGCCTGTTCTAGGTCTACATTATCCATGGATACACCACATCGGGATATGACTTTAAGTCGGGGTGATTTATCCATAACTTCCTGGTCTATCTTTTCTGTTCCAGCTATGACATATTTAATATCTTTGTATAGCTCTAAGGTTTCCTCTTTGGTTAGTTTTCTACCGTATGGGTTCAATATAGGTTCAAAACCATGCTTTTTTAACAATTCTATAGGCTTATCCGAATATTTCCCGAATGAGCTTGTCGTTATTAAAACTTTTTCCATATCATCTCCTTTTCATAATATAGGTATTGGTTTTTGGTTTTCATTTAATGGATATAATAAAATAATTTGATATTATAAAACCTAATGAAAATAGGTTAAAATTTCATTATTAAATTTTAGTTAAGTGTTTAAAGAAAATCTACTCATTAACAAAATATATTAAAAAATCATCTACCTTTATGGATAAGCCAAATTCCCCGAGTATCGATGATTGGTTTCCCCGCAAGATACTTATGATCGAGTTCCCGAAACTGTCGATGGTCAACCAACAGCACGAGTATATCGCTTCTGTTTACTTCTTCTATCGGATTCTCGTAGACATCGAATTTAAGGGACTTTCTAACATATTCACTCTTATACACATAAGGGTCACAAACTCTCACCTCACACTTTCCGCTATCAATCAAGTTCAACACAACCTTAAAAGCGGGACTTTCCTTTATATCCTCGATATCCGCCTTATATGAGATACCGAAGCACCCAACAGTGACGGATTCCTTATGTTTACCTACTCTATCAATCTCTGTAAGGACTTTATCGAAGACATAATCCGGTTTATAATCGTTGATTTCCCTGGCAGTCTGTATCAAAGTGGTATCATCTTTCATACTATGCACAATGAACCATGGATCCACAGCGATACAATGTCCTCCCACTCCAACTCCAGGCTGATGGATGTTCACCCGGGGGTGCTTATTGGCAAGCCTAATTAGATGGAATACATCGATGGATAGCTTATCACATATTATGGACAACTCGTTGGCAAAGGCTATATTAATATCCCGATATGTGTTTTCGACAAGTTTGGTCATTTCCGCTGTTATGCTGTCTGTAAGGTAGATATCACCTTTTACAAAAATCCGGTATAGTTCTTTCGCTTTCTCTGATGACTTCTTGTTAATCCCGCCGATGTTTCGTTCATTCTCGACCAGCTCTTTCAGGATAAAGCCTGGTAAAACTCTTTCCGGACAGTATGCTACGAAGAAGTCTTCTCCAGCTAGCATGTTTGTGTGCTTCTCTAGTATGGATGTTATCTTTTTTGTGGTACCGGGAGGGCTTGTGGACTCAAGTACAATTAGGTTGCCTTTCTTAATATACGGGATGATTGCTTGGGTGGCTTGTTCTACATAGCTTAGGTCTGGGCTTTTATCTTCATTTAATGGAGTAGGGACGCATATGATAAAAGCATCGGCGAAGTCAGGTTTGGTGGATGCTTTTAGCATGCCTTTCTCAACTGAGTTTTTAATCATTGATTCAAGATAAGGTTCGAATATGTGTATCTTACCTTTATTAACTGTGTCAACAACCTCTGGCAGAACGTCTACCCCATGGACATAGATACCATTAGTAGAGAAGATACCGCTGGTAGGCAATCCGATGTATCCCAGTCCTAGTACGCATATCCTGTTAATTTTCATAGATAACTCCATAAGTATATATAAAAAGGATGTCATGAATTAATATAAAACAGATGGTCAATTTTTTTGAATTTTTTTGAATTTTTTTTTATATACTTAATCACTTATCAATCAAGATTTTAAGAGTTTTAATGTTAGGTAAAGATAATAATCTATTAAAGTTTTATAATTTTTTTATTATTTTAGTATTGACAATAACTTGTAAAGATTACACTATATATTTAAACAATTACCCAATTTTTGTTTTACCACTTAAATATGATAGTTTATCATAACAATTAAATAATATTTAACATTTTTTAATAATCTTTTTCAGAAAAAGAATAAAATCAACATAGATTTTAAAATAATTTACTAGATACTCTTAACAATATAAAATGGAGGAAAAAGAGTATGGATGAAAGACAAAAAGTAACAATTGACGGAAATGAAGCAACAGCATATGTCGCTCATAAGGTCAATGAAGTATGTGCAATTTACCCGATTACCCCATCATCACCAATGGGTGAATTAGCAGATGCCTATTCAGCAAAGGGTCAAGAGAATATCTGGGGGCAGGTACCAACCATCAGCGAGCTTCAGAGTGAAGGTGGTGCTTCTGGTGCTGTTCACGGGTCATTACAAGGTGGAGCCTTAACCACAACATTCACCGCATCTCAAGGCTTACTCTTAATGATACCTAATATGTACAAGATAGCCGGTGAGTTAACCCCAACTGTATTTCATGTATCTGCTCGTTCTTTATCAGCTCAGGCTTTATCTATCTTCGGGGATCATAATGACGTTATGACAGTTAGACCAACAGGTTTTGCTCTTCTGGCAAGCGGGTCTATCCAGGAAGCCCATGATAATGCACTCATCGCTCAAGCAGCTACACTTGAATCCAGAGTGCCCTTCCTGCACTTCTTCGACGGATTCAGAACAAGCCATGAAATCAACAAGATTGAACAACTAACCAAAGACGATATGAGAAAGATGATAGACGATGAACACGTCATCGCTCATAGAAAAAGAGCATTGAACCCTGAAAACCCTGTACTGAGAGGTACATCACAAAACCCGGATGTCTATTTTCAGGGAAGAGAAACAGTTAACCCATATTATGAAAAAACTCCTGAAATTGTAAAAAAAGCTATGAAGAAATTTGCAGAGATTACCGGAAGAAAGTATAACCTCTTTGATTATGTAGGACATCCAGAAGCAGAAAGGATTATCATTATCATGGGTACTGGAGCAGAGGTTACACATGAAGCAGTCAACTATTTAGTAAAGAATGAAAGCGAAAAGGTTGGTCTAATCAAAGTAAGATTGTATAGACCATTTTCGATTAAACACTTCGTTGAAGCATTACCTAGGACAACCAAGGCAATCGCCGTTATGGATAGGACAAAAGAAGTCGGTGCTCCTGGTGAACCAATGTATCTCGATGTTGTTAACGCATTAAGAGAAACAGAAGATGAAGGCTACTTCAAGACACAACCTAAGGTAGTTGGCGGTAGATATGGTTTATCTTCTAAGGAATATACCCCAGCAATGATTAAAGCTATATTCGACGAGTTGAAGAAGGATAAACCTAACAACCATTTCACCATTGGTATAAATGACGATGTTTCTAAAACCAGTCTGGACTATGACCCTGATTACACCACAGAAGGGGAAAAGACGATTAGATGTCTATTCTACGGTCTGGGTGGCGACGGAACGGTTAGTGCCAATAAAAGCTCAATCAAAATTATCGGTGAAGAAACAGACAACCATGCTCAAGGATACTTTGTGTATGATTCCAAGAAGTCTGGAGCTATGACCGTATCTCACCTTAGATTCGGTCCGGAAGTGATCCGCAGTTCATATTTGATAAAGAAAGCGAACTTTATCCAGGTATCTCAGTTCATCTTCCTTGAGAAGCTCAATATCCTGAAAAATGCTGTTGAAGGTGCTACACTACTTCTCAATACTCCTTATCCTAAGGATAAAGTATGGGATGAGCTACCAAAAACAGTTCAGGAAGAAATCATCAAGAAGAAAATCAAAGTTTATGCTATAAATGCTTATGCTGTTGCGGAAGATATAGGACTGGGTGAGAGAATTAACACTATTCTGCAAACATGCTTCTTCGCTATATCCAACATATTAAAGAGAGACGAAGCCATTAAAAAGATTAAGGAATTCATAGAAAAAAGCTATAAAAAGAAAGGCGAAGAAATCTTAAAGATGAACTATAGAGCGGTAGACCAGGCAATAGAGAATATGTATGAAGTTGAATATCCAGATAAAGCAACCAGCACCAAAGAAATGATGAAGATAGTACCAGACTACGCTCCTAAGTTTGTAAAAGAAGTAACAGCAAAAATCATGGCTGGTGAAGGCGATGACCTACCCGTCAGCAAGATGCCGGCTGATGGAACATTCCCCACAGGAACAACCAAATATGAAAAGAGGAACATCGCACTTAAAGTGCCGGTATGGGAACCTGACTTATGCGTTCAATGCGGTATGTGTTCTATATTCTGCCCCCACGGAGTAATCAGGAGTAAGGTATATGATAAGAAATACCTTGAAGATGCTCCGAAGACATTCAAGCATGCAGAGCTAAACAAAGGAACAGCTAAGGACTTTGACTCTGATAAGATGGTTTTCACCCTTCAAATAGCAGTTGAAGATTGTACCGGTTGTGCGGTTTGTGTAACCAATTGTCCTGCTAAGGATAAACAGAATCCAAAGAAGAAAGCGATTAATATGGAGCCACAGATACCACTAAGAGAGACCGAAAGTGAGAATTGGGACTACTTCCTATCAATACCAGACCCTGATAGAACGAAGGTAAGACCACATACTGTTAAAGGAAGTCAGCTATTACTGCCCTTATTCGAATTCTCAGGAGCATGTGCGGGTTGTGGAGAAACGCCTTATGTTAAACTTATGACACAGTTGTTCGGTGATAGAGCCTTAATAGCGAATGCTACCGGATGTTCCTCAATATATGGCGGTAACTTGCCTACTACTCCTTATACCAAGAACCATGATGGACGAGGTCCCGCATGGAACAACTCCTTGTTTGAGGATAATGCTGAGTTTGGTTATGGAATGAGATTAAGCGTTGACCAGCATAAAGCAGGAGCAACCACTCTACTTAAAAAACTTGCTACTCAGGTAGGAGAAAAACTCGCTGATGAGATTATACATGCTAAACAAAAGACGGAAACAGATATCGACAACCAAAGAAAGAGAGTCGCTGAGCTTAAAGAAAAGCTAAAAGGTAAGAAAGACCAGGATTCTCAACTACTCATGAGCCTCGCTGATTATCTGGTAAAAAAGAGTGTCTGGATACTCGGTGGTGACGGTTGGGCTTATGATATAGGTTATGGTGGTCTTGACCATGTATTAGCGAGTGATAGAGATATCAATGTATTGGTATTAGATACAGAGGTATACTCCAATACAGGTGGTCAGATGTCTAAGGCAACCGGTAGAGGTTCTGTTGCTAAGTTTGCTTATGCTGGTAAACCGTTGCCCAAGAAGGACTTGGCTATGATAGCGGTAACATATGGTCATATCTATGTAGCCAGTATAGCAATGGGCTCTAACTCGGTCCAAACCACCAAAGCATTTGTGGAAGCTGAAGCATATGATGGTCCATCACTTATCATAGCCTACAGCCATTGTATATCGCATGGATTTAATATGCAATTCGGTATGCAACAACAGAAACTTGCTGTTAAATCCGGTTATTGGCCATTATTCAGATATAATCCTGACCTTAAAAAAGAAGGTAAGAATCCATTCCAGTTAGAGTCAAAAGGTCCACAGATACCGCTTAAAGACTATCTGTATAATGAACAGAGATATAAATCTCTATTGACAGAAATGCCTGAAACTGCGGTGGAATTACTTAAACTAGCTGAAAAAGATGTCCAGGATAAATGGAAAATCTATAATGAATATGCTAAGATGGATTATTCTGAGTATGCTCAAGAATAACCAACATTAATATATAATCAATATATCATATAACGGGATTGCCTTGCTATTAATGAAAGGGGCAATCCCTTTTCTTTGCACGATTAAGTAAACAGGAGAATAGGATGGGGAAAACTAAATCATATATTATTATGCTTTTTATATTGATGATAACCTTTACAATAAGTATTAAGTGTTCAGATAAAACCATAGAAGGAACTTATTATCTAAAAGATAGTGAAGTCAAACTGGAATTCTCATCTAATAAACTAAAGGTATATGATTACGATATGCCCATATATAAAGCTATACAAATAGAAAAGTCAGAACATGGTTATCGATACGAGATAACAGACATAATGCTTATGGAGTTATGGGTTAACCATAAAAAACCATGGTTAAGCAAGGGCAATGAATTCACTATCAAAATGAGTGAGGATGAGAGGGACACAGAGCTGATAAGGTTAGCTGGTGAGGACTTCGGCGAATATGAATATGAGATTAGCGATGAAACACAATCATACTACATTATACAAAGTGTTTACCTAAAAGAGGTAGAGAAGACCCAATTAAAAGACATGAATCTAAACCACTTAACAAAAAAATTCAATTTAATTCCGATAACTAAAACTGATATTCAATCCAAATTAAAGAAAATATTCCTTTATCATGATAAAAGTGAGGATGAACAAAGCGATACATCTGTGGTGCTTCCTTTTAACTTGGTTAATAAAGTAGGATTGGAATACTCGGTAAATACTAAACCTGAAATTACAGGACCTATCGATGAATCAAAATCTGATGAATTAATGAAGAATAAGGACATTATACTAAAAGCAATCAGTGTCACCATCCCAGAAGAAGATTACTTTAAGGATAGGAGACCGAAGACTTTGACCATACTGTTTTCCACTACTGGTAAAGCTAATCCAGCATATTATCAATATTTATATGATACTAAGGTAACTTTAAATATAAAGGATATGCCAGAGAAGCAAATTTTCTTTCTTATGGAAGATATTACATCAATTTATTCTATGACGATAATAATAGATAATTTTTATGAAGGATTAACCGATAACATAACCATAAGCGAAATTGATTTCTATATCCAGTAAAAAGGATAATGATAACATATTAATAAGAGGTTCAACTCTATGAAGACCAACAGATATATTCAGAATTCATTATATATCTTAACCATATTCATTATTACAACTATAATCATATCATTGTCATTACTATATATAAACAAAGAAGCGTATACCCAGGATAATGTTTACGATAATAACATCCCCCCCAACTTAGAAGGCTTATCACTGAATGATACGCTTGAAATCATAAAAGGAAAGCTTGAATCAAGATACATCTATCAAAGATATACCAGAACCATAAACCATATGACCACTGTCGATCCATACCTTTTATATTCACAAAGGTATTATACACAATACTACAATGACTTTATCCCTACCACTTTATGTAATGGTCAAGAGTATCTGGTTAAGTTCGATGATATAAACATTAACAACAACTCCTATCAAATGTATAAGAAATCCGATGAAGGATACTATGTTTTATATAACAAGCTATTCAGCCTAACCTTGAAAGACGAGGAGACCATCAGACGATTTAATCCTTTAATGAATAAGCAAAATGGCATTAGAGTTGACTTCTATAATAACACTGTCTACCGTATAATCGGTCATTACAAAATGGACCTGGATAAACTAAGTGCTACGATTAGCGAATACAACGACATTTACGGAGAACATAAATTATACTCCAGTGGTGAAAACCGAATACTACGATGGAGGTCTAACGAAAACACCATTAGTATGTCATTTGACCTAAATACTATGGAAAAACTGTCTTTCGTTGATTTATATAGAGGAGAAGACGAGTTTAACGAAAACCAAATTAAAATTGAAATATACAATTCAAGTGTAAACCAAGATATCCTTAGATACAAATCCGATATCTATATGGATATAGTAAGAAACTTATCTTTCGAGTTTAAGAATAAAGTAGATAAGATGAACTATTATCTATGCCAAACCGAATAGCTATTT
>CAYUUC010000018.1:0-27198 GCA_964447635.1 uncultured Spirochaetia bacterium
CTATTTTATGCATATTAATTCTCCGATTAATCTTTACATTAAATATAACACATTTGCGGGATTGTGAACATGCGGGAATTTAATATGCATCCTTACGGTGAAGGATTCTCGAGATTTTGATTAATTTATTAGTTTCGTCTATGTAAAAAAGGACTCTATATTTATCTATTTTTAATCTATATTCATTTTCTTTACTGACTAATTTTTTAACTTTTCTATTTTTGGGATTGACTTTTAGATTTTCGATTTGATTTATTATCTTTGTTATATAAGGTTCGTTAATTTTATCTAAATTCTTCTCCCTTATTTTCATTTTAAAATGTGATAATAAAATAATAAGACGAGGAGCAAAAAAATATGGTATTAATCAGTCTTAATAATTAGTTGTTTATATAATTTATTATTAATTTACAAGAGAATTTTTAAGTTAGAAACCGGAGGAATAAATTTAAATGAAATTAAAATCAATAATCATGGTTATATTGATAACCTTCATAATATTCGGGCTGGCAGGGACGATTATCCTATCAGCTCAGTCTAATGTGCCTTCACCGAGGGACATACCCGGAACAGTAAAGGCAAAGAGACCTATCGAATACGAAAAAGGTCGATATGGCGGTGAATTAATGGATGCACTAACCCAAGACCCCAAATCATTCAATGAAACACAAGCATCCGATGCATACACCACAAGTATCATAGGGATGACTGCACCTTATTTAATGGACTTGGACATAGATAGCGGCGAATGGAGCGTATACCTGGGAGACCCCCGAAGGGGCGAAACCGGTCCTGGATACACCATTGATGTAATGGATAACGGCGAGATGCATATAACAATCCATCTCAGAAGGGATGTGTTCTGGACAGATGGAACACCGATGAGAGCCGATGATTGGGTTTACTATTTCAATAATGTTATCTGTAACATAGATATAGCCCACCCTGTTTATGGTGCTACCTGGATTGAACTTCCCAACGGCGATGAAGAGCAAACCTATATGAAGAAGATAGACAAGCTAACCTTCAAGAAGATATACCCGAGAACCTTGGGTGACCCGGAACTGTCCACCGGGATGAATGTAATGCCGAAACACATTATAGAACCGATAATGAATAGTAAGGGAGCTGAAGGCTTGATGCAGATATGGGGCATCGATACACCTGTATCACAACTGGTTGGGTATGGTCCATGGATCATCGATAGTTTTCACCCCTCAGAAGCTATAATACTAAAGAGGAATGAACGATACTTCCAGAAAGATGAATGGGGGGCAAGATTACCCTACCTGGATACTATAACCTATTCCATAGCGGCAGACCAAAACGCAGTCATGCTTAAATTTAAAGCTGGCGAGTTGGATGTCCTATCCAGTGACCACTTCCCACAGAACAACTTCAAATCCATCGTAGAAGATAAGGAAAGGTTAGGATACTCAGTATGGAACGGCGGTCCAGAGACAAGTAACTTCTTCTTAACATTCAACCAAAACCCCAACGCACAAAGGATGAAAGGCTCTCATAAACTACAATGGTTCAAAGACAAAAACTTCAGATACGCTATAAACCACCTAATAGATAGAGAAACCATCGTAGCACAAGCATATAACGGATTGGCTGAACCATCAGACACCCTACTTATTAAGTCTTCTCCATATTACAAGAAAGGAAACACCTTCGACAATTCATACAACCCTAAAAAAGCTATGAACTACTTCGAGAAGATGGGATTAAGAGACAGAGACGGTGACGGTATTCTGGAGGATAGTTCCCGAAGACCTCTAGAGTTTGAACTAATAACCTATAATGACCTATCCACAACCAACGCCGTGGTGGCAAACTTGGTCAAAGAATGGAATGCTAACGGAGTAGCCGCCCAACTATCACAGGTAGACTTCAACACATTAATCAATATCACCAGTAATACTCAGGATTGGGAAGCAACCATCTTCGCCATTACCTCAAGCATCTTCCCAATAGGTGTTAATGTGTGGCCTTCTGATGGCAACTTACATGTATGGTATCCAAACCAGACTTCACCAGCAACAGAATGGGAAGCAAATATAGACAAGCTACATAGATTAGCCCAATACGAGCCGAACTTCGAGAAAAGGAAACAATATTGGAACGAGATGTACAAGATACTATACGAACAACTACCGCTTATTCCTCTGGTAAGAAGATATAAGTTTATGGCTGTTTATAATACATGGGGTAATGTTGCGTGGGATATCTATGGAGGTTTTGGAGACAGCTACTTGGTTAAGCTGTACAAGAAATAGTTATTCACCAAAAGTGGCATGGTAAGGCGGGTTTTCTAAAAAGCGGGAGACTCGTCTATGCTACTTTATCACTACCCTCATCACCACTTCCTTCATCTATACCATATTCTTCATACTTCTTTAAATTAATCTGGAAGTACTTAGCATTCTTCTTGAAATTCTCATGAAGCTTAATCTTCTCTAAACATTCATGTATGATAAGGTCTGTTCCTTCTTCCATGCCAAGCCGTCCCCGGATCAGCTGGTCTTTATACTTATCTAGTAACAGGAACAAAGCCTCCTCCATGATAAGCATCTGCTTTCCGCTAAATATAAAATCCTCGAAGTCCTTTTCCACTCTGCTATTCATCATAATAATTCTCTCCTTAGAATTATCTTAATATAATCCCACCTTTATTTTTATCTTAACGTTGCCCGAATAGGAATGATGAAGAATCGACAGGTATTATTCCTCTTCCATAAAACAACAATAAATTTAATCGGAAGGTTCAGTCAAAACTTTAGAAGATATGCTTAAGAGATATTAAGTTTTTACAAAAAGTCGGTATGATTATACCTCCAGCTTTGCCCGGGCTTTCTTTATGTATGATTGAAGGTTCTTATCTCCAGGTTTCATCTGAAGGGCTTCTTCCCAATGTTGTATGGCTTTCTCGAACTCACCTACATTAAAATAGCATTTCCCAACCAAATCAGACAACCGGGCATCTTTCTTTATCTTGGTTAGTGGGACGAGTTTATCCAGAGCTTTCAGGTAATCCTTTTCTTTAGCGTATAGTATACCTTTCTTGAAGTCATTATTGTATCGCTCGGTCTGTTCGTTCATTTTCTCTACTACGCTTTTATGTGCTTCATAGCTTTCTGTTTCTGCTTCATCGATTTCTTTATCCTCTGTTTTTTCTTCATCGGTTATGTCTTTAAGGTGTGGTAGCTGTGATTCATGATCTGGTTTTGATATGGTTTCCTTTGTTTCTTCTTGGTTGATGGTATTGCTTTTATTATCCAGGTCATTTTGTATGATGCCGTATAAGACTTTTCCCCATCTAGAAGTAATGATAGAGAGTACTCTTTTAGCGGATGGTTCCAGGTTCCCCTTTCCTCCGATGATGATATTGATAAATTCTCCGGATATGATAGGTGCATAGATTGAAGGAGAGCCGAAAAGCTCTATATCTATATTTAAATATCCCTTCTGGTTGAACTTATTGATTTCCGCATAGTCTTTATTGTTGATTATGCGGACGAATAGTTCTGACCCACCTCCCAGCAATTCATCCTCGGCGGCGTTGAAGTTCTTGATGGAATTCTCGTCCTCCCAATATCCTTGATAAGCTACCGTTTTGAATATACCGCCCTTTTTATTGAATATGACGATACTTCTCAGACCTTTCTTCTCGAAATACCTGAGCATCACCGATAGGAAATGATCAATGGAGGAAGTAACAGCCAATTGAGAAAGCAGAAGGTTGATTTCATTAAGTTCAGCTGTGGTTACTTTTAGTTGATGGGTAAGCTCCTGGACTTCGTTATCACCTTTTTCTGGTATAAGGATTGGTTTGCCTTTATGTATGGAGAAAGCTACCTTGTTTACCAGGTTGCGGATAGGTTTTAGACCGCCACCTATGAGCAGTATTGATACGATGATACCCAGCAGTATCGACCCCAGACCAGCTCCAACCGGTATAATAAGCAATAAGTTCTTCTCTATTATGGATTGCTGTTGAGTTTTGACTTTAGCTTTGACGACCATTTCATCGCCGGTGTTTTCATAACCGTCGGGGTCAATTCTCATGAATAAGTATTCCCCGGTTTCAGTTTTGAATGGTCTATTAGCATCTATACTACGGGCGGTTTTGTTGAATAAGTCTTTCTGTTCGTCGGTTATCTCTCCCCCTTCTGTTATAGGTTGGGCTTCCAGGTTGAAAGCGTTTAGTTCAGAGATATAATCATCCTGCTTTATTAGGTCCTGGAATAGTCTTTCGTAGTCAGCAGTCTGGCGAATATTTGCAATGATGTTGTCCATTACCCTTTTTTCGTTGATTTGGTCGGCATAGTCTTTTATGGTCTTGTATTCATACCAGGTGAAGTATGTAACCACGCCGAA
Organism: uncultured Spirochaetia bacterium; assembly: GCA_964447635.1. GTDB lineage: Bacteria > Spirochaetota > UBA6919 > CAYUUC01 > CAYUUC01 > CAYUUC01. Next base: position 4,384 of record CAYUUC010000018.1, read on the forward strand.
GCTTATCAAAAGCAAGATTAGAAGCATTACAGGAATCGATATCCTCAGTCTCATTTCATTAATCCTCGTAAAAAATTTAGAATTATTTCATAATCTTATTATTTAGTATATCTAACGATTTTGTAAAATCATAATAATAATTTAATAAAATTTGAGGGATGTAAATGAGCAATCGGTTCTATAAAGACAAAAAATTAAGTTTTAATTTAAAATATGTGTTGATAATGATGCTGCTTATCTCTATGGTTATGCTTCCATCGGCAAACATATCCACCCAAAGTTCCACCAAAAAGATTGCCGAGACTAACTACAGAAATGGTCTATACCATCTGGAAGCCGGAGAGTATAAAACGGCAAAATCATACTTCCAGAAAGCATACGACATATATATTGAGCTGGAGGAAATATTCGAAGCGGCTCAAACCAAAAATCGGATAGGTGATGCGAATTTCGGGCTTAAAGACTATATGAAAGCATACAAAGATAAGCTAAAAGCCCTGGAAGTATTCTCACTTATGAAGGAACACCAGGAGATAAAGCCTCTGTTGAAAGACCTTTGTGCAAAGACTTTCTATCTAGCTCAGAACACACCCAATATCAAGGAAAGCTGGCTAAAAAGTATAGAACAGCACCTAAACGGTGTCAGTGAAATGACCGAGCTGTATTCCGGCATATATATCATCTCCCTAACCTGCTTCGTCAATGCTTACAACCTGACCCTTATCGGCTATGATGATATAGCAGGCTTTATCTACGATAAGGCTTCCAGTTTAAGCTCCAGCTGGGCGTATACCGTTAAAGACCAACCCTTACTCGGTGCTCATCGACAGAATATCATCGCATGCATACATAATAAGGGTGCTATACACGAAAAGAATGACCAGTTAGAACAGGCAGTATCATATTATAAATCCGTTATCGACCTATCACTAACCACCGGTATATATAACTATCTCATGACTGCTCTGGATGGATTAGATACGATTTACCGGACAGCAGGGAATCCCAAGAATGCTGATATATTCTATGATTATGTAATATCAAAGCTGGGTGAGGATAATGTGGTATTAACCAGGGCAAATATCATATACCACTTTGCCGGGAAGCGTATGAGGGAAGACTCATCGTATAATAAGGTAGCCGGTATGTATGACCGGGTGCTGGATGTGATGGGTTTTACCGACTATCAGAACATACTACCGCTCAATAACTCCCAGAAAAAAGTTCTCGCAATTAAGACTTTAATCTCCTCTGCTAATAACGACCTCAGAGCAGATAAGCATCAAGAAGCTTTAAAGAAGCTGGATACTGCTTTCAGGATAAACGGAGTCTTCGCACTAGACATCGACACATACAATATCGATAACATATTAGCCGATGCATTCTATGCTTATGCTAAGACTTATACCCAAATGGCTGAACTACAGGAAGCTGAGAAGAACTACATAAAGGCTATAGCCCTACTACGGAAAGAAAAGAATAGTCTAGGCATGGCGGAATACTTCATAGATTTCGCCAGATTCGAGGCTAACAAAACAAAGAAGTATTCCCTCTCTGCCGAACTCTACGAGAAGGCGATGGATTACATCAAGGAAGCAGAAGAGAACGGCGAGGCAAGCCTTGTTATATTGGATGAGAAGAAGCGGCTTATCGGTCTGGAGAAGGCGGTGGTCTATTCCAGGATAGGGAAGTATGAAGAAGCGTTGGGCGAGTTGGAGCGGTTAAGAGACCTATTCCTGAAAAATAACCATTTCTCGGCTTCTTCCAAGCTGGAACACATCAAGTATAGCCTCGCATCATACAAGATGTTCTCCTACTATTATAAGAAGCTTCATAAAGGCGAGTCTTCATTCGATTTTACCGAATACGCCAGGAAGTATACATTCAAGGAAAATATCTATCGAAATAACATATTGGACGGATTCTCATTAAACCAAAGCGATGGGAATCTAACAAATAAACTCTATCATATGTTGGATAGACTGGCTAAAGAAGAGATAAGCCGTGAGGAAAAGCTCAACATCAATCCGGAAAACGCTCTATCACTGGCAGTGAGTAATGTATATGCCGATGATGTCTTCTCAACCGGAGAGGATGGAGAAAACCTGTTCAGCCAATTCGCAAGAATAGTCAACCGCTTCAAGAAACGGGACAGCATCGAAGATATATTCGCCAGCAACATCACATCGGCGAGGGATATCCGCAAACATAAGTTCATCCCGGATGATACCGCTGTATTGGTCTACAGTATGAGCTATAGTGTTCACGCCAGACCAATACTCTATGTGATATACGAAGACCGCGTCCGTAAGTATACGGAACTCCCCCGTCTGAACTACTCACGACTGGTCAAAGACTACATTTCGGCATTGAAGGATACCTCCAGCAATGACTATCGGAACTTATCCCGTAAGATATATCGATACCTGGTTGAACCGATAGCCGACCGTTTAGCTAAATATAAACATCTAATCATTGTTCCCGACGGTGCCTTGAATTATGTCCCATTCGAAACCCTGTTAACCAATGATGGTAAGTTCCTTCTGGAAGACTTTACCATCACTTATTCTCCATCGGTCACCGCTTACCGAAGATTGATTCGCAAGGACAAGATAAAGGCTAGCCGTATGATAAGGCAATACCCACTATTCATCAGCGGTGGCAAAACCTACGCTCAATCAGGAACTAAGCCCATATATACCGGGGATACCAAGGAAAGGATTGACGAATACATGAATAGCTTTGAACTTCAGTTGGAATACTTTGGTAATGATGCTAAGATAGAGGGTATGCTGGAAGACCTTAACCTGAAAACAGAAGAGACGGTGGATAACTCTAACCGTATCCTTAACCTTGCCGAAACCTTCTACACAGAGGGCACTTCGGAGTATGTGGACTCGGTTTACACTGATGGATATGGTTCTGAGATATCATTGCGGGAGAAGAACTCACTGAAACGCCTTCGCAACTATCTTATCGTTCACTTCTCTACGCAGATGTTGAACATAGAGCCGTTCGATTCGCTATTGATTTTCCCGGAAGGTGATTCTGACTATTCGTTGACCCAGAATGAATTCCACCTGGACGGCTACCTTAGATGTAAGGACTTCTTCTCGCTCAACCTCGACGCGGACCTTGTCGTATTAGACCAGGTGGAGCACGTCTTCGGAAGCATCCTTACCGGTGAGTCAATGTTTAACATGGTCAATACGCTTATCCAAACCGGTACAAGCCATGTTATGACTGGTTTATGGCGAACAGAAAGCAATGTCAGCGATGGTATAATCCAATCGATTTATGATAGAGTTAAAGGCATATACCAGATTACAACAAACATCAGCTATAGCGAGTTTTTACGGGAAGCTAAGCTGGGATTGATTAAAAGCGGGAAGCATAGCCATCCTTATTATTGGGGAAACCTGGTGGTTTATGGTGTGAGATAGACATACCATAGAATGGAATTTGCTTATGATAGGTCGGCGGGAAAGCCCTCAACTTTAGTCGTGGGATGAAAGCCGACGATTAATCTTAACCACCCTTTCGCCAGCCAGCCGGAACCAGAAGTATGATGACACTATAGACCTCCAGCCTGCCGACCATCATCAGGAAAGAGAATATCCACTTAACCGGTGTTGCCAGCTGATAGTAGTTCTCCGTAGGTCCAACCAAACCCAGACCAGGTCCGATATTGTTGAGGGTTGCTGCTACTCCGGTAAACGCCGTGATGATGTTCTCCATCGTGTTGCCGGAGTCTATCATCGTGGATACTATCATCACCGCTACCACGAAGATAAACAGGTATATCATGATGAAACCCGTTATGGAGCGGAGTGTGTTCTCCTCAATTACCGTCTTACCATACCTGACAAATCGCATCCGTCGGGGATAGACGAACTTGTAAAGCTCATTCTTGCCAAACTTCATCATCAAGTAGAGTCGAACCACCTTGATACCGCCACCTGTCGAACCGGCACTACCACCAATGAACATAAGCAGGACGAGTAGCATCTGCGAAGCTGCCGGCCACACCTCGAAGTCGAAGGTGCCGAACCCGGTAGTCGTCATGATGGAAACCACCTGAAACGAGTTATAGCGGAGGGCATCCCAAAAACCTTCATATATACCGGAGTTCCAGAACATGGTCAGGGTAACAGCAACGATGATTGTCCCCGCATAAACCTTGAACTCAGCATCCTTCAGATGGGCGAGGAAGTGACCGGTGATGAAGGAGAAGTGCAAGGCAAAGTTCGCCCCGGCCAGGAACATGAAGAAGGTTATCACCCACTCCACATAAGCCGAGTCGTACCCGCCGACGCTGGCATTGAATGGGGAGAAACCTCCCGTAGCCATGGTTGCGAAGGCATGAGTTACCGCCCCATGCCAGTCTACACCTCCCAGCATCAGCATTATCACCTCCAGAAGCGTTATACCCATATAGACCAGCCAAAGTCTCTTGGCGGTGTCTGAGACTTTGGACGATATCTTATCTGGGACAGGACCAGGCACTTCAGCCTTGAATAAGCGGTAACCGCTTATCCCAAGCTTAGGTAGGATGGCGATAGCAAGCACAATTATGCCCATACCGCCTAACCAGTGCGTCGTCGCCCTCCATAACAGTATCCCGTGTGGGAATATCTCTATGTTAGGGAGGATGGTAGAGCCGGTGGTGGTGAAACCGCTCATGGACTCGAAGAAAGCGTCAGTAAAGTTCGATATGTATCCGGCGTCAGGAAACATCTGCCCATGGATGAGGTAGGGCAGGCATCCGAAAAGTGCCGCCAGCATCCACCCGAAGGAAACCACACCAAAACCTTCCCTCATATCGATGTTCTTTACATTGACCTTCTTCCTCAATGTCAGGTATAGGGTAAGACCTGATGTAAAGGTGATTAGCGTGGAGTATAATAGGGGTAAAAAGTCGTTCTGACCATATATGAAGCTTACAATGGAGGCTATCAGCATGAAACCGCTTAGTATCATTAGCAAGAAACCTTCTAGAAAAAAAACGACGATTAAGTTCATCCTATATATCCAATCCTATATGTGGTTTATCCGAAAATCTTGATTAACTTATTAATCGAAGTACTCAACGAGAAAAGAAATATCTCATCTCCAACTTTTATCATAGTCTCACCCTTAGGCATTATGATTTTATCATCCCTGGTTATGTATGCGATAATGGAGTCTGGTGGGAGTTTCAAGTCTTTAAGCGATGTATCGATGACCTTGCATTTGGATGTAACCTTAAACTCCAGTATCTCCGCCCGTTTGTTAGCAAGAGGCGTAACCCCGGACAACTCCCCTCTCCTGACGAAACGCATAATGCTTCCTGTGGTGGAGAATTCTGGGCTTATCACCGCATCTATACTCGTCATGTTGTAGAAGGGGAAGACATCGGGTCGTATAGCCTTGACGATCGTTTTCCGGACGCTGTGCTTCTTTGCGATGAGGGCACTGAGTATATTCACATCCTGCTCTAGACTGGTAGCCACGAAAGCATCCGCATCGGATAGCCCTTCCTTGACCATCTCGTCGGTGTCTGTGGTTGGGTTGGCGTTGACTATCTTAATGTTGGGATAAGCCTTCCCAAACTCTACACAATCATTCATATCCTTATCGAATAGGGTGATGTCCATCTTCTCTCCTTTGCTCATTAGCTTTTCCACGAAGAATGCAGATGTGTTGTTCGCCCCCACGATGAATACCTTTTTTATAGGTTGATGATTATCATTGAAAAAAGGTGCTATGATGGGGAATAGTGATGTTTCCGCTACGATGTATACTTTATCCCCTTCCAGTATGATGTCCTTTCCGCTGGGGATGATGACTTTATTCTCCCTGAGTATCATTGTTATCGTACAGGAAGCGAACATGCCGTAATTCTTTACGGTATCCCGTATGGTTAGTCCTTTCAATCGGGAGTTCTTGCCTATCTTGTATCCCTTCAGCATGAACTTACCCTGGGAGAAGACCGCTATCTCAAAGGCTGCCGGTGAATGTATAAGGTTGTATATGTCATTGGCTGCGACCTCTTCCGGATTAATCATATGGTCGACACCCAACTCTTCCATGGAGATAAGCCCGGTATCGTAGTATGATAAGCCCCTCACCCTCGCTATCTTATCGCGGACACCTAACTTAGCAGCGACGAAGCAACTAACGATGTTCACCTCGTCCACATCGGTTACCGCTATCAGCATGTCTGCCGACTTTAGACCAGCCTTCTTCAGCACGGTGAAGTCCGTACCGTTACCTTTATACACGCTAAGGTCGAACTTATCCAGAAGGTTACCCAACTTGTCTTCGTTCTTATCGATAACGGTGATGTTGTGTTCTTCTGCAGAGAGGATACCCGCCAGGTAAGAGCCGGTGTTCCCTGCTCCGAGTATAATAATGTTCAAAGGTAAAACTCCCTATTTTATAGAATTTGGGTGTTTTTTACATCTCTTTTTTAGATAATAATAAACAGTGGTAAATGAAAGGAAAAAAGCTAATAATATATTCAATTTTGGGAAATTCTATCGCTTAAATTAAAAGACTTCGCTCAGCATTGATATTTAAAAGTTAATTGCTCATCATTTTAATACAAATTAGGAATTTAGGATTTTCTTGTTATGTCATAAAAATCATCCTATGAAGATGCCCTTTCTTTTATGGATTGGATAAACCTCTCCACCTCATTTACCCTCTCTTCCGGGTATTCCACACCCATCATCTTGGCAACCTCTATCGACAGTCTCTTGAACAGACGGGTCATACCGTATAGACTAGCCCATGTATCATCGATATTGTATCCGGAGAAGCAATCCGTCAAATCATCCCTTAAACGCTTGCTTACCTTAAGTTCAAGGTTCTTACCTAATTGGTGTATCTCATTGTTTTGCCAGCCGTCCCTGCCCGACTCGTGCCACAGTATCATATTGAGGAGGAATTCCTTTATATACGAATTCTCCACCAGTTTGGAGAAGAACAGACGCTCCCGATGAAGATACTTCGCTACACAGTAAACCTCGTACCAAAAGTTGTATATAGTCTTGAGGAAAACATCCTCAGCCGGCTTGGTTATGATGAAGCCGTCACCAGTGGGGGGATCGAGTTGGTCGGTGTAGCCTTCCTTGTCGAGGATTACGCGGTAGCCGTTCTTATAAGGCTCGGGTAGCTCTCTCGCTATGTTATTAGCTAGGACATCCAAAGGATAGAAGGCGAAATCAACCCGGGGGGAGTTTTTGTAAACGACCAGCCTCGAGGGGATGAGATAGCCGTAAGCCTCGAAGGATGTCTTCTGATAGATGATGACGTCGTCGAAACGGTATATCCATTCGTTATGGTCTAAATATGATGATGCGTCGGTCACGAATACACTTAAGTCGAAGTCTGATAGCCAATCAGTAGGCTTATCCGTAGCGATAGAGCCTTCCAGTATGATGGTTTTGATTGCCTTCTGGTCTTTTGCCCAGTTTACGATTCTTTTTACTATTTTTTTATCCATAAATTTAGTTTCTTATTTATAAGTCGAAATACATCTCGTATTCATATGGGTGCGGTCTGTTGCTTAGTTTATAGATTTCCTCTTTCTTCCTGCTTATCCAATTCTCGATGAACATATAATCGAAGACCCCGTCCCTGCTTAGATAGTCATTGTCATCTTCCAGATGATCCAACGCCGTTTCAAGGTTTTTGGGGAGGAATTGTATATTCTCTTCACTTTCCAGGTTCTTCTGGTCAAATGGACCATATCCCAGCACTTCCGGGTCATACTCGTTGATGATGCCGTCTATGCCAGCCATGAGCATAGCACTTAGGTATATATAAGGGTTAGCAGTGGAATCGCCGGAGCGGTACTCCAGACGGGTCATAGCCGGGTCGGATACATACTTGGGTATACGGATTGCCGATGTCCTGTTTGCCCGTCCATAGGTGATAGACACTGGTGCTTCGAAGCCTTTGACCAGACGCTTGTATGAGTTGGTGCTGGGGTTGGATATAGCAGAAAGAGACTTGGCATGCTTGAGTATCCCGCCTATATAGAACTTAGCTACCTGGTTCATGTTGGCATACTCACCCTCCTGATAGAAAGCGTTCTTCCCCTGTTTAACCAGGAACTGGTGCAGATGCCAGCCATTGCCAGCCGCTTTGTATATGGGTTTCGGCATGAATGTAATCTTAAGTCCCCACTCCTTAGCCAGATTGAATAGTATGTATTTGGTAAGAACAGCGTTGTCAGCTGTCTTCAGGAGGGGATTGAACATAACCTCTATCTCCTGTTGCCCCTCTCTGCCTACCTCGTGATGATGATACTTAACATCGATGCCGATGTTCTGCAGATATTGACATGCCTCGTCCCTGAAGTCTGCGAAGAGGTCATGCGGTTTGGATGCGTGATAAGCATTTCGTGTAATCCTTTCCTCACACTCTATCCAGTATGAGACATGCATCTTATCATTAGTGAACTCCGCATCATCAAACAGATTGAATTCAAACTCGGGACCCCAGTATGATTCATCAGCGATTCTGGTGGAGCGAAGGGTCTCTTCGGCTTTCTGTGCGATGTATCGGACATCGTGCGGATAGCGTGTTCTCTCATCGTCGGTTAGGTGTACGGTAACGAAGAAGCTCATGGTTGGTCTATTCCTGAACGGGTCAAGGACGGCGGTGTTAAGGTCTGGTCTCTGAACCATGTCGCTGTTCTCTACCTTCACAAAGCCGTAGCTGGAACCGTCAAAGCCTATCCCTTCCGATAGTACCTTCTCGTTGAACCTCTCTACAGGCAAGGTTATATTGTGTAGCCTGCCTACCAGGTCGAGTGTCTTTAGGTCAACATACTCTATATTGTGTGATTTAAATAATTCCAGAATCTCGTCATAACTCTTATCAGCCATCTATTCTAATCCTCCTTAGAATCATACTTCTGTTTGGATAGTCCCGGTCTGTGATTTATTGAAAAACCATCATCGACCCCTTTCCAATATAACACTAATCTAAAAACCATGTCAAGTCAATCTTTATATACAAAATTTGTGTTAATTATAGCTTAATTTTAATTAACCAGCCGGTTAAGAGAAGTTAAATATTAGGAAATAGAAGTTCAATAGCTAATTCTACTAAATATCTATCACAAAGCGACGATGGGTTAATCCTTAGTCTGGAGATGGCTTATCCTCTGTTCAGCCGGACATACTCATCAATCCTTTTCTGAACTAGGTCAAGACTCTTAAACCAGAAGTCCTTCTTGGTTATGTCCATTCCGATATTGTCCTTAATCACATCTTCGGTCTTCTTGCATCCGGTATCAATCAGGATTTGCTTGTATGTCTCGGCGAAGTCATTCCCTTTTTCCTTACCGATTGAGTAAAGCGTGTTGCTGAACAGGTAGCCGAAGGTATATGGGAAGTTGTAGAAGGACAATCCGGCGATGTAGAAATGCAGTTTGGATGCCCAGAACATCGGATTGTATTCATCTAATAGTCCGATATAGGCTTCCCTCTGAGCATCGAGCATCATCTGAGTCAGTTCATCCGGAGTAAGTTCGCCCTGTTCACGCTTCTCGTAGAAGTTGTATTCGAAGATGAATCTACAATGGATGTTCATAGCAAAGGTCGCCGCATCTCCAATCATCTTATCCAGCATAGCCATCTTCTCCTTCTCGTCCTTAGCGTTATTCAGCAGGTAGTCACCGATTATCGCTTCCCCAAAGGTGCTGGCAGTCTCGGCTAAGTTCATCGGGTATTGCTGTAGTTCGAGAGGTCTATCCCTCAATACATAACCATGATAGGCGTGTCCAAGCTCATGGGCGAGAGTACTCATAGAAGAATAGCTATCAGTGAAAGTCATGAACACCCGTGGTTCTTTCCTCTTGCTGAAGCCCATACAGTAGGCACCCTGTCTCTTGCCTTCTCTGTCTTCCGATTCGATAAAGCCCTTTTCGGCAGCGTTCTTCACAAACTCTCCCATTTCGGGACTGAACTTCTTATACTCCTGTATCACTGTATCCATAGCGGTATCGAAATCGACATTACCACTACCGGTAGGAGCTTTTATATCATACCAGCTTAGCTTGTCCAAACCGAGCAAGCCGGCTTTCACCTCAAAATACTTCTTGAACATGTCCTTCTTGTCGTTGACCGCCCCCCACATAGCGTCGAGCGTTTCCCTTGTCATACGGTTATCCAGCAGAGGTTTATCCAGGAAGTGCTTATAGCCTTGCTCCTTGTATAGGGTAAGTCTGGTGCCTGAGATGTGGTTCAAAGCCTCTGCGCACAGGTGCTTTATGGTATCCCATGCTTTAATGCTTGCGTAGAAGTTGTTCTGTCGGACTGTCCTTTCCTTCAAGTCTGTCCTGACCTGCCCTACGGACTTCTCGACAATCTCACCTTTCTCCATGACTTTGACCTTAAGCCTTCCGGAGACTTTATCATACAGTCTCCCCCAGGCTCTAATCCCGTCCTGTGAGAGTTTAGCGGCGAGTTCTTCCCGGTCTTTATCCATCATATATTTTGCATATTTCCGAATCTCTCTTATAGCAAACTGGATTTTATTCAGGTAATCATTGTTATTGATGAACTTATCGAAAGTATTCCCATCACATTCCCTAAGCAAGAATCTCATTCTTATATCTATCGGTGTTAGACTTACAACAATATTGGATAGTTTGCCCAGCCAGACGGGATACTTATCATCTTCGGCATGAGCACTGGATTTGTTGTTAATATAGCCGTACATCTGTTCGAGAACAAGCTGGTATTCCTCAAAATCCCTGAAGAACTTTTCCCATTGGTCGGCGCTAGATTTGCTTGTGTCGATTTCCGGTAAATTGTTAGCTTTTTCTAAAAGCTTAGTAACCTCTTTCTGAAGGTATTCGTAGTCTTTTTGAAACTCTTTCGAATCTATTCCTGGATAGACATTATCAAGATTCCATTTTCTCTGGTATTTTCCCATAAAATTCTCCTTTTATTATATCAACCATTGATTATCAAAAAATCTGTAATAGTAACATAATAATGAAAATTATGTTAATTGTATAATTTTACTGAATAGTGTACTCAAACGATCTTAGTTTTGAAATGAATCGAACACTTAAGTGTCTGTTTCATAAGAGTTTATAGACTTTTGTGACTTCAATTTCATAAGCAAATGAGCATATATACTATAAATTTGTGGTGAATCCCATTTATACTTAACCAAAACCATAGTATGGTTAATATTTAAAAATTAGCTGACAATTTTTCCCTAAATGTGATTTCTTATTATATTTTTCATCTTAAATAAAACCAGAAAGTTAAAATCGTTGTATTTATATGTAAACATTTATAGAAAACCAGCATCAATGTATAAAAACAATATCATAGGAGAGTTTTGATGAATATCAAGAAAATATCCATAAGAATAATAATGATTGTTTTACTAGTGGCGAGTTTAACCTTAACCACGTTCTGTACGGGAAAGGTAACCAAACCGGAAGACATCGCACTAGGTGACTACACACCAGTTATCGATTATATATCCAAGAAGCTTAACAAAGCTGTCGACGATGAGCTCATACCATCCGCCGTTATCGCACTCATCAATGAGGATGAAGTCATATGGCAGGAAGCATATGGATACGCAGACCTGGGGAGCGAAACACAGGTAACCACCGATATGGTATACAGGATGGGTTCAATCTCAAAGACATTCACCGCTATGGCTATCATGCATTTAGCCGAGAATGGCTTAATCGATATCGATGCACCCATTACTCAATACTTACCCGATATCCAGTTCAAGAGCGAATTCGCTAAACCGGAAGATGTAAGCATTAGACACATCATGGCTCATAGGGCGGGTTTCGTAAGAGACAGCACCCGAACAACCGAAGCTATGGGCAGTGCCGACAGAGATGTGGATAGGTTATCCCTGGAAGAGATTGTAGCAGGGATGAAAGATAGGCAAATGTCCTATCCCGTGGGCTACCGATACAAATACTCTAACATAGGCATTACCGTATTGGGAAGGATAATCGAAGTAGTAACCGGTCAGGACTACGTAAGCTATATGCAGGAAAATGTCCTCAATCCTATAGGAATGAACGATAGCGCATTCCTTTCAAACCCCGATATAAAAGAAAAACTCGTCGAAGGTTACCTGTTGAAAAAGGGAGACTTTATAAAGATGAACCAATACGACATAAGCGATATACCCGCCGGTAACCTATACTCAACCATAGAAGACATGACCGACTATGTCAGGCTTATACTTAGAGAAGGCATGACAACAGACGGCAAACAGATAATCCAAGCGGAAACACTCTCCTCCATGTTCGAAGACCATTACTCAGACCCGAAAGACCCAACCAAAGTCGGTACATGCTGGCATCTATACCAGTTTGACTCGGGTGATAAGGTGGCTATGCATAATGGAGGCATTGCCGGCTTTGCTACCTATATGCTTGTGATGCCGGAAAGGAAACTTGGTGCGGTTCTCCTGACCAATGGCTTCTCACGCTTCAATGGAGATGAACTGCTTACAGAAGCACTGGAGCTTATGCTGGAAGCTAAGTTCGGATACAAGCAACAGGAGTTCCAGGACGATATCGAAACACCAATCGAGCTAGACCCGGAGACTATGAAGAAGTATGAAGGGCGATACAGCATAGGCGGACTGCTTACCAAGGTCTACCTGAAAAAGAACAAACTCAAGATAAGCATGAGAGGTAACGAAGCAAACCTAACCCCCTATAATGAGTTTATGTTCAAGATGACACACCCTCTCGTAGACCTGGGCGATATGTGGGTCACCTTCTTCGTAGGTGATGATGCACCACAGAAGGATGGCTTCTCGCAGGATATACTCCTGTTAAACGGTTTCACCTGCCCAAGGATACCGAAGGTGGAAGAGTTCTCCCCTAAGGTGAAAGAGCTGGTAGAGAAGGATTATGAGATATACATCGATTTTAGCGATGAACTCTTCGCTAAGATGAAGATGGAGATAAAGGACCAAACCATCATAGCCAGCCTAAGCAATATGAAAGCTCAAGCTCCGCCATTTATGATTATTCATCCTAAGAACGATAATGAGTTTATGATTGTCGGAGGACTGAATGACAGAGAGATAATAAGGTATAACCAGGAAGAAGGATATTTCTACTGGTCTGGTCTCATCATAAAACCGGTAAATCCGGAGACCCATTAAGACCCGACTATCGAACTAAAACTTGATACCAAGCACCTTTAACACGAAAGCCACAAAGAAGGCATGCTCCTTAAGCCGGCTATACCTGCCGGACTTTCCCCGATGACCTGCTCCCATGTTCGTCTTAAGGAGGATGACACTGTCTGATGTGTTAGCCTCTCTCAGCTTCAATACCCATTTAGTAGGCTCCCAGTAGGTCACCCGCGGGTCATTCAAACCTGATGTAACAATCATATAGGGGTAGTCCTGCTCTTTTACATTATCATAAGGGGAATAGGTCTTCATGTAGTCGTAATACTCCTTATCATTAGGATTCCCCCACTCCTCGTACTCAGGAATAGTAAGTGGCAATGTATCATCCAGCATGGTGTTAAGCACATCAACGAAAGGCACACCCGCAACCACCACTTTAAACAGGTCTGGTCGCATATTGGTTACCGCACCCATAAGCAGACCGCCGGCACTCCTTCCCTCTATAGCCAGTCTATCCGGTGAAGTGTATCCCTTATCGATTAGATGCTCGATACAGGCGATAAAGTCAGTGAAGGTATTAATCTTGTTTAGGAACTTGCCCTTCTCGTACCAATCCTGCCCCATCTGTTTACTACCACGGATATGAGCAATGGCGAACACGAAGCCCCTATCCAGATAGGTGAAGATGGTAGAGCCGAATCCTGCGGGGATGTTGACGCCATAAGAGCCGTATCCATAGAGGTAGCCGGGATGCGACCCATTCTTCTTAAAGCCTTTCTTATAAACCAGCGACATCGGGATGAGCTCCCCATCCTTAGCTTTCGCATATACCCGTTCCTGCTGATACATAGAAGGTTCATAGCCGCCGAGAACCTCGTCCTGTTTCTTAAGTTCCCGCTGTTTGGTGTCCATATTGTAATCATAGACGGAGTTCGGCGTTATCATCGATGAGTAGCCGAATCGGAGCTGGTTGGAGTTAAAGTCGGGATTATCATCGGATGAAATGGTGTAGACGGTTTCCTGGAAGTCGACATGGTGCTTCTCGCCATTCTTGGTGTTGATGATATAAATCTTCTGAATACCTCTATTCCTCTCGAAGACGGCGATATGCTCCTTGAACACCTCCATATCCTCCAGATAGACGCTTTCTCTATGCGGGATATAGTCCTGCCAGTTCTCCTTAGTCGGCTTATCAATCGGGGTTTTCACAATGCGGAAGTTCTTAGCCAGATAGTTGGTCAGGATGAGGAATTCCCCCTGATAGCTTTCTACATGGTATTCAAGGTCATGCACCCTGGGCTGTATCACAATGAAATCACCATCAGGCTTATCAGCACTGATATAGTGACACTCTGATGTGGTGTGACCGCCTAAATAGATGATGGTATACTTCTTATCCTTCGTCTTGTATAGGTGAAGAAAGTATGACATGTCTTTTTCCTGATAGTAAAGCTTATCTCCTTTTATGTCTTCTCCCAGTCGGTGAAGCCATACCTTGTCCGGTTGCTTCTCCTTATTCAGTGTAACATAGAAGAAGGATGCGTTATCATTGTTCCATTCAAAACCGTATTGAGTATTGGGGATGGTATCGGCGAGCAGTTCACCTGTCTGCAGGTCTTTAATCCGAATGGTGTATTCCTCTGACCCGTTCCTATCGACTGAATAGGCGAGGTATCGATGGTTGGGGCTTACATCGAACACTCCGAGGGAGAAGAATTCGTGACCTTCTGCCAGCTCGTTCTCATCTAGGATAATCTCCTCATCAGTATCGAGCTTGCCTTTCTTCCTGCAGTGTATCGGGTATTGCTTTCCCTCTTCAGTCCTGCTGTAGTAGAACCAGTTATCGATTTTAACCGGGACATCCTGGTCTGTTTCTTTAATCCGACTGAGGAATTCCTTATAAATCTTATCCTGAAGCTCTTTGGTATCCTTCATCATCTGTTCGGTGTATTCGTTCTCCGCTTCTATATGCTTAATGACCTCATCATTGTCCTTATCCCTTAACCAGAAGTAATCATCAATACGGGTATCCCCGTGAATCGTTATCTGTTTGGGTTTCTTCTTGGCTTTTGGTGGTGTGATGTCTTTGTTGAACATATTATTATCTCCTTAACAATATACTCTTTGACTTATTTAATTCCTATAAACATAATAACAAGATTCTGTTTTTCATAGAATTTATTATTCACAAAAGTTCTTATATCCTATGTTGTTGAATATTATCATATACGGGGTTGAATACATTCATTTCCTGGTAGGAGAAAGGCTATCTTTAAGATAGGATTGTAGTAGTCGCCTATACATTAGGGATAGACTCTATTATAGTGTTGGATACGGTTTCGCCGAATCTGGTCGCTGCTTTATAGTCTCTACCGGTGATTAGCTTACCATCTTTCACTACTTCTTCATCAATATAATTCACATCGTGCTCCTTCATGACGGGTTCTTGCTTGCCGTCACCATTCCATACGGTGACCTTCTTCCCTTTTATTAAGTTAGCTTTAGCCAGTATAGTAGGAGCGAAACAGATGGCGGATACTATTTTATCTTTATCCATAAACGATTTGATAATCTGTTCCAATTTCTCTATACCTACCAGGTCTCTTGCTCCAGGACCTCCCACCAGCATGATAGCTGAATAGTCGTCAATGTCTTTATCCAGGTCTATATCCGAGAAAGAAAGGTCTGCTTTTATTATCATCCCCAGTTTACCGAAGCATTTACCTGCTTCGGTGCTTATTACCCTAACTTCTATATTATGTTGCATAAAAACATCGAATGGGTCTTTAAACTCTTCGTCTCTAAAACCTTCTTTAGCAACCACTATTAATATTTTCATAAAACTCTCCTTATATTTAATATTAATTATATTTATTTTATACTATTTAATTAAAACTAAACCGACGTATATAATCTTATTATACAAGTTATTTATAAGTATTGCGATAGACAAATTCATCGATGGCTTTCCTTAGGGGTCGGTTTTTCTCGTCTTCTCTGTGCTTTTCTGATAGATTATCGCTGATGGTGTCTATCCTCTTACCGACTGCTACCACGGATAAGACCATCATATCATCGGGAATATTGAGTATCTGTTTCGCTTTAGAAGGGCTGAATCCTGCCATGGGATGTGCTACCAGACCCATCTCCCAGGCTCGAAGTATCATGAATGCGGTGGCTGTTCCCGTATCATAAAGGTAATACTCCCTATCTTTGATGACCATGCCATAATCCTTATGACTGAATACTACGATAAGCAGGGATGCTTCTTTCGCCCAATAATTGCCACCGGTTAATGCGGGGTGGAATTTCTTCAGGTTTTCCTCACCGTAGATATAGACATATCGCCATGGCTGTTTGTTAGAGCATGAGGGGGCGAGCTGACTGCTGGTCGCTAAATCCTGGATAACCTCTTCGCTTACATCGAACTTACCCAGGGAACGGAGAGACCTTCTCTCGCTTATAATCTTCTTCAGTTCTTCCATAATAATACTCCTCTAATAATTATTTACTCAAAATTAGCTTTAGAAAAAGATAATAATATAAATCATCTAAAACAAATAGGTTTTTTATCTATTTAAGCTTGTCTTTTTATCCTCTTACACTTAAGTTAATAAATATATACACTGATACTTTAGTCTATTAATTAGAATTATTTAATATTAAATATAAACCGATATTCAAAAAAAGTCGCCACGATGATAACCCTTAACACGGGGATAGAAAATTAGAAGCGATAAGACCTTATCAGGGATTGTTCCTGAAAGGATAGGTTTAGTTTAATACAGGAGTTGGTTTTATGAAAAGCATGTCAGTCATGGTTTTGCTTATATGCTTAACCGTCTTACTCATCGGTTGCGGGGATGAGAACCTCACCCGAGCGATAAAGGAAGAGCTAGGGCTTATGAAGTCGGAAAGGCTTACTGATGACCATCTTCGGGGGTTAGTTTACCTCAACGCAAGCCAGGAAAACATATCCAATATAAATAAGTTAAGTAATGCTGATGAGATGAAGCACCTCTTCCTAGCTTACAACGACATATCAGACTTATCCCCTCTGAAAGGACTTACAGACATCAAAGCCCTAATCATTAACCATAACCGCATAGAGAACATTAAACCCTTAAAGAACCTCTCAAATGTAACCATACTTAACCTTAGCCACAACCGGATTAAAGACATATCACCCCTATCTGGTTTGGATAACCTTAAGGAACTTAGGCTACAGAGCAACCTCATCCATGATATAAAGCCTATCTCAAGTTTAGAGAACCTCAAACTGCTTAATCTAAACAGGAATTTCGTATCAGACCTCAATCCTATCGAAGGATTATCATCCTTACACACCCTTTTCCTCAATTCAAACCGGATTGACAGTATCGACCTAACCCATTTATCCACCCTAAGCCAGCTTAAGAACCTGGGTGTGGAAGACAACGACCTGGATGACATCACCCCGATTAGTGAGCTGAACAGTCTGGTCTCCTTATTCCTGAGTAAGAACAAGCTGACAAACGAAGACCTCGATGCTTTATCCAATATGAGAAGGTTAAGCACTCTTAACCTTAGCTATAACCAGATAAGCGACATCACTGCTCTATCCAATCTAGAAAGCATACAAATACTATTACTCGACCACAACACGATTAAAGACATAAGCCCCCTACTCAACATTTATCAGGCGGGTGGCTTCAGGAAGAGGACTGCCACGATTAACCTCTCACATAACGGGCTGAACATAAATCCAGACTCGACTAATCTTCAGGTTATCCAAGAATTGGAAGAAGCAGGGGTTAAAATCATGTGGGAGAACGGGAACACCATAGGAGAGACTAAGGATGAGTAAGACCGATTGCGTATTCTGTCAAATCATAAACAAACAAAAGGATAGCCACAAAGTATATGAGGATGAGAACTTCATCGTCATCCTCGACTATAGACCATTGAACCATGGACATTGCCTTATCCTTCCTAAGACCCACTATGAGACGATGCTTCATACCCCCAATCACATCGTAGGTGAAGGCATGGTGCTGGCAAAGAAGCTGACCAGTGTTATGGAAAAGGCATTCCATGCTGAAGGGAGCTTCGTCGCTGTCAATAACAAGGTCAGCCAGAGTGTCCCACATCTACACATACATGTTGTACCACGCTTCCATAAGGATGGACTTTTCTCCAAGCATGACGGATTAGCTTGGATTAGGAAGCCGTATAAGAGTGATTCACAGATGAAAGACACCGCAGGAAAGATAAAAAATGAAATCGACTTCGATTAACTTAGCGGGAAAGGATAGTCATTAAGCTATAGAGACTCTATAAGCTTATCCACATCCTTTAGGCTGAACTCCCGCTTGTATAGAGGGGTCTTATCCTTCTGGTATACGGGGAGCAAGTCCTCGAATACATCACGGTCTTCATCGGCGTAGAAGATACCCAGTGGCATGGGGTCAGTCTCTGATGCCCTTTGTATTGCTTCAATACGGTCTTTCGGGCTGTATTCATCCTCCAGGTAGTAGGTATGTTCCTTAAACCACTTATAGGTGTTCAGCTTATTGAATGAGACGCATACCTGTAGCGTATCCACTATGGCAAAGCCTTTGTGCTGTATCGCCCGTTTGAAGACCTCTTTGGTCTTATCCTCATCGGCACAGTTCACCCTTGCCACGAAAGAGGCATTAAGAGCCAGTGATGTGGTCAACGGATTGAATGGCTCTAAGATGACCCCCTGGACCTGAACCGGTGTCTCCATATCCTTTCTGGAGGTCGGCGATGCCTGACCCTTAGTCAGACCGTAAATCATGTTATTGTGGATGATAGCGGTGATGTCGGGGTTACGCCTGATGCTATGTATGAAGTGGTTACCCCCTTCTCCATACATGTCCCCGTCACCACTCTCTATGATGACCGTGAGTTCCGGGTTTGTCATCTTGATAGCGGTTGCCGGAGGTACTGCCCTCCCGTGTAGACCATTGAAGAAGTTGGTATTCATGTAGTGAGGTGCTTTAGCTGCCTGTCCGATGCCGGAAACCATTACCAGCTTGTTCATGGGGATTTCCAGCTCATCGAGAGCCTTCGCCAGAGCGGGTCTAATCTTGAAGTTACCACAACCGGGACACCATGCTATCTCTTCGTTTTGATTTAGAAATTTGCTTTTATCGTTATTGTTTGCCATAAAGCCTTTCCTCCTTATATCCTTTTGCTTATCTCGTCGTAAACCTCTTCTACGGCGAAAGACAAACCGTTATACTTTACAATCAAATCGTCCGCTTCCTTGCCGGTCTCTTGCTTGATGAGTTTGGCAAACTGCCCACCATGGTTGTTCTCGATGGCGATTACCTTTTCCGCCTTATTCAGATAGTCCTTCACACTATTCGGCAAAGGATACACCCATGAGCAGTGAAGGAAGGCAAGGTCATCACGCTTCAGCAAGCGTATAGCCTCAACCACGCTATGATAGGTCGATCCCCAACCAACCAGCAAAGTCTTATACTCTTTACTACCGATTAGCTCCGGTTCTATCATGTCTTCACTTATAACATCCAGCTTCTTCATACGCTTATCAACCATCGGTATCCTTACATTGTCCAGGTCTTCGGTGATGAGACCCTCTTCGGTATGCTCGTCGCTGTCCTGTTTAACCAAGCCCTTACCGTACCCTGGTATGCCACGGGGGGATATTCCGTTATCGGTGAAGCGGTATCGCTTGTAGTCCTCATCGGTCTGTACAATATGCCTTTCTATCTTCATCCCTTTGGTACTAAGTCTCTCTTCTATGTTGTAGAATGATTCTAAGAGGAACTGGTCTGTCATGATGATGACCGGCACTTGATACTTATCCGCCAGGTTGAACGCTTTTTGTGTGATAGAGAAAGCCTGCCGTGGGCTTCTGGGTGCTAGGATGATGCGAGGGAAGTCTCCATGACCTGCATACAAAGCAAAGGTTAGGTCTCCCTGCTCTGTCCTGGTAGGCAATCCGGTAGCGGGTCCCGGTCGCTGTGCTAGATGGAACACGGCGGGACTCTCCATTATGCCGGCAAGGCTGAGACCTTCACACATCAATGCAAAACCACCGCCCGATGTCGTTATCATTGCCCTAGCTCCCGCATACCATGCCCCAATCATCATGTTTACTGCTGATATCTCGTCTTCCGCTTGTTCTACGATAATGTCTATCTTCCGGGAGTACTTGGCGAGGTTCACCAGGACGCTGGTAGAAGGTGACATTGGATAGGAGCTGATGAAGTTGCATCCACCTGCTAATGCCCCGAGTGCCACTGCTTCCCCGCCGTTTGTCATCGGTTCATCTTTAATCTTGTTATCCGGGGTGATTTTCCTTTCTTTTATCTCTGCAAGTAGCTTATTGCCGGAGACTTTCTCTGCAACTTCGTATCCACGGGTTAGAGCTTCGATGTTGTTTTGGACAACCTGGTCTCCTTTTTCCTGGAAGCGTTTCTTAATGGTTTGTTTTACCTCTTCTTTTTCCAGATTGAGTATGCCTGCTACTACACCCACAGCGACTGTATTGCTGTATATCTTACCTCCGATTTCCTTGGCGATTTCGGTGAAGTGGACGTCGATTAGGTTTTCGAAGTGGGGATTGTCCTTCTTCTCACCGATAACAAGTGTATCAGGGGTGATTCTCTTGCTCAGATGAGGAGTGGTGTCCTTGGTTAGCGGTATGAGTATGTCAATCTTGTTTACATATGCCTTTATACGGTTAGATGATACTCGTATCTCGGTTGAATTAACCCCGCCACGGATTCTGGACATATATTCTTCGGTGGTAAAGATATTGTATCCGGAGTTTTTTGCGACGGTGGCAAGTATCTTCTCCAGGGATTTGACACCTTGTCCTGCTTCTCCGGAGATGACTATAGAGATGTCTTCGTTAAATAAGTTCCTATCCATATTATTAATATTCTCCTTGTGTATACAGATTATTATATCGGTTATGTTTTTTATTCGAGTTCTTCTGTTTGTGGGAGTTCTGACCTATTGGGCTTTACGCCTGCGCAAAATTCATTAGCCGTATAGTATATAGCGAGGCTTAGCTGTTTGACTATCCTTTCTATTTCTTCTACTGAGAGGTCTTCCTTCCTGGTTCGTCTTACCAGAGCATTTTCGATAAGGTTTTCCTTGTACTCCCCGCCTTGCCTTTCTATCTGGCAGAGGATATCCTGTGCTTGCTCATCATTCTCGAACATTGATATATAATGTTCACTCATACTTTTCGGGTCTTGTACGCCTAATGTTCTCAAATATGCAATCTCGTTAATCATCTTATAAACCACATCTTCTTCTGAGTTATACCCACAGTAGATGAATGTTGAAAATGTTAAAATAATTATCAAAAAGATTAAGATGTTACTTCGCAATGTATTCTCCTTTCTAAAAAGGTTAATCTTGGTTAAATAAGCAAAAGATAGCAGGGACTGAAAGAATCAATCCCCACCATAGAATTATTCAATTTTTGTAATGAGGATTTTCCCATTTTGTCATACGATTCTAAATTTAGGTTGAGTAAATTAAAGACCGCATGAATAGAAATAGTTAATCTACTTAAGCTTAGCTTCTAGTTCTATGTTAACGCCCTTAAGGGCTTTTGATACCGGACAGCCTTCCTTAGCCTGGTTGGCTATCTTCTGAAAGTCATCAGCGGATATGCCTTTTACCTCGGCTATGCTTGTAAGCTTGATATTCTTAATGGCGAAACCGCTGTCTTCTTTTTGTATATCAACATCAGCATTGGTCTCTATGCTAATCGGCTCGTATCCTTCTTTCTCCAGCATCAATGAGAATGCCATAGAGAAGCACATAGAATGCGCCGCTCCAATCAGCTCTTCCGGGTTGCTCCCCGTCCCTTTCTCAAACCTTGATGAGAATGAGACCGTTCCTTTACAACTACCACTTTCCATCTCATACATTCCTGTTCCTACTTTAAGCTTACCATTCCATACGGATTTTGCTTTCTTAATTGGCATAAATATACCTCCTCTTTATAAAATTATATTATGTATATTCGATTTAGTAAGTACCTAATATGCGGGATTATTCTATATTTTGATATTTATTCTATTTATTTTCTTCCAAGTCGTCGCCCATTTTCTCGATATCAGCACCCACGGTGTGGTTAACCTTCTCTACAAATTCTTGATACTCTTCGGGTAGGTTTTTGCCGGCGGACGAGAATATGAATGGTGGCTTATTCAACCTGCATTCCACCATAAAATCCGAGTTCATACCGTATTTATATTTTAATGTGGAGGAGTCTTTCTCCTCGTTGACCAGCTTCTCTTCCGGTTCTATCCCGAATGCGTCTTTCATCTTTTGTATAAAATATTGGGTAAGTCTTCCAATTCTTGTATTTTTTAACATAAATGATAATTCCTCCTTAAATGGACTATTAAACATGGTTACTCTTGTTTGACTAATGGAGGTTAGTTTGCTTGCTCTTTTACCGGCAGATGATTAATAAGTAATACCAGTTTGGTTTGTATCGAAGGAGCATCCATCGAAATTGATAGAACCTACAACATCTATTATATATCCTTCCTTAAAGAATAGGTTAACTCCGCTTTTGAATGTGCATTTAGTAAAATTGAGATTCTTTATGTATATGTGGTTTGGTGAACTTGGATTGGAGTCTTTCTCCTGATGGTTCTTCTGATTGGCTTC